>JACCWK010000051.1 GCA_013697655.1 Nitrosospira sp.
GATCTGAAACAGGAGATGGGCAAGCGCGTACCGGTCAGAACCAAGACCAAGTTGCGCGAGGCCGCGAACGATCATATGGCGATGCTGGAGCAAAACCCTGAGCGCGTTATTGGCTACTTCCAGGATCTCCGGGTTCGCTATGCGGCTTAATACTTCACAGGGCCGAAGCAATAAGGCCCATCCAGTGCATGAAAATTATCTCGTTAGAGCAGATAGAATACATGCTAGCAGAATACATGCTAGCGCAGCGCGATTATACGCGACTCGCGTCGGTGACCATTGTTGAACGTAACCGGTAGGTCCAATTAATGAAATTCAAGTTCACAAAAATGCATGGCTTGGGCAACGATTTCGTTGTCATTGACTGCGTGAATCAGTCTCCCTCCCTGAGTTCTGAGCAATTACACCTGCTTGCCGACCGTCATTTTGGCGTCGGCTGTGATCAGATTCTGCTGATAGAATCAGCCGAAGGCGATGCCGATTTTCGCTATCGCATTTTTAACGCCGATGGCGGCGAAGTGGAACAGTGCGGCAATGGCGTGCGCTGTTTCGTTCGCTATGTGCATGATCGGAGAATGACAAAAAAGAATGAAATTCGCGTTGAAACGCTCGGTGGTCTGATCATTCCCAGGTTGGAGACCAATGGAGAAGTAACGGTCAACATGGGCGCGCCGAAATTTGAGCCTCAAGAGATTCCTTTTATCACCGGAAAACGCGCACTGACCTATCCACTCAATATCGATGACAGGCAAGTAGAAATCAGCGCAGTATCCATGGGAAATCCTCACGCGGTGCAGCTGGTAGCGGATGTGAATCATGCGCCAGTACTGACTGAAGGCGCGCTGATCGAGCGGCATCCTCGTTTTCCCCAGTGGGTGAACGCCGGATATATGCAGGTAATGGATCGCGGTCATATTCGGCTGCGAGTATATGAACGCGGCACGGGTGAAACGCTCGCCTGCGGCACTGGCGCTTGTGCCGCCGTGGTGACAGGAATCAAACTGGGGCTGCTGGAGTCAACGGTCAGAGTCAGTTTTCGCGGCGGCGATTTGGTTGTACGCTGGGGAGGTGGAAACGAGCCAGTCTGGATGACTGGTCCTGCTGTTGCCGTGTTTGACGGAGAGATTGACTTATGATCACCTCAATAAATTCAAATTTGTGAATATCCGCGCGCATTACCGCCTACCTAATTCACGTCCGCAATTGGCAAATAAGCTTACTCAAAACGTCGAATTTATAAATGCGTTCTTATGAAATTCCATCGGGGAAAAATATGAAATTCAATTCGGAAGAAATAGCCCAATATCTGCGGAAGCATCCCGAATTTTTTGAGGAATATGCCGACATGCTGACAGACATTCAGGTGCCTCATCCTCACGGTGGCAGAGCTATTCCCATCAGCGAGCGGCAAATCGTTACGCTGCGAGATAAGAACCGTGTCCTGCAAGAGAAACTGGGTGAATTGGTCAGACTCGGCGAAGAAAACGGCGCACTTAGTGAAAAAATGCACCGTCTGGCGGTCACGCTACTCACTTTCACCCGTCTAAGCGATTTGTTGCATGGACTACATTTTAACCTGAGCGAAGATTTTTCCATACCGCATATGGCGCTACGGTTATGGGACATAACCGGCGAAGGTCCGGCTTTGCCGGAATTTACAGCAACGAGTGTGGATGTCCGTATCGTGGCCGAAAGCCTGTTGCGTCCTTACTGTGGTCCTCATGTATTGGATGAAATCAAAAGCTTTTTTGGAAAGGATGCCCTCCGTCTGCGCTCATTTGCGATGGCACCCTTGCGAGCGGAGCAAACCATCGGTCTTTTAGTAATGGGCAGCGAAGATTCACAACGATTTTATCCAGAAATGGGGACCATTTATCTGACACAGCTTGGCGAGCTTGTAAGCGCTGCATTGGCCCGGTACAGGCCGGCCGGAGAATTCTGAAGAGCGAATAATGAGTTCGGATATTCCAAGAGACGCAAAAGGTAATATCATGTCCGGCGATAACGCGGCCATACTCGCTGCCGCATATCTTTTTCATCTGGCCAATGAGCGGCGTTTATCACCGCTTACTTGCGAGAGTTACGCACGTGACATTACCGTCTTGTTGAACTTCGCAAAGGAAACATCCCTCGACCAACTGCAAGTCCATCACATTCGCCGGTTCATAGCCCAGCTTCACGGGAAGGGTTTCTCCGGCAGGAGTCTAGCAAGGAGGTTGTCAGCATGGCGTGGCTTCTACAATTATCTGACCCGAGACCACGGCTATGTCTGCAATCCTTGCGCCGGGGTACATGCGCCAAAATCGCCGAGAGCCCTGCCTCATACCCTCTCACCCGATGAGGCGGCGAAACTGCTGGAGTTTCCTGTCGATGATGACTTAATGGCATTGCGGGACAAAGCCATGTTCGAGCTATGCTACTCCTCGGGGCTACGACTGGCGGAACTTACCAGTTTAAAACCCGCTGACCTGAGCTTTTCCGACGGCACAGCGCGCGTCACAGGGAAAGGTAGCAAGACCCGAATCGTGCCCATAGGCAGCCAGGCCACGCAGGCTTTGCGCGAATGGATGAAATTACGTGAAACCTTGGCCAAAGCGGGGACCACCGCGTTATTCGTGTCGCGGTATGGAAAAAACATCAGTTCGCGGTCAATCAGTCAGCGGCTGAAAATTCAGGCAATGCGGCAAGGAATCAGCGCCAATATCCATCCCCACGTACTTCGGCATTCGTTTGCCTCCCACCTGCTGCAGTCGAGTGGCGACTTGCGGGCCGTACAGGAAATGCTGGGACACGCCAGTATCAGCACTACGCAGATTTATACCCATCTTGATTTTCAACATTTGGCGAAGGTATACGATGCGACTCATCCGCGAGCAAAAAAGAAAGGTTGAACTCCCGTATAAACACTAACTGTACAGTTTGCATTTTTTCTGCGAATCAGCGTTATAATCTTTGCTCTCAATCATCTCGCGTTAACTCATGCAGGAATATCACGGCACTACCATACTTTCGGCGCGACGCGGCACTCAAGTCGCGCTTGGGGGCGATGGCCAGGTAACTCTGGGCGCTATTGTAGCCAAGGCCAGCGCCCGCAAGGTGCGCAGGCTCTACCACGACAAAATTCTCGCGGGATTTGCAGGCGGCACAGCCGATGCTTTTACCTTGTTCGAGCGTTTTGAAGGCAAGCTTGAAAAACATCAGGGGCACCTCATGCGTTCAGCAGTTGAGTTGGCGAAGGATTGGCGCACCGATCGCATTTTGCGCCGACTGGAAGCGATGTTGATCGTAGCCGACCCAGGAACTACCCTGATTATCACGGGCTCGGGTGATGTAATTGAGCCTGAGCTTGGGCTTGCTGCGATCGGAAGCGGCGGCTCTTACGCTCATTCTGCCGCGCGCGCGCTTCTGGAGAATACCAGCTTTACACCGCTGGAAATCGTCAAGAAGTCACTTACCATCGCTGGCGACCTGTGCATCTATACCAATCAGAACCATATAATCGAGGTTCTGGAGTAATGAGCAAACTCAAAACGTGGACAGCGAGACGCGAGGTGAAATACAAGGGAAGCACGTTCTGCTCCGCCTATCAGATGTTTCAAACCCTGCTTCTCGTTTTATTTTTTCACATCCTGCCATTTACCACTGATGCCTGAAACCATGTCCCAACTGACTCCACAGGAAATCGTCCACGAGTTGGACAAGCACATCATCGGTCAGGATGCCGCCAAGCGATCCGTGGCCATTGCGCTCAGAAATCGCTGGCGCAGGCAGCAGGTAATGGACCCTCTGCGACAGGAAATCACGCCAAAAAATATTCTGATGATCGGCCCTACCGGCGTTGGCAAGACCGAAATCGCGCGCCGTCTGGCGAAACTCGTCGATGCGCCGTTCATTAAGGTAGAAGCAACCAAGTTCACAGAGGTGGGTTATGTCGGACGCGATGTGGATTCTATCATTCGCGATCTGGTGGAATCCGCCATCAAGCAGTCCCGCGAACAGGAAGCCCAAAAAATGCGAACCCGCGCGGAAGACCATGCTGAAGAGCGAATCCTCGACGTATTGCTACCGCTTGCAAGGGAGATGGGTTCACAAATGGAAGTTGCTGAAGGCGACAATGCTACCCGGCAGAAATTCCGCAAGAAACTGCGTGAAGGCGAGCTAAACGACAAAGAAATTGAAATCGAAGTGGCCGCAACACATACTCACATGGAAATCTTCGCCCCGCCGGGGATGGAGGAACTTACCACGCAAATTCAGGGTATGTTCCAGAATCTGGGCGGGGAAAGAAAAAAAACACGTAAGCTGAGAATCCGTGAGGCGATGAAGCTCATCACCGATGAAGAAGCATCCAAGCTCGTCAATGATGACGAACTGAAGCTTCGTTCAGTGCAGAACGTTGAGCAGAACGGCATCGTGTTCCTGGACGAAATCGACAAGATTACAAGCCGCTCCGAAACTTCCGGCGCGGATGTATCGCGTCAGGGCGTACAGCGGGACTTGCTACCACTGGTGGAAGGCACCACCGTTTCCACCAAATATGGCATGATCAAAACTGATCATATTCTGTTCATCGCCAGCGGCGCATTTCACCTCGCCAAGCCTTCCGATCTAATTCCCGAATTGCAGGGGCGCTTTCCCATTCGCGTGGAACTGACAAGTCTTAGCGCTGACGATTTTGTACAAATCCTCACCAACACCGACGCTTGTCTGATACGCCAATACGAGGCGCTATTGGGAACTGAAGGAATCAAGCTGGGATTTACACCCGATGCGGTTAAACGTCTCGCGGAGATTGCCTTTGCGGTCAACGAAAAAACCGAGAACATCGGCGCCAGGCGTCTTTATACCGTGATGGAAAAACTTCTGGAAGAGATTTCCTTCGATGCCGCAAAACATAGTGGCAATACCATCGTTATTGATGCCACATACGTGGATGGACGGCTCAACAGCTTGTCACAAAGCGAGGATTTAGCCCGCTACGTGCTTTAACTTCTGCTTCGTATGGAAAGATGCATCGCAGTTAAACGGCGGGTTGACGTGTAACCTGTTATAATTCTAACCTGCGGCGTTTGCTCCATGTCTCCACGCCCATTCTGTTTTTTCAAACTTTACCCATCTGCCTAAGACTGGCGTCTCGTAAACGGGGCGACAGGCCGATTTTACTCTTGGAATTCTATGTCTTTCACTATTTTCGGCCTGTCCGATGAAATCATTCGTGCCGTCACCGAATGCGGCTACACTGACCCGACTCCTATCCAGCTACAAGCAATCCCCGCTGTGCTGGCGGGGGGCGACTTGCTGGCTGGCGCCCAAACCGGTACCGGCAAGACTGCCGGCTTTACTTTACCTATATTGCATCGCTTGTCTAACAGGAGCATAAAAGGGCCCTCCAGCGGACGGCCGCCGATCCGTGCGTTAATTCTCGTCCCTACTCGAGAACTCGCAGCACAGGTGGAAGAAAGCATACGCGATTATGGAAAATACCTGAAATTGAGTTCGATGGTAATGATCGGCGGAGTCAGCATCAATCCGCAAATTACCCGCCTGAAAAGTCGCGTGGATATTCTGGTAGCCACCCCAGGACGCTTGCTGGATCATGTGCAGCAAAAAACGCTTGATCTGTCGCATATTGAAATTCTCGTGCTGGACGAGGCTGACCGCATGCTCGACATGGGCTTCATTCGCGACATAAAAAAGATACTCGTGCTGTTGCCCAAACAGCGGCAGAATCTGCTGTTCTCTGCCACCTTTTCCGACGGGATCCGAGCGCTGGCGGAAAGCTTGCTCAACCATCCGGCGATGATTGAAGTCGCGCGCCGCAACGCAACCGCCGACAACGTAACACACGTCGTGCACCCAGTAGATCGTGAGCGAAAGCGTGACCTGCTTGCCCATCTTATCAAGCAGCACCACTGGTCGCAGGTACTGGTGTTCACACGCACCAAGCACGGCGCCAACAAACTGGCTGAGCATCTGGTCACGAATGGTATCCCATCGCTCGCTATACATGGCAACAAAAGCCAGTCGGCGCGCACTCGGGCACTGGCGGAATTCAAGACCGGTAGCCTCCAGGTACTGGTGGCAACCGACATTGCCGCACGCGGAATCGATATCAGCGAATTACCGCATGTGGTCAACTTTGAATTGCCCAACGTGCCGGAGGATTATGTCCATCGTATCGGGCGCACTGGCCGTGCTGGGGCAGAAGGAGATGCGGTATCACTAGTGTGCGTAGATGAGCTCAAGCTGTTAACGGATATAGAAAGACTGATCAAACGAGATTTATTTAATAAAGTTATCGCTGGTTTTGAGCCGGACCCGCGCATCAGGGCCGAGCCGATAGTGAATGGGAGCGGCGGGGGACAACGCCGTACGCTACCCGGACTACCTGGACGTAGTCAACGAAGAAGCCAGCCAAGCGCTAAACCGCGCGCCCCCCGGATACCTTCAGGACCCTCCTCTGGTCGCGCGCCCGTGCTGCAGCGCTCAGGGGGACGTGGCCGTTAATATAATTTCCGGGTTGGGGGTTGAAGTGAAGCAGGTGAGACCGAACACCGAAGACAATACCGAGCCAGAGCCATTTTCAAGCCCGCCAACATATACCTTCCATCTCTAGGGAAGAAGAGGAAAGAAAGCCAATAGTGCGCCGCTGATGAATGTACTGACACTACACATATTGTCCCGCGGCATAACCGGATGCCCAAGCCCACTGGAAATTGAATCCACCCAGATGTCCGGTTACATCCAGGACTTCACCGATAAAATATAATCCGGGTACTTTTTTCGCTTCCATCGTCTTGGATGACAATTCACGGGTATCCACCCCACCAAGAGTCACCTCCGCTTTCTTGTAACCTGCGGTACCGCTTGGGGTAATTTCCCACTTATGCAATTGTGCAGCAATCTGCTTTAATTCGGTTTCACTATATTGGTTTATCGGTCGGGCGGGCTGACTCTCCACTATGACTTCGCACCAAGCCTGTGCAAAACGTCTAGGCAGATATTGCGTCAGCAAATTTGGCAGTAACGCGGTGCTATGTCTGTGATCTTGAAGCCACGCCGCTGCATCGATATTTGATAACAAATTGATATAAATTGGGGTTCCTGGTTGCCAGTAAGACGAAATCTGTAATATCGCCGGACCGCTCAAGCCACGATGCGTAAGTAATAGATTTTCGCGAAAGCATGCAGCGTTGCAGCTAACAGCGGCGTCAACCGTTACGCCTGAAAGCTCGGAGAAACGCGAAAATTGTTCGGGCGCGAAAATTAGGGGAACAAGTGCTGGCCGCAGCGGCGTGACGGGGATGCCAAATTGCTGGGCAATTTCATAGCCGAAAGGGCTTGCACCGACTTGCGGAATAGATAGACCACCGGTCGCGATAACTAATGAACGGGTAGTCACCGTGCCCCGATCAGTTTCCAGGACGAATCCACCCGCAGAAGCATCGATACGACTGGTCCTATGCACTCGACAGGGCATTTGCCATTCGACTCCTGCCGCGTCGCACTCATGCCACAACAGATCGATGATTTGTTGCGAACTGCCGTCGCAAAACAATTGTCCCAATTTTTTTTCATGGTAACCGATACCATGTTTCTCTACTAGAGCGACAAAGTTTTGCGGGGTGAAGCGTGCTAATGCCGATCGGCAGAAATGGGGGTTGTGTGACAGAAAATTTTCCGGCCTGGTGGAAAGATTTGTAAAGTTGCACCGTCCGCCACCCGAAATACGAATCTTTTCTGCAAGCTTAAACGTGTGGTCCAGCAGCATTACCGAACGTCCCCGCTTGCCTGCTTCAATCGCGCACATCATCCCCGCCGCACCCGCACCTATCACGATGACTTCTTTCTCTAATTTCATCGGCGCGTCGCAATGAACCCGCTTTATAAATCCGCCTTACGCCATACGCTGGCCAGCCACGACTGTTGTTCGCGCGGCTGGCCAGTAGGGCGGTAATAGTGATTAATTTCTATGAATCCCGCAGATGTCATATAATCCCGCCACTTCTCGATGTCATGGTATGCGCCATAACGACCATGGTTCCATCCTTCTTCATTATTCCCGCGCGGGTTGGAACTAAACAGGACACCACGCGGTTTCAGCGTTATGCGCAACTCTTTCAGCACGCGCGGCAGCTCACAGCCAGGAACATGAAAAAGCGACGCATTGGCAAATATTCCATCGAAGTAGCCATGCGGCAGATCGAGCTCCAGAAAATCCAGCTGCCATACTTCGCATCCGCTATAAGTGCGAGCCATTTCAACAAAGCGTCTGGCGCCATCCAGTCCCACAGCGATATGACCGAGCTCAGTAAAAGCCTTGAGGTCGCGACCCGGCCCACAGCCAAAATCCAGTAGGGTATAAGGCGCCGCACTCTCAACGTGCCGTAGCAACTCCGCCATATTTTGCCGGACATCATGATTGCGCGTACCTTCCCAGAAATGCTCGGCATGTTCATTGTAATGACCCAGCGTATCATATGAAATTTTATTTAAGTTCAATGGGTTGATCTTCACATGAAGGCCTATGTGTAATGACATAATCGGATTTTTGTTATGCCGACCAATTCACAGCAGGAGCAAAATCCCGCCCTAGCCTCAGAGCGCCTCATACTGGTTTCTTGCTGGCATGAGAAACCGTTGACGTAGAGCAGAGCGCGATTAGGTTCCTCTTTGGAGGCATTTACCTCGTTCCAATCCATCCCGGACATCGTTAACTCAGGACGCCCAGCAGCGCACCGCGTGCTCGCAAATCTTGCATTACTGTCAGCCCCCCCTGAAGCACGGCTTCGAGCGAGGGATGACGACTTTCTGTAGCAATGATTTCAAGAGCGGCTTGGCCCGTGTACTCAGCAGTCTCCAATAGACTTATAAGGCGCGAAGTAAATGGGTTGATTTCCGTAAACCGGACCGCATCGCTGGTGTCGCGGAATACCAGTAAAAAGGTTTCTGCCGGCTTTATTCGAACGCGTGGCCCGATATAATGCACGGGCCAGCGATAACGAAGATTGGCAAATACCGGATTAAGAGCCGGACGCTGTTCAAGCAAGCTGCCCTCGGCATCGATCCGATCCCACTCCGGCGCGACGATCGAGGTAGAGAGTACCAGTTCTACCCATTCATAGTGTGCGAGTTCCAGTGCGAATTCCGGAAAATTGCCAGACAGCGTTCCTTCACTTTGCAGGAATTGAATGAACTCATCGGGTATCTGGCGAAAGAAGGGTGAATGGCTACGATGCGTGGCTAGGAAAGCACGCACGAGCCGTCCCCACCTGCGCGTCCCCAGCACTTTCCTGAGTACCGGAAAGCAGCTCAACAAAAAACTCTCAATATTATTGTAAACCAGCCTTCTGTAAATCAGCATACGCTGCGCGTCAATGCCGCGGGGACAATGGTTTACCTTCGGGTCGCGGATATGCGCCGTGAAAGCGTATTGGTACCGCTGAAATTCAGGAAGCGGCGCGGGCATGGGTCGCATCGGCATGCCGATTCTGAATCAGGCTAATCCGCTGGACTTCACGCATCAGCTCATTAAGAGGAGGGATATTAAAGTCGCGCTCCAGCAGCGTGGGTGCTACGCCGTGAATACCGTAGGTTTGATCGAGCAATGCCCATACGGGATCGATCACGTCTGCACCGTGAGTATCGATAATCAGATTCTCCGTTTCTTTATAATGCCCAGCCATATGCATGTAGACGATACGTTCGGTTGGCATGGCACGGATAAATTCGACTGGATCATAGGCGTGGTTAATGCTATTGACGTAGACGTTATTGACGTCGAGATGCAGGTCGCAATCCGCTTCGGTTAACACGGCACGGATAAAGTCTGCTTCGCTCAATTCAGCAATGGGCGCTCGCAAATAAAACGAGGCATTCTCCAATGCGATGCGGCGCTCCAGAATATCCTGAGCGCGGCGGACGCGAGCGGCAACGTACTTCACTGCTTCTCCGGTAAAAGGAATCGGAAGCAGATCGTATAAATGCCCATCATCGGAGCAGTATGAGAGGTGTTCGGTATAAAAAAGAATTCGATGCTGGTCCAGGAACTGTCGAATTTTATGCAGTAATGCCTCATCCAATGGTGCCGGGCTACCAATCGAGAGTGACAAGCCATGGCAAACAAAAGGATAGCGTTCGGTGAAAGCCCGCAAATCACGCCCTGGCGCACCACCGAGATCAATCCAGTTTTCCGGAGCAATTTCGAAAAAATCGATGCCATCGGGAACATGGGTTTTCAATGCCGGAATCAACTCGCGCCGAAAACCCAACCCCACGCCATCCAGACCCATGAGTTTCATGGGAAAGAGAGTTTACTTTTTCATCCCACCATGCGGAGCTGTGGCGGGTGGTGTTGCGCTCGGTTTCGTCCCGCCATAGCGATCAGCTTCCGGCTGATCGATAGCGCCATCCTTATTAGCATCTATCCTGTCGAATATGGCTTCGTGATGCTTAAGAAATTCTTCCTTGGTGACCTTGCCATCCTTGTTGGCGTCCACCATCGACATGCCACATTTGCCTTCGCCAGATTTTGCTTCACCATATTTATTGGGGTCTACCTTATCAGCGTAAGCCAGCATATATCCCTTATCTATAGATTGAACTGCAAAAGGGCTGTCAGCTGCAGAGGCGATCGGCACAGCACAAAGCGTAGCGGCAAAGGCAGAACCCACCGCGAAGGAAATCATTGTTTTTTTATCGCGCATAATATCTTCTCCCAGGTTTTGGACGAAATATTATGTCACAAATTGAAAACAGTCGTGTATCGGCTTCCTTACGTCCGAGATTCGACTCAGTGAAGCGGTGTCAGTTGGACATATGCCGGGATATGAAGGAGACGTCTCACGTATCGACTGGGCGAAATCTGTAAAAATAAGAGAAATTGCCTGTGGCGGTAGCTCTTCTGAACCATTATTGGGATGTGGTATTTATTTTCTTTAAGGGGTATCCAAGCAATGGGAATTCTGCAAGAATTCGTGCTGTTCGTGCAGGGGTATCTCATGCTAACAGACTGACCGGAGGCCCTCCATAGGCTCAAATGAATCATGCGCTTTTAATATCTCTTGTCGACAAGCATTTCATCTGAGCTTCTTTCATTTGCTGCTCCAGGGCTTTATCTGTTGAATGGAGTTTGGCGCGCGACACTTCAGATGGCAATACATCTACTTGCTGTATAATATATTTTTCTGTAAAAAGCATCTTCATACGTAACTGGGAATATAAAGGGAATACTCAAAATGCCGCAAGAACTGCGTAAACAAGCCACTCATTACAAGCCGAAAAAAGGAGAAAGCTACATGAGTTCCAAGCAGCTTATGCATTTCCGGAACATCCTGAAAGGCATTAAAGTTGGATTGGGACAGGATATTGATCGAACGGTACATACCATGCAAGACGAAGCCACGATTTTCGCCGACCCTAATGATCGCGCCAGCCAAGAGTCAGACATAGCGCTAGAATTACGCAATCGCGACCGTGAGCGTAAACTAATCAAGAAAATTGACGAAACTATCGCCAAAATAGACACGGGTGATTATGGTTATTGCGATAGTTGTGGCATTGAAATTGGCCTGAAACGCCTCGAAGCCCGCCCTACCGCGACCCTTTGCATAGATTGCAAGACGCTCGACGAGATAAGAGAAAAACAGGTAGCCAAATAATGTAATTATCGTTTCCTGTAGACTATGCATCTATCCGTTATCTGCGACCAAGAAAACGAAAAGCCCCTATCTAACGATGGGGGCTTTTTAAACGAAAGAACTAAATCTTGATAGTCTTTATAGACTCCAATTAATTTACGAAGCGGCGTGGTCGATATCCTCGGTAGCAACCGCTTTCATGCTAAGACGTAGGCGTCCCTTGTCATCGGCTTCCAAGACTTTGACACGCACCGCCTGACCCTCCTTAAGATGATCGGCAACATTGTTGACGCGCTCGTTGGCAATTTGCGAGATATGCAACAAACCATCCTTTCCAGGCAAGACGCTGACGATCGCGCCGAAATCCAGAAGCTTCAATACAGTTCCATCGTATATTCTGCCTACTTCGACCTCGGCGGTAATATCCTCGATGCGTTTTTTTGCCACCTCGCCGCCCTCGGCGTTAATGCAGGCTATCATAACGGTGCCATCGTCGGCGATATCGATAGTGGTGCCAGTTTCTTCGGTCAACGCACGGATTACCGCTCCACCTTTACCAATTACGTCCCGGATTTTCTCAGGATTGATCTTTATTTTAATAATACGCGGGGCATGTTCGGAAATATCTTCACGCGTTGAAGGGAGTGCCTGCTTCATAATCTGAAGAATATGCATGCGTCCTTCTTTGGCCTGTATCAGCGCGGCATGCAGGATATCTTTGGTGATGCCCTGAATCTTGATATCCATCTGCAACGCGGTAATGCCTGTCTCGGTGCCAGCCACCTTGAAGTCCATATCACCCAGGTGATCTTCATCACCGAGAATATCAGTCAACACGGCAAAGCGGTTGCCTTCTTTGATCAGTCCCATGGCAATACCTGCTACATGCGCTTTTAACGGCACGCCCGCATCCATTAATGCAAGACAACCTCCACAAACCGACGCCATAGAACTGGAGCCATTCGACTCAGTGATCTCCGATACCACTCGTAAGGAATAACCAAACTCTTCGGCGGAAGGCAACACCGCAACCAGAGCTCGCTTGGCCAACCGTCCGTGACCAATTTCGCGACGCTTGGGCGTACCTACGCGGCCTGTTTCGCCAGTAGCGTAAGGCGGCATATTGTAATGAAGCATAAAACGCTCGGAGTAATCTCCTTGCAATGCATCTATCTTTTGTTCATCCCGCCCTGTACCCAAGGTTGCAACTACAAGCGCCTGGGTTTCCCCACGGGTAAAAAGGGCAGAACCGTGTGTACGAGGCAATAGCCCGTTGCGGATCGAAATAGGACGAACGGTACGAGTATCACGCCCGTCTATACGAGGCTCGCCATCGAGAATCTGGGTGCGTACGATTTTTGATTCCAAGGCAAAGCAGGCTTCCTTGACAGATTGCCCATCCGGCCCATCTTCCGTATCAACGCCAACTTCAGCAAAAACCTTTCTCCAGATGCTATCTATGGCCTCAGACCGCGCCTGTTTTTGCCGCAATTGGAATGCGGCACGCAAATCCATTTCTGCCAAATCAGTGATTTTTTGGGCCAAATCGGCATCCCTTTTCGCCGGTACCCAGTCCCACGCGGTAACTCCCGCATCGTCGGCAAGATCATTGATGGCAGCAATTACCGTCTGCATTTCCTGATGACCGTACATGACCGCGCCCAGCATAATGTCCTCTGATAGCTCCATTGCCTCGGACTCCACCATCAGCACAGCGTGTTGAGTGCCCGCCACCACCAAGTTCAACTGGGTTTGCTTCAGTTGAGTAGTGGTGGGGTTCAAGATATATTCACCATTGATGTAGCCGACACGGGCGGCGCCAATAGGGCCATCGAAGGGAATACCAGAAAGCACTAGCGCGGCAGAAGCACCTATAAGCGCGGGTATGTCAGCATCCACTTCATTATCGGACGACAGAACCGTGGCAACAATCTGAACCTCATTGTAAAAACTTTCGGGAAATAGCGGGCGGATGGGACGGTCAATCAAGCGGGAAGTAAGGATTTCTTTTTCCGATGGGCGGCCTTCACGTTTAAAGAAACTTCCCGGGATTCTACCGGCGGCATAAGTTCTCTCCTGATAATCCACCGTTAAGGGGAAAAAATCCTGCCCTTGTTTAGCATTTTTCGCGCCCACCACCGTAACCAGAACTACGGTGTCATCCAGGGTAACCATCACCGCTCCATGCGCTTGTCTTGCTATTTCACCCGTTTCCAGCGTTAGTTGATGAGATCCGTAAGTAATACTTTTTTTAATTGCTTTCAATTAACTACCCTTTTCAATAAAATCATTCCGGCTTTACTCCCGGTCACGATACAACGCGAAATTTTTACTATCGCCATCGGAAAAACAGGCAATTTCATGCAACCTCTATTACTCAACTAGGATCGACGTCCTATTTGCGCAGGCCAAGGCGTTCGATCAACGTACGATAACTATCGGCGCTGCTGCGCTTTAGGTAATCAAGCAGTTTGCGGCGCCGGCTCACCATGCGCAATAAACCGCGGCGGGAATGATGATCCTTGACGTGCGCCTTGAAATGATTAGCCAGATCATTGATACGGGTGGTCAATAAGGCCACTTGCACTTCGGGCGAACCGGTATCTCCAGCGACTCGCTGATAGTCGCGCACTACCTGTGCTTTTTGATCGGTTGTGATTGGCATGGGTACTCTCCATTAAATGCCTGATGCGAAAGGCGGATATTCTACTCTTTAACAGAGTGAATTCTCAAGTAATATGACGACTTTATTTTAGAACTGCCGATCGTTAGACAATCGACGACCCTGTTCCCCATCATTAAAACTTTTTTTCTAATACAAACGCAACTGCCTGTACAGCTAAGATTGCGGTATTTTTTTATCTCCCGTAAAGCCTTATTACTCCGAGAATTCCACTCTCCAATTGATTGAACTGAGGTCCGTTCCCTTCGACGCTTGCTTTGAATTTACGCGGAGGAATACATACTTTACCCTTTGCTGGTTCGCCTGGTATCCGAAGAAGGATTCGCGATTCCCATTTCCGCGCCTGCATATCGCCCTACTGTAGACAGCGTAGAATATGCGGCACGCGAATCTACCGCTAGTCGCAGCAGTGTGGCGAGAGTTACCGATCGCCGCAGCAACAATGGCAGCAAGCGCCCCAGATCCGCGCTGCCGTCGCTACGTACCGCACCAAGCAGAATCGAAGGCGGCGAAAACTCGGCTGGATCCGAAATTGCCCGCACAACCAGGAGGGGTATGCCGGCATGGGCAGCAGCTTCCGCCACCGCGCCACTCTCCATGTCCACAGCACAGGCGCCGGTCGCTTGCGCCAAATCTTTTTTTGCATTTGCTGAGGTCAGCACGTGCTTACTGGCAACCAACATGCCACCTGTGACATTCAAGCGACCGGGCAGCAACGCGCGCAGACGGGCGCGCCAGTTCAAATCCACTTGCAACGGACGACCGGCATAGATCGATTCGGGCAATATCAGATCACCCGGACGCAGGCGCGAATCCAATGCACCGGCAAGCCCCCAACTCATCAGAGAAGTCACCCCTCCCGCCCTTAACCCCTCTGCCGCCTCCCAGGCGGCCTCTTCACCCATTCCGCAAAGCCATATCGCTGCGTTTTCACCCAAGTTAATCATTTGGTTAAAGGGTAAGCGAAGCGAAGTAACGCAACGAGCCTCCGCCCGCAGGGCGGTGACGATGCCTACTATCATGCTCAAACAGACGTCTTTTGTGGAAGCGCTTGAAATCTAGCCAGAGCCCAATACGGGAAATACTTCGTATACCCGTGATATCTCAAGTAGAAAACCCTCGGAAATCCCGGAGCGGTAAACCAGGGATCGTCCCAGAGGCCATCATTGCCTTGCTGGCGCAGCAGGTACTCAATGCCGCGCTGCACTTCATGGCTGCGTCCTTCCCCCACCGCCATCAGCCCGAGCAACGCCCAGGCAGTCTGAAATGACGTGCTTGTCTCAAATTGCCCGGCCCGTTGCGGTTCGGAGTAGGTATCATTGCCTTCACCCCATCCTCCATCATCGTGTTGCACGGATTTCAGCCACTGTGCCGCACGGCGAATAGCGAGGTGATTGGTATCCAGACCCACCAACCGAAAAGCCTCCAGCACCGACCATGTACCGTAAATATAGTTGCTTCCCCAGCGCCCGAACCAGGCCCCGCTGGGCTCCTGCTCGCGAAATAGATAGGCCAACCCCCGTTCCACAGCAATCCTGTGCCGGGATTTGCCGTGCAGGGCTAAGAAACCGGTACAACGGGCAGTGACATCGCTGCTTGGGGGGTCAAGCAAGGCCCCATGGTCAGCGAATGGAATTTCATTGAGATAATAATAAGTATTATCGGTATCGAAAGCGGCAAAGCCGCCATTACGAGATTGCATACCGGCAAGCCAGTCTGCCGCTCGCTCTATGCTTTCTCGATAAACTTGTGGATCCGCCTGATGCAATGCCCAAGCCACGGCAGCGGTGTCGTCCAGATCCGGATAATGAGGATTTGCATATTGAAAAGCCCAACCACCCCCTTTTAAATCAGGATGATCTTCTTGCCAATCCGCGGGCGCATCGAGTATTTGGTTGGGGATCAGCCAATCAAGGGCCTGCCGGATGGGCCTCTGATCCGCGCCGGAATCTTCCTGTGATGCCAGAGACGCAAGGACAGTGTCCCATACGGGCGAAGCGCAAGGCTGACACCAGGCACGATCACCTTCATCGACCAGCAACCCCCGAAGTGCCTGGCGGCACTGCTCCCGATAAGGATGCTCGTAAGGATAGCCGAGCAACGCCAGCGACTCGCTGGCGTTTACAATAGCCGGGAAAATCCCTCCCAAACCGTAATCGCCGTTAAGCCGCTCCACAGTCCAGCGTTCCGCGCGGCGTAGCGCAAAACGGCGTAGGGCTTTAGGGATCGACGGTTCGAATCGCGAAGCCACGCGCTCGATGAGCAAGAACATCCGATTAAGGCGAGTACGCACTGGAAAATAGTCGTGATCTTCCTCCGGAGGAACCGTAAACAACTCGCGGATATGAACTTTGCGTCGATTCGCAGCGCGCGCTTTCAAGCTGCACAGAATGGAGAGCGGTACCGTCACGGCACGCGACCAGTAGGCAATTTTGCTAAGGTGAAATGGAAACCAGCGGGGCAACAATATGATTTCCACCGGGACAAACGGAACACCACGCCAGGGAATCTGATCGTACATAGCAAGCAATATCCGTGTGAACACATTAGCCCGCGCTGCGCCTCCATGCTCTAAAATAGCTGTGCGAGCACGCTTCATATGCGGCGCATCCATGGAATCACCCACGAGCTTCAGGGAATAGTATGCCTTGACAGTGCAGCTGAGATCAAAATCACCACCGTAGTATAACGGCCAGCCCCCGTGCTCAAGATCCTGCTTCTCACGGATAAATCGGGCGAGCCTGACTTCCAGATCCACATCCACATCGTCCATGAAATGCATCATCAGCACATATTCGGCCGGGATTGTACAGTCGGCCTCCAACGGAAAACACCAGTGGCCATCCTCTTTCTGTAAAGATAGCAGAGCCGAGCGCGCTGCGGCCAATCCATTCTCCAGCGCTACTGTATTGGTTGAATTTGGGTATGGATCTTGCGGAAACAATCTTGCGGCACCTTCAAAACTTTTCATTTTTTCTTACCTAAATTGCCGTGTTGCATACTTCATGCAGGGTAATTCATGAGTAATGGATGACATTCAAAAAGACAGATGCTGGATGATTGCCAAGAGAATCGCTATTATACCTCCCTTGGTTTTCGCCGGCAGCACCCTGTATTTAAGACACGATCCGGTTCCAAGCGCACATCCGCGCCTGCCCGGCGTCAACCTCAACGCAACGGCTTCGCTGCGAGCTCAGTGTGTACGACATCCTCATGCAACGGATCATCGTAGCTTTCGGGTGGCGGATCTCCATCGTAGATCAGGTGCTTGCGCTGTTGTAAAAACCCCTCTCGCACGAATAGATATGGGTCTAACGCCGCCTCATCACGAATGCGCATGGGTCCGGTTAACCTCGCCCGTTTATCTATGATACCCAAAACGGCTACGGGACCTGTAATAGCGATACTTGTTACGGTACCCGCATAAAAAAGAACATTACTGAACATACTGACGGGGATGCCCGGTGCGTCACGATAGCTGCTGGGCCCGATTAAGGGAACAAACAAATAAGACCCTGTTTTGACACCCCAAACACCGAGCGTTTGCCCAAAGTCCTCGTCATGCTGCACCAAGCCCATGGGCGACGCCATATCGAAAAGTCCTCCCCCACCAATAGTCGAATTGACGAGGAATCGCAAACTGTCCTGAAGTCCTTGGCGGAACTTACCCTGCAAAAAATCGTTCAGAATTACATTAGGGTAGGCAAGATTGTCGTAGAAGTTTCCAATCGAACGCTGCATCGGATTCGGCACATACTTTATATAGACGTCAGCGACAGGCGCCAGAATATTCCGGTCGACCGCATCCGTAAAATTATAAAATTTACGATTGGTTTTCTCATTGGGATCGATCGAATCAATACTCTGATCTACTCGCTGATCGTTCGGGCGAGTGGTAGCGCAACCCGTCAGCAGCGCTGTGCATATCAGCAGTAAAACGATCGTCGGATGGTTACACTTCATGGTTAAGGATAAACACGCTCCTGTTATCTTGCAAGATTGTTATATTCAGCAATGGGGTAGCTCGCCTCAAGGTGCGAAGTATAAACAATAATTACTAAATATGGCGCGTAACTTATTCCACGTAAGGCGATGTAGTGGCGCCAAAGTTCACGGCGATGGGGAGCGCTGTGATGGTCCCGCCATTATACTTTCGCGGTTTGAATTGGAGACCTCAGCAACGCAGGCAGAATAACAAGGGTACAAACCAGAGTAAAAGTGAGTCCCACAGTAAGCATTATCCCCATGCTGGCGGTCCCTTGGTGCGATGAAAACATAAGGCTTGCAAAATCCACCAAGGCGGTCAAGGCACTGTAAAAAATGGCGCGCGCGGTGCTGGTGTGAATCAAAACTTCGCTGACCAGCTCGTTGTTCAGACTTCGATGCACCATATGTAAACTGCTGTCGATACCGAGACCGAGCAATAGCGGCAAAGCAATAATGTTGGCGAAGTTGAATGGCACATTTAACAGGATAGTGAATGCGGCTGTGAACAAACTAGACAACAAAAGGGGGGTCAGTACTAACAGGGTGCACTTCACGCTGCGCAATAATATCAGCAATGATACGATAATCCCCACCAGCGCCAACAAGAAAGCCTGAACGAATGCCTCCACAACGGCCTCGCCTGCTTCAAGACTCACCATGGGCGCGCCGGTAGCGTCTGGCGCCACTTGTTGCACCGCCCGCACAAAACGCCGCAAGGCATCATTGTCATTGAGATCTTCTGCTGGATAGGCTGCCAACCGGTATTCGCCCGTCCGGCTGTGCCAGCGACTGCCTAACGACGCGGGCAGATCCTGCTCACTAAATGGTGCGGCTTCGGTAGCAGTGCGAAGAGTCTGCAAGGCCGAGGGCAATGTTGCAAGCAGATCCTCCTCCACAGCATACAGCAGCTTTCCTCTTTCGCTGGCGCTGGCCGCATCGAGCTGAACGAACAACAAACCAAGGGACGACCTGAGACTCCGTATCGATACGGAGTCAGGATGATTGGGGCGCTCGGCCAGGAATCGGTCTAAGGCAGCGGCCAGTTCATCCAATGCTTTACGCTGCCGCAGCGAGACATCCTCTCCAACAGGCCGATCCTTCGTTGACACCGTAATCGGCCCCATCGTAAGCGCCATCTCCTCGATAAGCGAGAGTTTTTCCTCCTGCTCCGTTGGTACAAAATCGAGAATCGTGACTACCTTGCTCACTTCTGGAAGTTCGGCCAGCCGGCGCGCTAAACGTTCTGTTTCTCTACGATCGTTAGCCAGCACAACTGCATGCCAGGGTGAATGGTCGGTGTCAGCGAGAAGCTTGCGAAAAGCCTGCACCGCTTCTCCTTTTTGATCTTGCATATTTAGCAGATTATAGTCAAATCTCACCTGAGGCAATAAAGCAATAGCGCCCACCACAGCTGCCAAGGTTGCTGCATAAGTCAGTTTATGCCATTTCAAGGATAGCTCGAGCACCTTGCCCACCGAGCCCTTCGTGATGGATTTGGTTTGTTGTCTTTTCGGCAGATAACGTAGTAAGGCAGGACCTAAGGTAAGTGTAACCAGCAGACTAATGATCATGCCCGTGCCGGAAATGATCCCCAACTCCGCTACCCCACTATAATCGGTAGGGATGAATGCATAGAAGCCAATAGCGTTGGTGATTGTACATGCCGTCAGTGCGGCGCCGGCATCGCCACCGGACACGTGCATGGCCTCTGTCCGCGGAAGGCCGCTTTCCAGCACCTCGCGATACCGCAGCAGAAAGTGAATAGCAAAATCCGCCCCCAAGCCGATATATAACACCGCAAAAGCGATGGATATAAGGTTCAGGTGGCCGACAGTTGCCGTAGCAAAAGCTGCGGTAAGAATCAGGCCCATTGTCAGGCAAAGCAGCACGTTGAGTATTAGCCCAGCGGTACGCATCGCGAAATAGAGCACTACCGCCACCATTACAAATGTGATAATTCCGGCATACTCCATGCCACGAAGCGAACTGTTGAGTTCCTCTTCGGCTAAAGCTACCTCACCCGTTACGCGTAACCGCACTGGCCCATCTACCGTCACGCCGATTTCTATTGCCGCCGCATGCAGCGCGGCAATAGATTGTTCAGCCGGAAATAACAGGGTGTAATCAAGCCTCGGTTTTACTACGATCAGCTCCTGATATCTGCTCTTCTGTGGCTCGCCATGAAACAGGGATTGCCATGACAACACCTTGGGCGAACCCGCAAGCCGCGCATCCAAGGTCGTGCTCATTCCTCTGAGCACGGGTTGAAGTTCCATGCTGCGCCCTTTTCGGAGTTCTTCCACCGCACCGTTGAGTACAGAAACAAAAGTAGGCAAGGTCACATCCCCTGCGATATGCGCCAGCAAGGGCTGTGCCGCGGCCAAGCGATCAGTGGTCTGTTCCAGTTCTGAAAGACTTTGGTAGAGCAAACCATTACGCGCGAAAAAATCATCCACATTGGGTGGATAGACATCATGAAAATTCGTGGTGTCCTGTTTTAAATGCGCTGCAAGACGGGCTGTTGCCGCGTAAGCCTGCTCGGGTGTGGGTGCCTCCAGCACCACGAGCAGAGTTTCCATGTCTTGAGGAAAGGTTTCATTGTAGTGCTTCATATTGACACGGAACGGCAGATGCTCGGAAAGCATGTCCGTAGTATCAGTATTCATGCCGAGATGACGTGAAACATAGACGCTGCTCGCCACAGCGACCAGTAACGCTCCCAGAAGGACCCAGGCAGCATAACGATAGGAGATGGTGGTCCAGCGCGCGAAGATGTCGTAAATGCGGCTGTGAGAAGCTTTGATTGGTATGGTCATCCTTCGGGAAACAATCGGGAGATCGATCCTGGGTACTACGTCGTTTTAGTTAATTTTGTTCAGTCAGGACGATCTTTTTTTTGAGCATATCAATGAGTGTCGAGAATCCATCGCGCTGAAGAACAGCGCGATATTCAACCCGCTTCAACGCGAGATCGCTGACACCGTCAGCAAGAATATTGACGATGCGCCAACCCCCTTTGCCATGACGCAGGATATAGTCGAAACGTACCGGCTCACCCTTCAATGGAACCAGCCTGCTGCGTACCAGGATCTGATCCCGTGGCATGGACTGTTGCTCCAGAAATTCAAAACGCTCACCGTCGTAGCTTTTAAACCACCCTGCATAGGTACCAATGCTGAGCCTTCGGAAAACATCTGTAAAAGTACGCTGCTGTTCTGCATCCAGCTGCGTCCAATTGGCTCCCAAGGTAGTGCGCGCAATAAAATCGAGATCGTGAGTATGGCCGACGACGGGAGCCAGCAATTCGACGCGGCCTTTATAACCGATTTTTTTACCCTCGCGCATCGCCTTTAGCAATGTTTCATGCAGCTGGTTTACGATTTGTTCCGGACCACCGGTGTCTGGTTTCTGGGCCCAGGACACCGGCAGGAACCCCAACATGAATATTATTACCTGGAGTTGCAGTATAGTCTTGATTACATAAACAAGTTTCATATTACAACCTTTACAGCAAGCACGTTACCGCGCCATTTCTAGCGCTGAAATCGATGTCATGGAAGTATAGTGGCGCTAACGACGAGCATCGGGCTACCATGTCTCGAACCGGATGGATTCGGTGATAGGCAATCGCTCGCGTCGTGTGCAAGCAAAACCGTCGCCGGGAAAATTGCCAGCGAGTTGCAAATTTGCAACAAGGCAGGGTTTCGATGACATTGATTAGTCATCGAAACCCTGGCGCGCATTGCCTGCCGCGTAATTGTACCTGCCGTTATCGCTCGACTTTGACAGGAATACCGCCAATTGTTTTTCGGGATTTCAGTTCCTCGGTTACCCATTTAGGCGTAGGCTCAGCCACCATTGCGCCTGTCGTCCTCGGACCTCTCATAGAAGCTAGTAATGCCTTCAATGGATGCTGCAACGTATCTTCAACCGCTGTTGCTTCATAACCACAATGGGCCATGCATTGGGCACATTTAGGATTACTGCTGTTACCGTATTTTTCCCAAGGCGTATCATCCAGCAACTCCTGAAAAGTTGCTGCATAACCTTCATCCGTCAATAAATAGCAGGGCTTTTGCCAGCCAAATATGTTACGAGTTGGATTACCCCATGGAGTGCACTCATAATCCTGGTTACCCGCCAGAAAATCAAGATAGAGCTTGGAATGATTCAATTTCCAGTTGCGCGTCTTGCCGATTTCAAAAATACCCCGAAATAGTTTCTTGGTATCTTGCCCCTTAATAAAGACATCCTGCTTGGGAGCGCGTTCATAGCTGAATCCCGGCGCAATGGTCGCACCCTCAATACCCAACTCCATGGCGTAATCCAGAAACTCAGCAACATCGTCCGGAGTCTCACCCTGAAATAGGGTACAGTTTACGGTGACTCTAAATCCTTTCGCCACGCACAATTTTATTGCCTCAACAGCCCGGTCAAAAACACCGTCCTGACAAACTGAGGCATCGTGCCTTTCTTTCATGCCATCCAGGTGAATGGAAAAAGTCAAAAAAGGAGAGGGCGTATAATCGTTAATCTTCTTTTTCAGCAAAAGCGCATTCGTACACAGATAAACGTACTTCTTCCGGGCCACGATCCCGGCAATGATTTGTGGCATTTCTTTATGTATCAGCGGTTCGCCGCCGGGAATCGATACCATGGGTGCATCGCATTCATCCACGGCCTGCATGCATTGTTCAAATGTAAGGCGCTGGTCAAGAACGTCGTCGGGATAATCAATTTTGCCGCAACCCGCACAGGCTAAATTACAACGAAATAAAGGCTCAAGCATTAAAACTAAAGGATATTTTTTTACTCCTTTCAATTTCTGCTTGAGCAGATAGCTGCCTACAGCTACCTGTTGACGCAAAGGAACTCCCATGAGCGAATCCTCCAAAAAACTTCAATAAACTGATTGAGAGCCACGCACGAATAATCGCACTGTTTTTTTCTATATATTTTGAAACTACAAAACTTCCTCCGTCGCAATATCAGTTTTTATGTTATTCCCCTCATTTTTTTTCTTCTTATTGAGACGTTTTTATTGCGCCAGTATATTAGCACGTATATTTTATAAACTAAACACACAGCCTCTTCAGGGTTAAGAAACGCGCCATGATTCAGCCTTAGTGCGACTCCCCCGGAGATAAAAAACCCTCTGTACCTTCATCATAAATTCGAGCAAAAAAAAGGGCGCCAAAGCGCCCCTTTTCTAACTGACTTGACTCTTAGAAATTGTGACGAACACCAACCGTATAGGTAGCACGATTGCCAGTGGCATAAACTGGAGCGAGAGTATCGAGGTTTTGGCCATTATTAACACCACCACTCGGATTAGTCACATATACATGCTGATAGCCACCGAAGATGCTGGTGCGCTTGCTCAAACTGTGGATCGCGCCCACCGTAAAGCTGTCGGCTTTGCGTGCTCCTGCCGCCGCATCGAGACCACCTGCATGAGCTTTGGTCATCCCGCCTTGGGCCACCAGGGTGGTGTTACCCAACCTGTATTGGCCACTCGCGAACCAGATGTTACCATCACCGCCAGCATTCATCGCGGAATTACATTGTCCTGAACCGCTTCCAGGGGCGTCAAGCGGATTCGCTGTAAGAGAAGCGGCGCTGCTACAAGTTGAAGAGCCAATAGCATTGTTGATGTTCTCATATTGACCGCTGAGCTTGAAATTCTCGATGGACCAGGAAGCACCGACCCGCCATACCTCTTCAGTTTTCAGACCGAGGGCTTTTTGTGTCTGGTTGGCGTTGTCCCTGGAGTAACCACCGAATACATCAAATCCCATACCCATGAAATCTGCATGGTATTTGGCAGCAGCCTGGCCGTCAAACTCGCCATTTCTACCCCCGGTATTGCCATTGATACCCAAGCCGCCGGGTGCAAAACCAGCTAGGCTTCCTTGTTGAAGCGGATTTAGCGAATTCGCATCGCCCGGCATAAGCAAAGCGGCGAAGGAGAACCCTTCTATGGTTGCGGAATCAAAGCGAATAGCACTGTTGACGAAGGTGTTTGCACCCGAACCCAGGCCATTGGCACCCGCGGACATGGTGCCGCCCGAACCGCCAGCTTGCAGGGTGGTATAAGCAAATGGATCAATCGTCATGCCGCCAGCGAAGTCCTTGAAAGGAGATTGAACACGGCCAAATTTAACATCGCCCCAGTTATTGCTGGAAAGACCGACCCACTGCTCACGAGGAGTGGTAGCCGAACCCGAGCCAGCATTCAAGCCCTGTTCCAGACGGGCATTTGCCTTCAGGCCATTGCCGAGATCCTCGGTAATATGCAGGCCCCAACGTGACGAACGGGAATTGTCCTGCAGCGCTCCTTGGCTGGGCGTACCGGAAAAATCGACAAGACTGTATTCAGCTTGCACCCGACCAAAGATTGTGACGTTCGTCCCCTGCGCGGATGCAACCACCGGGGCTGCGAGTGCCCCGGCAACAGCCAGTGCAATCAGTTTCTTTTTCATGTGGAAAATCTCCTTTAAAGTTGAAACGGTTGGGCCAACTCACCGACCCTATTTCGGTGGAGTGCGTCCCGCTGCTTGGACTTCTCAAATGAGAAGGTTGAGAGATTGTGCCTAACGCAGCCACGTCTAGCAAGAGAATCAAACGACTTTCGGGATATCGAAGAGGCTTGTGTTGCTTTTTTGCAACAAATCGTTTAAACGACGATTTGCCGCAGCCGCTAATCCTGATATACATGGGCAATCATAAAGTTTCCTGTCCGAATAATCGCGCCAGTTCCTGCCCCGGATTGCCGGCGCGCATGAAAGCCTCGCCCACGAGGAACGCGTTAACATGATGGTCGCGCATGAGCGCGACATCGGCTAGCGAAAGGATTCCGCTTTCGGCAACCACGGCCCGTTGGGACGGTATGCGGCCAAGCAGGTGCAGCGTGGTGTCCAGAGACGTTTCAAAAGTGCGCAGGTTGCGGTTATTGATGCCAATCAGCGGAGTACTCAGCTGCAATGCGAGATCCAGTTCCGCTCCGTCGTGGACTTCAACCAGCACCGCCATGCCCAGCGTCTGGGCAAGCAATTCGAGTTTGATCATTCGGGCAACCGCTTCCTTCTCTCGCTCCTTAGCCAGAGTGGAAGACATGCAAAACGCCGCAACAATTAGCAGGATGCAATCCGCCCCCATAACGCGCGCTTCAACTACCTGGTATTCGTCCAGGATGAAATCTTTACGCAGCACTGGCAGATCACACGCGGCTCTGGCTTGCATGAGGTCCCCCTCGCTGCCACAAAAAAAATGCGCGTCAGTGAGCACCGACAGGCAAGCCGCACCATGCAGCGCATAGCTGGCGGCAATAGCAGCGGGGTTGAAGGGCTCACGCAATATGCCCCTGCTGGGACTGGCTTTCTTGATTTCTGCAATGACTGCAGGCAATCCAGCAGCCATTTTTTTGCGAATTGCGCCAACGAAATCCCGGGGTGGCGCGGAAGCGTCCGCTTTTCGACGCATCGCATGCGGCGATTTAACGGCTTTCGCCGCGGCAATTTCTTGTACCTTGACGGCCAGAATCTTTTGCAAAATATCAGACATTGGTTAGACCAGAGAAGATCTATCCCGATTTGAGAATTCGATCAGTTCCCGCAACTTTTCCCTGGCCGCGCCGTTTTCTATAGAGGCGCGAGCTTTTTTCACACCTTGCTCCAGCGATGCAGCCATGCCTGCAACATAGATCGCTGCCGCCGCGTTAAGCAACACTACATCAAGTGCCGGCCCAGGCTGATTATCCAGCACTGACATCAGTAACTTTCTGGATTGGGCGCTGTCTTGCACCTGTATGGTTTCGATTGCAGCGGTCTTCATGCCGAAATCTTCCGGTTTTATGATATATTCTTTCACCTCGCCGTGCCTGAGTTCGCCTATATGGGTTTCACCCGCTATGGTAATCTCATCCAGGCCGCTTTCGCCGTTTCTACCATGGACTACCATCACGTGCCGGCTACCCAGGCGCTGCAGTACACGGGTCAGGATACCAACGAGATCAGGGTGAAACACTCCTAACAGCTGGTTTTTCGCCCCGGCGGGATTGGTCAGCGGCCCGAGAATATTAAACAGGGTACGCACACCGAGTTCGCGCCGTACAGGTGCAGCATGTTTCATGGCGCTGTGAAAATTGGGAGCAAACATGAAACCAAGACCGATTTCTCTTATGTCGTCTGCTATTTCCCGAGGCGTTTGATTTAGGTTGACACCGAGAGCCTCAAGCACATCCGCACTCCCTGACTTACTGGATACCGAGCGCCCGCCGTGCTTGGCGACTCGCGCCCCAGCGGCGGCGGCGACAAAAGCTGCGGTGGTGGAAATATTAAAGGTATGCGCAGCATCTCCGCCAGTCCCGCATGTATCTACCAGATGCTGGTCATCCCCGACATCCACTCGAATAGCGAATTCGCGCATTACCTGAGCCGCCGCCGTGATTTCGCCGATGGTTTCCTTCTTCACGCGCAGACCAGTGATGATGGCGGCGATCAGCACCGGTGACAGCTCCCCGCGCATGATCTGACGCATGAGCGACAGCATTTCGTCGTGGAAGATTTCTCGGTGCTCGATAATACGCGTCAGCGCTTCCTGCGGTTTCATGACAATTCCTTTTTATGACGCGCACCGATATTACATAAGCTTTTCACTGATTCAGAAAATTTTTCAGCAATTTGTATCCGTGCTCGGTCAGAATGGATTCAGGATGAAACTGCAGACCCTCGACCGCCAGAGTTTTATGGCGAACACCCATGATTTCGCCATCTTCCGTCCAGGCAGTGATTTCCAGGCAATCCGGAAGGCTTTCACGCTCAATGACGAGGGAGTGATAACGTATCGCCGTAAACGGATTGGGCAGGCCTCGAAACATACCCTCACCTTTGTGGAAAATGGGTGAAGTTTTGCCATGCATAAGTTGCCTGGCGTGAACGATTTTACCGCCAAAAGCCTGACCTATGCTTTGGTGGCCGAGACATACGCCCAGTATGGGGGTCTGTCCGCTGTAGCGTCCGATCAATGGTACCGATATCCCCGCCTTACTAGGGGTGCAGGGGCCAGGTGAAATTACAATTCGTGCTGGCTTCAGCCGCGAAATTTCGTCCTGCGTAATTTCGTCGTTGCGAAATACGGTGACTTCCTCACCCAACTCCCCAAAGTATTGCACCAGGTTATAGGTGAAGGAATCGTAGTTATCGATCATCAACAGCATGTTATGGATTTACTTCGAGCGCACCTTTGGATACTTGCTTTTTATACCCGTCATTTTTACCCGGATTTTACGAGCGGGATGACAGCGGAATGGCTGATTATCTCTTCTCGGAATCAGGTGAGCAAGGGAAATAAAGAATTACAAAAACGCAGCAGCGTATCTCCCTAAAGTTAAGGGAGTGATCCGATCATTATGCGGAATAAAATCTATTTTTATATCGCGCCATCCCGAGACCTACCTCTTTCGTGAGGAAGGATCAGATGCGATTACTTGATCCGCTTGACAACCGCGAGGAGTTCTCTATCATCCATCAGCGCTAATACCTGGATACCGGCGCGCAGCAAGTAACTCTTTTTTACTTCCCTGCCGTTCTCGATGCAGCGTTTTTTAAGTGTAGCAATCTCCTGATGTTCGCTTTCAGGAATCGAATAACTGTCGCGCATCAGTTTACTTTTCTTCGGCTTCGCGGCCTTTGCAGTCTTATCCGCTTTTTTCCCCGTCTTTTCCTGGCTCGCCTGTTTTTCCGGTTTTTCCTCCCGGATACTCTCACTGATCTTGACCGACGCCGGGGATTTGCGAGTCTTCGCAGTGGGAACTTTTTTCTCTTCTTTTGCCGCGTTGGTGCTCGTTTTCACGGGCTTCTTGCCTGATGTTGCAACCATGGCTTTTTCTCCTTAATCAATCGGACGTCTAAAAACAGTATAGGACACTTACAGCGCAATTCAATGTGGTTCCGCCAAAAACAGATTTCTGTCTAAAGCAACCATTATGCACCCAGCATTTGGAAACCGGATTTGCATTTACTTGCGCGCTATCGTCGCGCCACTTAAGCAGGAGCCCAGGTTGGATTACGCCCAGGGAGAGGAAAAGAGTCCAGGGTTCTCGTTCCCGAACAATTTAATTAATCGAATGTTCCAGGCGCTGGCCTTCCAGTTTATCGCGATAGGTCTCAAGCAGGTTTTCCATTTCGACACGCTTCATCCGCGTAAAAGGCTCCGCCTCCAGAATGGCATTCACGGCGCCTTTGCTGCTATACCAATCGACCAGTTCCCGGCCTATCCGGTAAAGCTCGCCGTTATTGACTTCGCAAAGCTTCCTTTGCTCACTGTGCTTCGCAAGAGCAACGGTCGCATTCTTCAGGTCCTGTTCCAGCTGTTTGCGTTGACCGGACAACTCTTCGTTTCGTTTAGCTGCTTCGTCGAGCCGGGTACGCAACTCGGTTTTGTCGTTGTTTGCGGTCTCGATATCCTTCTCTAACCGGGAAGCTTTGGCTGCAATACCTGCGGCAGATCTTTTGTGCGATTCGGTTTCGTCATGGGTTTTTTTCAGCGTGACTTCCAGTGCTGCTTTCTCCTGGTCCACCGCCGACTTCTGCTGCTGAATCTCGGTCAATTGCTGTTGCATGCGCCGCAGCGCCTGCCGCTCTTTTTTTTGATCCTTGTTGCTGGCGGCACTCGTGGCCATGGCGCCGTGTGCCCAGAGGCCGGCCAGAAGTACCACAGCCATTCCTTGACACAATGATCGCTGAATCATTTTCTTCCGGCTGTTCATGCGGGGAGTACACCGATCGTCAATGAAAATCCTTTATCTGATTGGCCCCAAGCAACCAGCGGCTACAGTCCGAGCGGAGAACGTTAGAATCGGGCATTCAAGTCCAGATTAATGGAATCTATGCCCAGGGGCAAACCGCTGATTTGATCGTATGACATATAACGAAGGCCGAACCAGGTGTTACGGGCTACGCCGTATAAGCCCTGGATGGTGTAACCCTTGTGGTTGGTGCCACCCATGAGGTAGTTGGAGTCCGTAAAGGCATCCAGCATCGAATCCCGTTCCGAGCGCCGATAAAACCCGAAAACCTGCCACTGGTGCCGCTCAGCAATTATCGGATAACCCACGGTAAGACGGACCTGATAAGCCTCGGTTTGTGGTGCGATATTCTGCCCGGTGCGAACGAAAATTTTATGCTGGTCGTAACCCACGTTGCGCACATAGTCCACAGTGCCAATGACATGGATAGGCTTGAACCTGGAATAGTCGGTAACCACGGTCAGGTTGGCAAGCCGGTAATCCGCCGCCAAAGCCCAAAGATTGGTGGTGGGGTCACCATCGTTGTCAATATTAAACAGACTGTTGCCTTTTTGTCGTGACAGTGTAGCGCTCTGATTGAACAGGGTGTCCCCAAAGTTCGGGTTGCGGACGCCGGCGATATTGCGGTAGTCAAAATAGGCGGCTCCCACCCTGATCTTGGTGTCGGTGTTCTGGGGAGCCCACTCCAACCCTGCCTGAGCCCCGAAGAACCATTTATCCTTGGCCTTGACGGTCTCGCTCTGGTTGATTTGCTGCAATGGAAATACCCCGGCGTTGAGGAACGGCTTGACGGTCCTGTTTTCTTTAATCCAAGGGTTAAGATTGATGGCCATGCCCTCAAAATTCAAGTCAACGTCCCATAACAGATCGGTATGGTTGACTCCAGCCGTGGGCACGGTGTGTGGCCCCGACCTGAGAACCCCCGTGTAAATGTTCCCGACAGTGCCCACGAAAAAAGGATTGGGGAAACGCCCTACGCTCACAGTGACGGAATCCTGGGGAGTAAGCCTGAGGAAAACCTGATCCAGCACGAAAGCAAATTTACTGTTAAAGGTTCCAAATGTCTGCAGGGTGGACGTCGGCGATCCTATGGATATCGGGGGGGGACCCAACACATCTCCGGTAACCACCGGATCGTTGACATTTCCCGTGGTTAAGCGCAGTCCAAGATCCACGCCTTTGGTGATGTTGGCATTGATGCCGAGACGCATGCGCACCCGTTCCCGATGAAGACTGTCATCGGTGGTATTGTTGATATTCTGGCCGATTGCTTGAAAATTGGCTGCGGGAGCGTTAGTGTCAGCGTAAAAATCGGCTTGTTCGCGCATCCGTATATCCCCCTCCATCGTAAAGCGGTTAGCCCACTCGGGAACGGCATTCACGTCGCCCCAGCGTTCCTGTTTCGCTTGGCCCACCACATCCTCGCGCAATTGGTCGCGAATTTCCTTCTTGATATGCTCGGGAACGTATGTGACCCGGACCTCGTTTTTTTTTAGCTCACCGGGATCGGGCTGCGTAGTTTTTTCCGTGGCCTGCTGCTGGGAAGCTTTCGCCTTCTGCTCAGCCTTCTTGATCATTTCATCGGCTACTTCCTGCTTGATCACACCTTGCTCAACCAGCAAACGGATCAGGTTTAATGTTGTTTCATACAGAACTTCGACCTTCTCGCGTTCATCGGTCCTGGCTTGCACGCTACCACCAACCATCGCCAACGCAATAGCGACGAGTATCAAACAAATATTCATTATGATTCGGTTTCTCGGATAATCAGGCACGTGAGGTCACGCGTATTTTCAGTGGTTGTGGCATGTCTGCGGGTGGACCTTCTCGTAAGGCCCGCAGGCTTTCCAGCACGTCTTTAAGCAAATCATCAACTTTTGAATCACCCGTCTTGTCGACCAATGCAATGCGCGATACCTTTCCATTAGCATCAATCCAAACCTTCACTATCACCTTGTAGGTCTTGTCCTTAAGTGCTTTCTCGCGCGACAGGGCGTCCTGAAAAGCGGAATTCACCGCGTCATTTACAATGGCGTCATACCAGGCCCAGGGATTCCCTCTGGAGCCGCCGATCAGATCTGTCCCACCTTTCTTTCCCACGAGCCCAAAACCATCGCCACTTCCGGTTCCTTCGGCATCAATACCCAGATCCGGCCCTGGGGGCGGCTCATCGGCCTGGTCCATAGGCTCGGGCTCAGGCTCGGACAGCTTTATTTCTTCCTTTACTACCGGTTCCGGCGGCTTCTCTGGTGGCGGAGGAGGAGGAGGTGGCGGTTTAATCAAAGTAATTTGCTGAAGCGACTGCTTTTTGGGCGGCGTTTTGTCGCCGAGAAAATCTTTCAGCCATAACCCCAGCATGATCGCGGCAATCGCACAAAGCGCTACACCCCCCCAGCGCATCCAGGCTGACTTCTGCTCGTCCGCCGGGTCTTCCATGGCATTACTTCACCAGGCGCTGGGTCACCAGGCCCAATTGTGTGATATCCAATTGACCCAACAGCTCAAGCACCTCCATCACCTTGCCGTATTGCACTACCGTGTCCCCCTTGACTACGACTGGCAGCTCTGGATTAGCCGCCTTTAATTGACCCAGACGGGTTTTCAACTCGTCCAGGGTTACTGGATACGCATCCAGAAAGATTTGCCCACTTTCGTTGATGGTAATGGCTTTCGTCTGCGGTTTCGCCAGGCTGGGGGTATTGCTGGCCTTGGGCAAATTGACTTTTATACCCTGTACTGATGCCGTCGTCATAATAATGAAAATTACCAGCAATACGTAGGCGAGATCCAGCATGGGCACTACATTGATCTCGTCGTAAAGCTCGTTGTCTTCCTGAACTTTCATGTCACTCTCTGTCAGCGGCTATAATTTTCGGCAAGCTTGGTGATGAACTCATCGACGAAAATATGCATTTGAGATACAATTGATTTAATGCGCGACGCCAGGTAGTTGTACCCAAACAACGATGGTATCGCTACCGACATCCCCGCTACAGTCGCCATTAGCGCCGCCGCGATGCCCGGTGCGATCGCGTTGACATTGACATCGCCCGCGGCGGCAATCGCCGCAAACGTGATCATCACCCCCATCACCGTACCCAACAGCCCTATGAACGGACCGCCGGAAATAGCGATGGTGAGTAGTACCATGAACTTGTTCATGCGCTGGATTTCCTCCACCAACCCGGCATCAAGGCTGGCGCGAATCGAGTCGAGCGATTGTGGCGATAAGGACTGGTCTAGGTGCGTAGCCTCCGTGTCCTTGAAGCGATGCGCTAATTCTGCTGCACCAATGTGATAAATGCGGTACAGGGAAGAATGTTGGAACTCGCTCGCCAACCCCTTGGATTTGTCTATCATGGCCAGGTCGGTTGACAGTTCGCGGAATTTGCCCATAAAGAGCCTGTTGGACCTATCGACCCGGGTGATATAGACCGCTTTGCTGTACATTACCCATATCGCGATGAGTAACATTACCGCCAGGAAACCGATTGCAATCCATCCATCCAGCGTCAATGATTTCAGGATGACGCCCATGTGCGAAGCTTCGCCGCCGGCTTCATTTGCTTCATCCTCGCCCAGCGTGACTAGTTTGCTATCCGGGCCTTGTGCTGCCTGCACCGCGATCCAGTCTGCATCGCGCACCACACCCGACACCTGCACTTCGTCCATCTCGCCTTGAAATCCGGTTCCCAACGTTATATTGCCAGTTGGCAATGCCGCGCCCGGCGCTTCACCTGCCGGCTTGCCATCCACATAAATGCGTATCGCATCCGACACCGTCACTCCGAGATGATGCCATTTGCCCGCGCTCATGGCTGTGCTGGACACCAGGCTTGAGGTGCCCGATTGCACCTTGACCATGCCGCCTTCCAGCAACACGCGCAGATTATCGGACTGAATAACGGTGCCATCCAGAGAAGATGGCTTGATCCATACCCCGAAGCTGAATCCACCGCTCACCTTTATAGGAGGGAGCGTGATGTTTTGTGAGCCGCTGAATCCGACGCCGCCGTTCGAGAACGAAGCGGCTATGCGCTGCGCGGAAGACTGCACCACATGCAGGCCGTTCAAGGCGCTGTCTTGGGGAAGACCCTCCGGCTCTGCAAAGTGGTATACGGCACTGGCGGCGTCGTATGTTGTCTTCGGATTCGCTGCAGAGGCTGCCTTCTCGTTCCCGAAATAAAGAAATATTTCCGTCTCGGGTAAAAGTTTCGGCACGCTTACCCATACCAGCGCCAACTCGTTCCCGACATCCCATTTCTCAAAATGGAATTTCAGTTCAGCCTTGTCGTCTCCCGCGATTAGACGCAGGTCGCTACCGTTATCATTCGCTGAAAAAAAATCAAAATTTCCCGTATGCAGGCGGATGAGTACCGGTGCATCCACAGCCTCACCCGCCGTGCTGGCCAATGTGATTTTCTTGCGACCTGTCCATTCCTCATTCCACCATGCGTGGCTGGACAAGGAAAATGTGCATAACGCAAACGCAAGCAGAAACGCAAAGATGCGCATGGGCCTATCAACGTGATATAAATAAACGGGGATTATGCATGCGCGAGATTACAACCATTAGTATTGACTATGATCCGAATGGATCACTACTCAATCCTGGAAAAAGGGGAGGCGTGAAAATAGAACGGCAGTAGAAGTCCTAACCACGGCGTTATGAAAGGGGGAGAGAATTAATTGGGTTTGGTCTGTTCGGCGCAGGCTTGGCCTTTATGCCACACTATGTTTGTAACATAGGCAGCGAAAGTGGCCTCAAGATTTGCCTTCAAGCTGAAGCGAGGAAGCAAATTACCATCCCTCTCGATAGAGTATGCAATGAAAGTATGGAAAGCAGGGAGCGCTGCATTGCAACGGAATCGCTTTTGGTCACGAAGGATTTTCTTTCCCTGATCTGTTCGGCTTAACGAGACCTTCTTTAAAATGAAAAAAAAAACGGGTAACGTCGGGAGCTAACATTGACTGGATAGAGCTGAAACATTCTTTTATCAAATTCAAGGACCCGACATATTTCCACAAAATTACGCGCGCGTGTGTCTTTCCCTATTAGCTGCGCTATCCTTGGTTGCTGCCACCTGTTCCGCAAGCCGGAACAATGAAGAAGAGCATGCCGCAAGTTACCATGGTGAATCCAGAGAAGGTTTGTATATTCAACTCGGCCCGCGTCCTTTCTTCCTCGTCAATGACATGGAAGAAAGCAGGCTCAAGGGCAAGCTCAAGAGTTGCGCCAACGGCCCCTTTCGCAAGACAAATTTCTCTATCGGCCACCGCGGTGCTGGTTTGCAATTTCCGGAGCATACGAAAGAGTCGTATGAGGCGGCCGCACGCATGGGAGCCGGCATTGTGGAGTGCGACGTAACCTTTACCAAGGACAAGGAACTCGTTTGCCGCCATTCGCAATGCGACCTGCACACGACCACCAATATCCTTGACACGCCGTTGGCTGGAAAATGCTCCAAGCCGTTTATGCCTGCTCAGTTTGATGCGGCCGGAAATCTTGTTCAGGAGGCCACGGCAGAGTGTTGTACCAGTGACATTACCGTGAAGGAATTCAAAAGCCTTAGAGGCAAGATGGACGGCTTCAATCCCGCCGCCAAGAACGCTCAGGAGTATTTGGCCGGCTGGCGCACGGACTTATATTCCGGCCCCACCAGCGGCACCCTGCTCACCCATAGAGAGAGCATCCAGTTATTCCACAAGATCGGCGTGAAAATGACGCCGGAGCTCAAGAGCGCCAGCGTAAGAATGCCTTATGATAGCGATGGCGACGGGGTCGGCGACTATACCCAGCAAGACTATGCTCAGCAGATGATCGACGAATACAAGGCTGAGAACGTCAAGCCCCATAACGTCTATGCGCAGTCCTTCGATATTCGCGACATACGTTACTGGATCGCCAAAGAGCCTCTATTTGGCAAACAGGCTGTTTTCCTTGATGACGCAAATACCGTTGCCGAGTTGCCCAACGCCGCGCAACTGGGCGCGTACAAGGGCGAAGGTATCAATATCGTCGCTCCGCCTACTTTTGCGCTGCTCGATGTCGATAGTGAGGGCCACATCGTGGCTTCACGATATGCAAGGCATGCCAAAGCCGCCGGACTCGATATTATTACGTGGACTCTGGAACGTTCCGGCATCCTGGCTGATGGCGACAACGGCTTTTATTACCAGACTATCGATTCCGCCATTAAGCGTGAAGGCGATATGATGAAGGTGCTCGACGTCCTGGCGCGGGATGTAGGTATCATGGGCATCTTCAGCGATTGGCCCGCCACCGTGAGTTACTATGCCATTTGCATGAACTTGAAATAACCTGCGCTTAAACCGGATACCGCATGCAAGAGATACGCCTGGCGGCAGTTCCTTTGCGCGGCGCGTATAGCCGGTCGATCACCCTAAGTCAAACTATTTAAATAATAACGTGGAGCGCAGTTTCGGCAATTCATGGCTCAGCCCTTCCCGAAACGATGGGGCGAAGCCGGACTATCCCACTTGTGCTATTCGCCATGGCCGATCACCTCGGCTGAAATAAAGGTGGGTTTGAGCTTTTTCATCGCATCGGATGTGCGGGCGGCGTCCGACAGGTTCTGCGATAAAGCAGCTGTCGCCTTGCCTACGTCATCCCCTTGCGAGGTTGCGCCCGAAGTGGTGGCGCTGACCGCACTGGCATCCGCAACCGGCGCACCGGTGGTAGTCCCAGCCACGGCAATATTGTCCGCGCCCAGCACGACCTGGGCGGCGATATTGAGGTTGTTTGCCCGAATGCCGGCGTCACCCGCATTTACCGTGCCTTTGGGTGCAATCAAATCAATGTCACCCGCAACCCTGCCGCCACTGGAAAGCGCGCCGATCCCGCTCCCTGAAGCCGCACCCTGCAATTCCTGGGTTACTTTACCTTGTTGATCCACCTTTATGATGGGCGGCGGCACTGCAGTCGCAGTCTTCTTGCCTTTACCGGCATCGATATCTCCTTCACTCGACCACAGCAGCACATTCCCCCCGCCCACGGTAAGAATGCGCGACTGATTAACGAGTATATTGTCACGGGCAAATCCGCGGACGTTACCGTCGGCCACCGTCAGCATGCCCAGGACATCATTGCCGGTATCGACCAGCACTGCTGGCGTATTGCTGAGACCGACAATCAGGTCGCCGCCCGGTACCATGAATTCGATGTTGCCGCCGCGCTCGGTCTTGATACGGCTCGCAAACAGATTGATTTCCCCCTGATAATTCTTGAAACTGCCATCCTCATTTTGCTCACGCAATCCAGGGAACACTAATTCCAGGGCCGCATAGCCACGCTCAAAATTTGCCGCAAACGGGCTGTCGCGATTGTTCGAGTCGCGACCAGTGACCAGTAGGGCAGAATAGACCATCTCGCGCACCATTTCGCGTTGGGCATCCATGTCAAGCGCCTGTACGGCCTTAACTGCTTGCAACGCGCTGGCGCCGTTCAAAGCATCGTTTTTTACCAGCCAGCGGGCCTGCCACAACAGGGCATCCGTCGGGTTGCCGCCCGCCTTTTCCAGCTCGGCGACCAACCGGCCAACTGCACCGGCATAATCGATTCCCGTCGCGCCCACCCCTGCCGCTACGTGAATATCGGCGCCACCTGTGGGCAATTGCGCATTGTCGAGATCGCCCCGGCTCACAATCCCCGCCGATGTGCCCAAGTCGATATTACGTCCTGCCGTCACCTCCAGCCGCCCCAAACCGCCTACCCATATTTTGGCATCATCTGTCCGGCTGTTTCCAGAAATGAAGGCCACATCTCTGCCCGCCACTACCTGGCTGAGATCGCCGGCATTGGCGTGCTGCACCAGAATGCCCAAATCGCGCACGTCCTGCCCCGCCCGTACCCGAACTGCCTTGGCCACATCCAGGTTAGGAAGCCCAACCTCATTACCCCGGATATCCCCTGCCACAGCGTAGACCCGCGCCGGCTGGGTATCGCCGGTATGGATGGGAACGGCGGCATGAACACGGACAAGATCCTCACCCCGCAGGAGGGTAGTCGGGAACTGGGCGTATTCTGTGCCAGGCCTGATAGCATTGGGTATCAGCGCAGGGTCCCGGTCGCTCAGGACTATACGCGCGGGAATACTGATCGAATTTGCCGCCAGCAACGTCAACTGCGCGTGCGCCGAGGGGCTCAGCACGATATCGGTGTCGCCGTCGTTCATGAAAATGTCATTCTGAAACGCCGTGGCCGACAGGGTCGGCGGCAGAAGAGAAAGCAACGTCGGTTTGTAATTCGAGGAAGATATGTTGAAGTTAAGCCCCGGACCATTGACGCCCTGGGTCTTTCTGTAAGCTTCTTGTATACCCGCACTTCCTTCCCCACCGTTGTGCAGCGTCACCTTACCATCCAGGCTCTGCATATCCACGCCACTCTCCGCCCCATAAGTTGAAAACAAGCTCCAGCTGAGACTGGTTATATTGTTAATGTTAAATGCTGCGCTGTTGCCCGAAGACTGAACCACCAGATGCGGGTTCAATATCGTTTGAATATTGACATCCCCTTGCACCTGCACCCGCGCTTGCGCATCCCCCAGTGCCAGGATGACATATAGCGGATTACCGCTCACATCTTGTCCACTGTCCATCTTGCCGCCTACCTTCAGCACCAGATCACCACGGTCGGCATAGTATTGGCCGCCCAGCAAATCGCCGCCGCTTTCCACCCGCACATCACCGCCGCCGGTTTTCACCAACTGGCGGGCGTCCGGCGAAATGGCACCCATGCGCGCCTGGCTGGGCGTGCTGGCCGAGACATTCTCCACTTTTCCGCCCGCAGTGAGCGTGACATTGCCGCCACCCAGCGCGCCGATACCCTGCTGGAACTGGTCGAAGCGCACCCACCAGGCTGGCTGGCGCGCATATTCTCCGGTTGTGTCATCCAGCGCGCCCTGGCGGAACAGCCAGTTGGAATAGAGTTGTGCCGAGGGCGACCCGACAATACTGCCCCCTGCAGCCAGGCTTACATTGCCGCCGCCCTGGCTGAACTGGGCATTGATGGGTACGGCAAACCCATCCGCCAGGTCAGCAATGCGGCCAGCGGTATAAATGGCCGATTTGCCGTCAGCCAGTTTAATGTTGTGTCCCGCGGCAATCTGGATACCGCCCGTGCCCGTGCGCACCAATTTGCCCGCTGCGAGGGTGACGTCGCCGCTGCCCGCCTTGACCGCCAGCGGATCGGCCGCTCCGGTATCGGCTCCGGCCACCAGCCGATAGCCCCAGGAATCTCCTGCAAGCAGCGTGGCCGGCGTAGTCCCGCTGCTGAATGGCGTCGCCATGTTGAAGCCATCCGACAGACTGTTGTCGAGCTTGAGGTTGCCTGCCGCCCGCAGGGTCAGCATACCCGGCTCTCCTCCCACGCGACTGGTACCGAGATTCCAGTTATTGTCGAGTGTGAGATCCCCCGTATTGATTGCAGGATCCGAGCGCACCTCTACGCCGGTGCGCACATGGAAGCCGGCATCGCCGGCCTTGCCCAGCCGCGATGCAATCGTGCCGGCATGGGATGCAAAATCGGCATTGTCGGCGTTCACCGTGTCGAGACTCAGCACCGTACCACTGCTTGCGCCGCTACTAGTGAGCGTCGCGATATGGTCATAGACCTTGACCGCTTCGACCACTATCGATTTAGCGCCGCTGATATCGCTGCTGAAAGCATCCACGGCCAGGTCACTGCCTGCGCCGCTGCCGGTGCGGGGCGCACGAAATGATACTTCACCACCCTCTCCGGCCTGGACTCCACCGCCCCCACGCACGTCCATAGCGCTACCCGTCGCCAGATTCAGCCTCCCCCCGGCGGTGCCAATTTCCACTTCACCACCGTTTTTACCGTTACCGGTTGCGTAGGCATCCAGCTTCGCACCTGCCAGCACCGTCACATCGTTCTTTGCATAAAGATGAATACTGCCCGCATCGCTACCTGAAGCATCGACGTGACCCGCGACATCAAGTTGGCCGCCATCCACCGCAATACGGACGTCTCTTGCCTTAACCGTATCGGATGCGGCCAGGCTGACATCGCCGGTACGCACACGTAGCACTCTTGCGCTATCGAATACGCCCTGGTTGAGTGCCGTGTTTAGCGTGGAGAAATCCGTCAGCGCGGCCACATCCAGATCAAAACGTCCTCCCTCACCCCTGGTGCCGCTGGCATCCGCGGCGGCGGAACCCTGAAGACTGCCTGCAGCAATGGCGGCCATACCGTTCGCTGCACGCACGACCACCTTACCCGCATCGCCACCCCGCGCCCCGGATACATTCACCTGGGCACCGGTTTGCACCACTACGTTTCCGTTATTGCTGACCAATTCGACGATACCTCCGGGCGACGCGCGCTCGACATCAAAAAAAGCCACGGAGCGCCCGGCTGCATTCACTATCGCATTCGCGCCGAGCGTAAGATTGCCGGACGTCGCAGTAAGCATGAGCTGGCCCGAAGGCAGGTTTGCCTCAGTATCGAACATTACGTCCGTGCCTGACAACGCCCATTTCGCCCCGAGTGCATTCACTGCCGCGAGTGTACGATCCGCCGCTATGTCGGCCGCGTTGAGTGCGCCGACGGCGACGAGGGTTTGGTTGGCCCCCTGCTCACCGCCGATTCGCGCGACATTCAAGTTCGCCGTTCCGGCGGCAATATCCATGCTGCCCGTCCCGCGCCCTATTAATTCATTGGCGCTGATGCCGACCTGGGAAAATCCCTCGATGGCTTTAATGCCTTCGCCGAATACCAGTTGGTCCGCCTGGATCGCGAGCACGCCGTTGCCGGGCGTTCCATCGGAAGTAAATGCCGCTCCCCCCCGGTTCGAAAGCACGATGCTGGTTGCGCGCAGATTTGCGGTTTTACCATCGTTGCCCAGGCCAGCCAACCCGGCGCCCGAGAGATTCAAGGCTTGCAGTGTCGGCTTGCCTTCGGCATTCACGCCGCCAACACTCACGTTGCCATACAGGTCAAAGGTAGAGTAACTTGTCAGCGCCAGGGAATTCAAGCTGTTCAGTCCATCAAGTTCGCCCTGGCTGAATACCAGGCCTTCAGCACCGGTCGGCGCGGCGCCAAAACTTACGCGCGTGGCACCGACGGCCAGATTTCCGGCAACGGGCTCACCCTTGCCATCAGCAAAAATGGTAGCGCCCGCAAACGCATTCTGCTTCGTAGCATCGAGCGTGATTGAATTTCCCGAGCGGATGGTGCTGCCGGCTTCGCCCGCCAGCGTGCCCAGACTGCGGTCCGGACTACCGGTGCGCGAAAAGCTGGCGGCGGTTGACGCGACCCGGACCAAGGCGCCATTACCGGCGGTTTCATAGCTTCTTGCCTTGGCTGTATCATCCACGCTGCCCGCACGGCCCTGGGCCTCCGTGAAGCTGCCAGACTTCAGCGTGAGGATATCCTTCGCCGCCAGAATGATTTCATCGCTCTTCAGGGCATGATTAACATCGTTGGCCAATGTCACCTCGTCGGCATTTACCGTGAGGGTAGTGCTGGTGCTGCCGGTGCTGCGCGTGCCGCCCAGGAACAGACTTGCCGCCCCCATGGCGTTGAGCGTCGCCGCCGAGATACGCGTGGCCTGTGGATCGATTCCGGACGGCGTTGCGCCTGTAATGGTGATTTTCGGCGCGCTGATATCCACTGCCGCACCGCGGCCTCCGGCAGCGGCCGCCAGTTTGAATATGGCATCCAGCTTCAGCCCGCCGGCAGTATCGATGGAAAGCAGGCCGCCGTCCTGCGGACGGCTCTGGCTGGCGGCGAAAAAGTCCGAAGCGCGGGTAAGATTGATTTCCGAGCGCTGTAAAACCTGCTCACGGGTCAGTACTTCGAATCCATTCCACAGGGCATCACGCGGACCACCCACCAGTGCCCGGCTATCCGTGACGTAGCCGGGCACCACCTGGGTACCATCCTGCTTGCTGAAAGCCTGTCCTGGCAGCAGATTATGCACGCCGGCCTCCAGCCTCACTGCATAAGCGCCGGGCAGCAACGCATAGTGCGCGGGCAGCAATGTATAAACGCCCGCCGACAGCCCCGGCATGCCCGATAGATATACGGCGTCCCCCGCCGCGCGGTCGAAGCCGGTATTTTCCTGCCTGTCGCCCGGGGCAAATCCGCTTGCATAGCCCGGCAGGATGGCATAGGTGCCCGCATCGTCAAGGATATCACGCGAACCTCCTGGTCCCACGCTGAACTCGTAGCCCTGCAAATCACCCCCACCACTGAGATCAACGGTTGCGCCTGCCTGCATGTCGATATTCGCCGCCTGCGTGCGTATTGATTTTTCAGCCAACGCAAGCTGCGGGATTTCGTTCCCGTCAGGCTTGTATACCCAGCTGCGGCCATTCACCAGTATGCCAAATGGAATCAGGCTGCCGGCCATGGAGGCGATCGAGGTCAGGCTGCCATCCTTGAATATCAAGGTGTCGGTAGCATTGAAGGCCAGCTGGCCGAATGGGGCCCACACATTGCCATCCTGCACGATATTCGCGGCCGTTACCGTGAGACTGCCCAGAGCGGATAGCGGCTGCGAGGGTTGCATGGCATTGCGGCTGAACGCAACCGTCTGTCCGGGCGTCTGAATGCTGACCTGGCTATAAGTTGTTGGAGCTATCACCGCACCGCTAAAAAACAGATCAGCCGCGCTTGAAAGCGTGCTTGCCGGACGTGGGGAGCCGCTGCTGCCGACCCCCGACAACCTTACTTCCTGGGTCCCATTCAGCTCGGCACGCGCCATGCCGGTCAGAGTCAGGTTTCCCGCCAGTTCCAGCAGTTGTGCGTCTGCCCTTAAGGTGCCACTGCCGGGAAGCGGCGTGTTAACCACATCCACACGGTTGATGTCGAAATTGCCCAGCCGCAGGGTCTCGGCTTTAAGGATGGCCGTGCCTCCCGCCGTTTCGATACGTGGCGCATCGAGTACCACCTCTTTCAACGGCAACGACCGGTTGGTACCCACATTCAAGTCGTTTTCCAGCTTGATTGCGTCCCGACTTTTAAACGCGACGCGATCAAAGCCCGCCGGCTCGAGCGCGGCAGCGCCAATCCGGGCCTGTCCGTTCACCCCGGCGGGGATGGCGACGCCGGGAGTCAGATCACCTGCCTGCTGCGCCGCGGTTTGAGCCAGGCGCAGTACCCGCTCCCCAGGTAGAAAACCTTTATTTGGCGCATCGTCGACATCCTCAAGCCCAAGAACGAGATTAAAAGTTCCGCCGCGATTGGACGCGCTACCTGCTTGCGCCAGGATGGTGCCATCCAGCAATATGCTTTCGCGTGCAGTGATGTTGAGCGATCCGGCATCGCTGCCCACGCGCTGCCCCAGACCCCCTGTCTCATTCAAAATATCCAGCCGCACCGGCGCGGCACCCGCGAGCCTGATACTTGATCCCGCCTCGGCCACGACACTGCCGAACTGTGCGTTTAGCGTTATATCACCGCCGTTCAATACCGTGCCCTGAGTCAGCCGCTGATTGTCGAGAAAGGTAAGCGCCACGCCCGATACGTCGAGCACCGCCTGCTTGCCCAGCCAGAGGCTGTTGCTGGCATCGAAATTATGGGCGTGACTGTGATCCAGCGTCGCCGTAATGTTGCCGCCAGGCGCTGTGATGCGTCCTTGTATGTTCAGCAATCGACCGGCTGCAAGCGTAATTTTTGCCTTGGGATCGGCCTCGATATGCGAACCCGTACCGATCAGCAGATCGCCTGCCCGATCCTCGGTATCTTTTGCCGTAAGGCTCAGATCTACCGGTTGTCGCACCAGGTCGTCCAGCTTTATCCGACGGGTAAAATCTTCCACTCTGCTACCGCTGGGCCGCAGGGTATAGTCCGGTTGCAATTCCAGGCTGAGGACGGCAGGTTTAATTCGTACTCCCTCGGATAAAATCACACGCTCCAGTCCGGCAAGGTTTATATTAGCAAAACCCCCGCGCTCAAAAAACTCCGCGCCCAGATTGACCGTGTCGGCCGCGCTGTCCAGTACGCCGCCGATCTGGATTTTATTGCTGGAAACGGTAAGCGTGCCACCCTTGCCGATGCCATAACCGTGCATATTCTCCGTGACGCCCGACACCGCGTTACCTGACAGGGCGATTTCACCGCCGTTACCGGCAATGACGCTGCCGCGGCCATCGACCTTGAGCCGGCCGCCGCCAGTAACATCAAGCAGTGTGTTTTGCCCCAGCGCCACATTGTCGACAGTTGAGAGAACGATTTTGCCGCCATGCACCAGGGCGACCTCGCCAGAACCTGCAGGCACGCCGCGTAGTTCATTTACCCATGCCCCGCGCGCCGACAACGTCACCCCATCGGCCAACACAACATTTAGTGGAGCCGATCCTCCATCGGGGAGTTCGTTTCTACGCGCCTCGAACACAATCGAACCGGCTGCGGCCTCAACATCTGCGCTGACAGTAATGCCCTGTGCGGCAATGTGCATGCTGCCGCCCTGCGGTGTACGCAGCGCCTCCCGCACCGCCGCCGCCTGGTTACTGAAAATACCGAGATTGGCGACCTTATCCTTGCCTAACAATGCGGGATTGAGATTCAAAGTAGTGATGAGATCGGATGAAAGCGCATCACCAAATTTGAACCCCGTTGGCAGGATAGCGCCGGCGCTGCTCAGATCGATCCTCTGGTTCAGCTTGTAATCAAGCCCGCCGGAAATGGGGTTGACCGCAGGGTCGTTGCCTATGGTCAGACGAGCGCCAGCAGGTATGATGCCCAGGTCGCGCTGCACTTCCCCGACAATAGTACGGCCCTGGATGTCAGCCTGCATCACATTCGCGCGCAGGCCGATAATTTCCAGCGCGCCTGCATTCTTGCCTTCGGTATAGCCCGGGTCATAATTGAAGCTCTGGCCCAGGTCGATCACCTCTTTCACATTCCAACGCCCGAAATCCTGCACATAGCGAGTGGCGATGCCGTCATAACGCACGTCGGCTCGGCCATTGGCAATATCGGTCAATACCCCGCGAGACATGAGCAGTGTGGTTTTCACGCTGGCCGGGGTGTAGTTCAGGCTGCCGCCCGACAGGTCGATCACCGCATCGGATTCGATTATGGCCTCCCCCTGGGAGCTCATGCGCACTATGCCGCCCTGGGTGGATCGCTCGGTAACCGTTCGTTCCAGACGCGCTTGATAGGATTGCAGGCTATCCCTGGAAATGAGGGTAGGCTTGCCTGCGTCGGCATTGGCCAAGGCACGGTTGATGTCGACAAAAACTTTCTGGCTGCGCAGCGGGCCGTCGCGATTAACCGGCGAGTCTTTCAGCTCGTCCCCCCTCAGTTCAACTTCCACTCCGTTGCGTGCCGTGGAAACGGCCACGTTTTCCAGTCCGGCCACACTGATGCGCGCACCGCTGGCGATATGAATACGGGCAACGTCAGAGACAGGGGCATTAAACATCTGCTTGATCGGATCATTGGTGAATAGCAGGCCGGGATTGTCCAGAGCAATGAAATTCACTTCACCCGCCGGCGCATTGATTACCGCGCCGCTCTCCATCCGCACGTCCTGCCCCAGCACTTTCACCTGGGAGGGGAGCACGAGACCCTTGCCGGTCAATCCGTCCAGCACACCGATATTGTCGGACACGTCCGGCAATACTTCGCTCAGGCTGCCTGCGCCAAGCACCACGCGGCCGCCGCGCGTCGAATTGTCCTGTTCCGTTGCCGCATCTTTTGCCAGCAGATATACCGAACCGTTGGCTATTACCGATGTCGTTGCCCGAGCGATGCCCTGCTGGTTGACCGCATGCCCCACCATGGTGACATTGCCGCGCGGGGTGCTCAGCTCCCCTAGATTGGTGACATGGCCGAGCTTGTCCAGCGCGGACTCTTTCAGCCCGACGGTCTGGCCATCCAGCTTGCCGTCCTTGACGCCGGTATTGGCAGTCTCGAAATCACTCAGACCGGCCGGGCTATCCACTTCCACCAGCAGGCCGCGCACATTGGCATCTTTAGGCTCAGCCGAAGCGGAACGCAAAAAAACCTTGGTGCCTGCCGCCGCAATCACCTGCCCGTCGGGCGCTTCCACGCTCCCTCTGTTGATCACTGTTGGCGCAATCAGCATCACCCGGCCCTGACTGCCGGCCGTGATGCGCGCGCCCTCGAATACCTTGATGAAACCCTCCGTCCCTTCAAACTGCGGGCTCGTCTTCTGAGTAGTCAGGAAGGCATTGAGAATGAAACTATCGTTGATATCCAGACTGCTGGCGGTAAAGCTGTTAAGGTTGACTTGCGATGAACCCATGAAGGCGATGCCGTTGGTGTTGACCAGAATGATATTCGCCTTTTGCCCTGCCGCCTGGCTGAGGATGCCAGCGATCACACTGGGATCGTTGTCCCATACACGATTGAGGGTGGTGAAATTAGCCCCCTGCACCAGATTCTGCGCCGCAAGGCTCTCCACTTGCTGGAACTGCACCGAGTGGCCGGGACTGACATTAAAACTTTCCCAATTGAGAATAGCTTTGTCGCCCACCTGGCTAACCAGACCCTGATGGTCATGGATATGATAATTTGCTTGTCCAGCAGTAACGAAATCCGGTATTCCGCCGCCACAACTGCCACCTGCGCAGGGTACCGGCAATTCGGCCTGCGCAGACGTAGCCAGCAGCAACCCTGCCAGCAGTGTCGCACCCCTTGCCGCCTTGCCGCGGCTGCGTGCGGTTTCCGCTGCAGGGACCAGCATGCCCAGGGTTGCGTTGTAAATTAACTTGTGTCGTTTGCGATTCATTTCATCTCCCTGCTTCTTTGCATCCGGTCGAGTGCCTCGATACGCTTCGATAGATCCTCGCGCCCTTCACCCCATGCCCTATCCGCCTCACCACGCCTGCCGTACCAGGAAATGCACGCGCTTGTCTCCCGCCTTTGTCCTGCCGGCGTCTTCCAGCGCCACCGCCCCAGCAAAATCGGCTGATAAGCCCTGCCATCCCTTGAGATGAAAGCCCACGCCGGTACCCGCCAAATTGAAGTGGTCAAGCTGTCCAGGCAAGGGCTGCTGCACTCGCACCGTGCCTCCATCGATAAAAGTCAAGAAACGAAATTCCTCGATCGCCTTGTGCAGGTAGTTGGCATAGTTGGGCGTAAAGAGTTCCAATCCTCCCGTCGCGCTGTCGTCGCCCAACGCAGCGACTTCAAAGTAGCCGCGCACCGTAGTTATCCCGCCGACGATCGATTGCTCGTTGTTAATGAGTGGTTGCGCCGCGATCTGCCAACTCGCCCGACCGGTCACCCCCCAACCTTGGCGCATGGTTTGGGTGTGAGAAAAAATGCCACGAAGAAATATGTAGTTGGCGTGGGCCTTGAAACGCTTGTTGGCAAACTCCGCCTCATCCCCGACCAGCCCACGCACATGGAAATTCAGTGATAATCCCAACTTCGTGGTACGCCTTTCTCCCAGCCAATTGCCATCCCAGCCCACGGTGAAGGGCATATAGCTGACCGGCGTATTAAAGCTGCCGCCTTCGAGGAGATTCACAGACTGGCCAAAATCCTTGTAGTCCATCCCCAGCGTTGCGGTATGGAAGAATTTTTCGCTTCCGGGCAGCGGCAGGATGTAGCGTCCACCCACTATCAAACCATTGCCCAGCACATTGAGCGTACCCAGTGAGGCCACATCTGAGGCAGAATAGACGCTATATAAGGCGAGAAAGCCGCCCGATTCCAGCGGCATGGTATAGTTGGCTGAAAATACCTTGCTCTGGTCCGGATTCTCGGGAGTAACAAGTCCCGTCAAGCCAAGACTATGTTGCCTGTGCCACAGGTTATCCCAGCTTACGTTTGCACTGAGCCGAGTCAACGTCGTATTCGGAATTTGACGGCTGTTCAGTTCTATACTTCCATGCAGCGGCAGTTGATCCTTCACTTTCAAATCGACTTCCACTGTGCCAGGCGTTTTGCCCGCCCTTAAAACCGGTGTAATCCTGCGATCGGCGGTGCGATTCAAGCTCGCCAGTTGTTTCTGCATTTCGGGGAAGTTTGGCACATTCCCCTCCGCCACCTCCGGTACGGCGGCCTTGATATCAGCGGGGCTGAAATAGCGCGAGTCGACCACGCGCACTCGTTTCACCGGGGCTTCGGTCACTGTCAGCCTGACCACCCCCCCCTCCACCTTTTGCTGCGGGATATTCACCAGTACGGTCAGGTAGCCCGCACCGTGATAGGCTCGTTCCAGCGCATCGCGCGCCTGTTCCACGTGCACCAATGTTTTTTTTTCGCCAAGATGAGGATAAACCGCCTGCTCAACCACCGTGACAGGCAATAATGTCGCGCCCTCGATCCGGTATTCGAAAACGTCAAATTGCGCATCTTGCGCATAAGACAAAGACATCCATCCTGCCAGGCAAACCAGACATCCTGCCCTCAACGCTTTACCAGGAAACCTTTGAATAAATCCTCCATGGAGCAGGTCACCGGCAAAACCAGGCGCACGATGGAGGTCGCAGCCTCGGCTCAAATACCCAGGAACGCCGCGCAACAAGCTCCTGGTATCGCGATCTGCATGTGACAGCGCATTAACGATAACCTGCGTTGTCAGTCTTGCAGCGAGGGCACACGACCAATTCAGCCATTCGCGTCCTTGCCTACCTCGCTTTTGGGGCAACCTATTTTGTAACGTCACCGTCCCCCCCCAGCTGGAAAAATCGAAGGTTTACACTGAGGTTCGTTAATTAATCGCACCATATTCAAACCTGCCTGAACCATTTCCCACAAAGGGAAAACGGGACAGCCCTGAAAGAGCTGTCCCTAACGACATGTTGGACGGCATTGCACCATCCGTTAGTGCACTACCTACTGGATCGCAGGCTGGCAGGAGTTGCCGAGACGCGCGCCCTTAGACGTGGGACCGCTTGAACCGGCCGCCGGGGTGGCAAAAATACCCTTCAGATCGCTTTCACCCAATGTGCTGGAAGTTGCCGCGATCAGTGCCGCGCCACTAGCGCTGGCGGGACTGGCCGAGCCGCCGGCTGTGAATGCCGCCAGTTCATACCAGAAGTTGTAAGAGCCATCCATCGCCTCCGCGCGCTGCTGAGCGTCGGAGGTGGGAGAGACGCGATCCAGCTTGACGAATGCCCAACGATCGGCCGTGGCGGTAGGAGCTGGCGTGTTTTCGGCAGACATTACGCCCAAAGCGAATTGCCCCGCCCCGGTTGCCGTATTCAGTGCCGTCTTTACGCCGCCGGTACCGGATTGCTCGGTCACTACCGCTGTCGGGGTGCTATCGCCGACACGTGCTGGCTCCAACTGTCCTTGAGTCACACCGCTGGCACAAGGTTTAGCAAGAAAGCGGATGTTGGAGGCCGACTGCGTGCCGGAAGTGGGGACACGACGGGCCAGATTGACTACCGAGCCGACAGCTCCTCCGAACAGGCTGCCATCCACTCCGCCGATCGTATCCCTGTTCGCTACAGCGGTATAGCGCTGTGCGGGAAGACTGGGTTGGCAGGCGGCTGTAAGGTTCGGGGCAGTTGCAGAACCGTCATCACATGTCGCAGCGAGCAACCCGGCGGCAACGTCATTCTTTTGCAATTGCCAGTACAGCGGGTAGCTTACCCCCACGGCGAAGGCTTGGCCAATGTTGGTTGCCACTTCGTTGCCAATCGCGCTCAAATTCCGGCCGATTTCCAGATTCGCTTTGTTAATCGGGAACTCGGTATCGGAAAAGCCGCCATCGGGATAGCTCTGTCCGGGAAGTGCCAAGGCATCGCCTTTGAGCGCAGGAGTGAAGGTTTTGGTAACAACATCGGTACAGCTGTTGTAGCGGCCGATGGGATAGGACACGCCGTTAAGGACGACGTTGGTACTGGCGGCTGCGCTGGCGGCACATTTACCGCCACCACCCAGCAACGCGAGGTTATTGACGCGCTTGAGGTTGCCGGGTAAATAACCGTTGGGATTCGGCTCGCCCGCCATGCTCAGATGCGGGGCGTAGGCGTTGAAAGAACCGCCTTCAACCGTGTGATATACCACTGTTTTCTTACCTGCCAGCGAACCGGCGGCGGCACTCATGGTGCAAGCGTACGCGACCCTGTCGCCGCTGCTCTTGCCGGGTTCCGTGCCGGTGCTTTCCAGATACATATGCGCGTCATTGGTACCGCCGTTGCCGGCCAGGCCATTGCATAGCGACATCACGCTACGAAACACGGCATTGGTAGGCGCCGATGCCCCGGAGAGCCATACGTAAGTGGTGGGGCCTGCGGCGATCTGGGCGGGAGTCAGCGCGAAAGCGGCGGGCGCCACGCCAAGCGCAGCCACTGCCAGAGCAATTTTACTCAATTTCATTTTCATCTTGGTTTCCTTTTTTTAATCGGTAGGTACTGCAGAAAATTTCTCCCCCCGACTCCCTGAGCGGCGCTTAGGGACAGGTGGAAGAGAGTGATAGGAGGCTTCAGACCCCCGTCCGGCGACGGACCATCATTCCGAGCATCCCCAGGCCGGCCATCAACATTGCCCAGGTTTCCGCTTCAGGTACCGCACTTACGTAAGTGAGGGTACCTGACTCATTCAGGGTAAATTTGCTGAATTCGTTTCCAGTGATTTTCCCGTCATGATCCAGGTCCACTCCAAAAGGTGTCTTGATTCCCTGGGCGAGGCTGGAAGTGGAGGATGTGGTCAGGGACCAGAAATTCTGTGCCGTACCTAACACCTGGGTGGTATCGACAGTGGTCTTCGTTAACCAGGTATCGCCCTCGCCGAAGCCATTAATCGCAGCAAAATACGTGTTGGGAGCGTCAGTCGGCTTGGCTACGCTGGCGCCATTTGCATCTGTCGCGTGCGTGCCACGGCTGTTATTGGCATCGATGTAGTTTTCCATGTTGGCAAAACCTTTCACGTTTGCGTTCCCGAGACTCGGGTAGGCATCGATGTTACCGGTAGTCAAATAACGCGAACCGCCGGTGGTATTTGGATTGGTGTTATCCAGAGCGATTACACTGAACTCGACTTGACCCGCGTTAGCGCCGACAAAGCTCATCAGCTGATTCCAGGAGGCCCCGTAAGCACCGCCGGTCATATCCCAGCTCTTGTTGAAGCCGGTTTGACCATTTGAGGCGAGCATATCGTTCATTTTGAAGCCGAGGTCGAACACAGCAGAAATATCATCGTCTCCGGAGGTAGCAGAAGTGCCGCCGTAATAGCGAACGTTGAGCAGGAGCTCGCCGTTACCGGTGGTGCCGCCTTCAATAGCAGCATAAGCCGGCACAGAAGCCGCCATAAGAACGGCGACCGTGAGTGTCTTGAGTTTGAAATTCATCTTCATTACTGGTACTCCCTATATGGTTAATGAATTGCACCGAAAGTCTGAATCCTATCGGCTGATCCTTGAGACCGCTCATCTGACCAACCGCCCTGGAGCAACCCGGCTGCCTACGCTTGCGCGTAGACCCGCAGCTTTCCGCCCCCGCTTCGCAACGGGTTTGGCTTTATCCTGACCCGCGCAAAAAGCATTTATACTTCTTGCGCGAATGCTGCCACTTTAAACAGGCAGCGTTAATTGCTTGTGAAGCACGACCCTGATTTTTATAGTCCTTTCCACCTATTTGCCGCATCGGAAACGACGTACTTGAGCTTATTAATTTCAATCGGCTTCATGTTGCTTCCGCAGGATAAAGCACTTGTGTGACAGCAAGTCGATATCGAATTGGATTTTTGATGAAGCGTTCGGACTATGCCGGTACTCTAGAACGTGATCTTCAATGCCATCGCTTTGGCCACCGCATGAGCCCGATTGTTAACCTTCAACTTCCGCAGAATTTTTTGAATATGGTTTTTAACTGTCAGCGGGCTGAGATTGAGCAAATTTGCGATTTCAAGATTATTTTTGCCCATCTGAACGTAGCGCAGAACTTCCGTCTCCCGGTCCGTTATGAGTTTTTTGGTTTTTCCCGCCGTAGCGCCGTGCTGGTGGTACCGCTCATGGAACAGCATGCGCACCAGCGCCATATGCATGTGAGGCATCAGCAGTTCGAGAAAATACGCGTGGCGCTCGGTTAATACACAGGAAATTTGCGTAAAGGTGAATAGGCTGCTTGTCCGGCCATTAATATCGATCATTCCGTGCGCTGCGATCCGCTCCAGATTGTCATGTTGGAGATCATCCGCGAAATGCTTGTATGCAATGCCATGTGGATTATTTGGACAAACCAATAACGGCTGGTTTTTCTCTGCACTCCATGCTGACATGACACGGAATACAACTCCACCATCCGGTCTGCAAAGCGCGGAATATTTGATTTCGTCTATATTAGTACGGCTGAATTTTTCAATGCTGACCGACTGACCGGATCCCTCATCAAATATACATATGAGTATGCCATGCGGCAAAAGACTCTGTACCTCGCCCTGTGCCCACAGGAAAAACTGGTGGCGCTGGAAAATGGAGGCTGATGACTCGATGATTCGGAATAGATATTCCATTTCTCGTTCGGTCAGAGTAATGGTCCTCCCCATGATCTTCTTATGCCTTGATTTTATTTGCGTCGCATATCCGGCAACGACATCGGCACAGTTGTTTTTTTGCTCTACCCCAGAAGAGTGCCTATTGTCAGTTAACCGGATGACAGAATAATTAAGATTGCGTTTCAAACTCGTGAACATCGTCATAGGTAGAAAGGATTATTACAGATGATTATGCAACCAATTATCTGCAGCGGTATTTTTGCGGGAGGGGGCGCGCGAAGGCGAGTAGGCGAGCGGCAGATGGCCCACCTTACGGCCTGACAAAGCAGACGTCCCGCAAATGCGCCGGTACGCGCGGGGCAGGGTAATATCGGGTAACCGACTGCGTTATGCGCCTATAACCCTGTTCACCGAAGACTATTCAGAAACTCCTTAGCTGATCCAAAGCGTGGTAAACCCAATATCGGGACTGCGATATGAAGGATTTTTGTGGAAGTACGGTTGGTTCAGGGGCGTTGGGCGAGGTTTTATCGAGAGAATGAGGAACCAGGATCAACCGTAGTCGATGGCCCAGGCGAAACCGGAAATGGCGATGACCCCTGTTCTCCTGACGGGGGTCGTTCTGGTCGTAACGGCGATTCGGATCCGGATAGTGGCTGGGATGGAAGTTGGGAGCCCGGTTGGGGTTGAGAGCCTGGCTGGGGTTGAGAGCCCGACTGGGGTTGGGGTTGCGAGCCCGGTTGCGGCATGGTGCTACCCGCTTCTCCCGGCAAATAGACAAATTTCCAATCGTAATAACCCGCCGCATCAGCAAAAGTGACATAGCGCTCGTGAAAATTGGCTCGCTTAAATGGTTTTCGGATCGAGAGGCTATGCACTCCGGTAATTCCGATGCCGGGTTTCCTGATCAGTCCCCACTCGGCCTTGCCCGTCATAGGATCAAAAAAGACTTTGCGCAAATGCCGTCTAACTATTGGGAAGCGGTTGTCCGAAAGTAATCTTTCCAAAGAATCCGGATAACGCTTGGGCATCCCCGGAGAACTCTCGTAATACGATCCGATAGCCTGCCTGAACTGTTCCCCCACGAACATCAGCTCGACTTCCTTTTCCCGCCGTGTTTCGGTCTGCCATATCTGGCCTGCGCCGGCAAGGACGATACCGGACAGTGCGACCGCGAAAAGCATCCAGATATAGGTGAACCCTCTTTCCGCACCCATGCCTCATGGCTCCTTTTCACCACGCCTCATAAAACGTCCCGTCTTTGGCCTGTTCAGGTGAACCACTATGCACATCGTAGACGCCGCCGACACCGCTAGGAGGAGGAACGGCAGCCCAGGTTGCCGCGCTTTCCGTCAGGGGGTCCACCGGAACTGTACGCAAGTAGCGTTTCTCCACCAGCTCGGCTAGCTCGCTGGGGTAATTTCCGGTATCGCTATAAAATTTATCGATGGCATCACGCATGATGCTGAGATCCTGCCGCAGCACCGCCTCTTTGGATCTCTCGAGCGAATTAAAATATCTGGGCGCTACAATGCTTAGCAACGTAGCAATGATAGCCATCACAACCAGTAACTCGATCAGGGTAAAGCCGGAATGCCTCCCGTTTTCTTGAGAGATCCTGTCGATTTTCTCACCGCCTTGCTTGATCCTCAAAATGAAATTGAAATAGGCTTTGCGCATCTCACCACTTATCGTAAGCAATGCCATTTAAACCCATTTGTTGAGAACGCGAATAAACATCGAAAACATCGTCCCCTTCCTGCGGATTGTCTGGCGGACTTTCATAAGCTCGCTTACCCCAGGTACCGGCATCGGATAGCCCAGGATCGGCGGACATGGGGTCGCGCGGCAATCTCCTCAAAAAATAGATTTTGCGCTTTTCTGGATCCTTGGCATCGGCAATACCGACCACCAGATCCTCCAGCTTGCGGGGATATTCCGATTCGTCCGCTTTTCTGGCGATACGCCCATCGCCCACCGCCCGCTTGTATGCATCGAGTGCTTCCCGAATTTGCCGCAACGCCACCCGTAACTCTTTTTCTTTATCGCGCTGTGCGTTGAGTTCATACAGCGGCATGGCAGATGAAGCCAACACTCCCATGATAGCCACCACAATCATCAGTTCAACCAGGGTGAAGCCGCGGTTGTCCGGCGGGCTGGTCATCGATTTCATATTCGCTATATCAACGAATATCGATGTTCGTCGCCGGGGGCAACGCAACCTGTGCCTGTGAATTTTCGCCCTCACCCTGCAAGGTAACACCCCTGATTCCGATTTGGGTTGTGCCTGGTTTTTGCGAAATAACCTTGAAGCGCAGGTCCGCAACCCCTCCCCCCTTACCCAGCTTCAACAGACGCGTTCCGGATTTCTCCCCTTCATCCAGCGCTTCAACCATGCTCGCGTCGTAACTCAGCTCCACTTCTGCGGCGGGCAGGTTTTCTGCACCGGCAAGACTAATGCTAACCGCGAAATCCTTGCCAGGAGATACCTGTTCCGGCGCGACCAAAGATAGCACCGGCACCGCGATTTGGGCAGCAGGGGCAGCTCGCGCCGCCAAAGACTCATCGAAAAGCGGGGGACGCGGCATGTCGCTACGGGCTGCCCCGGTGCCGGGCGTAGGAGAGGACGATATTGCCAACGATCGAGCCGCTACTTTGCTGATAATTACCGGCGGCATCCCTACGGTGTTCTCTGTGCCAAAATGAAATTCACTGTCTGATTTTGCCCGCCGCGCGATATTACGCACTATGCGTGGCGTTATCAGCAGCGCGATCTCGGTCTTGTTGCGGGTGGTGTTCTGACTCGAAAACAGTTTACCGACCCACGGTAAATCTCCCAATCCGGGAATCTTGGTGAAAGTGGTGCGCTCATCATCACTGATCAGCCCTGCCAGAATCTGGGTTTCACCGTCTCTGAGAGCGAGCGTGGTGGATGCAGTGCGGGTGCCGACCTGATAAGCCAGCCCCCCATTTGCTATCTGCACTTCTTTGACGATATTGCTGACTTCGAGACTGACTTTCATAGTAACTTCGTCCTGAAGCGAAATCGTGGATTCAACATCCAGCTTGAGTCCCACATCAAGATAACTTACCGAGGACGCCACGCCGACATTGGCGGTGGCGGTAGTGGTTACAACCGGCACCTTGTCGCCGATGAGAATTTTCGCTTTCTCACGGTTCTTGACGCGAATGCGCGGATTGGCAAGCACGTTGATGAGTCCGTCCTGTTGCTTGAGGTTAATAATCACCGCGGGACTGGCGATAAAACCGGTTAATTGATCCAAGTTGGACCCGCTGCGATTGACCCCGGCACTGCTGATCTCGAAACCTGCCGGAAGGCCGGCGGATGCCGCGGCGGCGGTAGCCCAATTTACATTGATCTTATCGGGGTACTGCATACCAAGATTGAGCAGACGATTGCGCCCGATTTCCAGCACCTCGACTTCCAGCATCACTTCAGGATCGGCCAGGTCATTCAGCGAAACCAGCCGCTCGACAAGACGAACCGCATCTGGCGTGTCTTTCATGATGAAAAGGTTCAGCTGCTCGTCGACATGCATATCCTTGGTTTTAACCAGTCCCTTGACCATGGCGACCATCTGTTTCACATCCACATTCGCCACGTAGAAGCTACGCACCACCAGTTCCTGATATTCCTTCTGCTTGGCAGGGGTATTCGGATAAATCAATACCGAGTTTTCGTTCAGTACCTTGTGTGTAAGCTGATTCGTCATGAGCAGCAGCTTAAACACATCCTCAATATAAGTATTTCGTAAGAAAACAGTCGTTTTGGTGTCCTGCTTGACGTCTTTGTCAAAAATAAAGTTGATTCCGGCGGTACGTGCCATAATTTCGAATACCGATTTCAGACCGGTGTCTCGAAACTCAAGGGTAATCGGTTGCTTAAAACCTGTCTTCAATACAGGCGACTCCATTTTTCCGCTACTCATCTCGAATTCGGTAATCCGCCTTATCAATCGACGCGCATCGCGCTGCAAAGGGTTTTCCTGTAGCACCGATCGAATCTCGGATTCCGCGCCTGGATAATCGTTGCGTTCCAACAATTCTTCTGCGTGTTTCAGCAAAGCAAAGTGACGGCGGTCCATTTCGATAGCGGCTAGCCCCGCCTCTGCACGTTCATTGCGGCGGTTTATCTCAAGTACCTGGCGATATGCACGCACGGCGGCATCCAGATCGCCAGCAGACCGCGCATTATCTGCCTCCGAGAGCAAACGTGCAGCTACCGCCTCGCGCTGTCGCGCGAGCACCGCACGTATCTCAAGATTGTCCGGCTCGTCGCGTGCAGCTTTTTCCAGGCTTGCCAGGCCAATATCCAGCTTGCCTTCGGCAATAAACTGCTTACCCTCGACAAAAGCTTTATTTGTCGCGCATCCGGCAAACACCGCCAGGATTATCACGATCAAACAGTGCTTACCAATTTTCATCGCATGTTTCCCTTATACTCCTCCGCCCGTCGAAAGCATCTGCTTGGCATTGAGCGGGATATAGGTAAAGGTAATGGTATGATCGGTCACAGTATCCACCCGATATTGGTTATTTATGGTCTCTCCAGGTTTGACAACGTAATTATGTTCGGCCAGGGCGAGGAAAACCCGCGTCTCCTCCCCCTCGGTTACCTTGCCGAGATATTTGAACATCAGCGGCGGCGGAGAGGGCGGCTGGGCCTTCATGAGAGGGGGGGGCGGTATCCAAGATTTAGGGCTAAAAAGGTCGCCTGCCTGTGCACTGAATTGTCTGCGCTTCAACCGCTCAAGCTCCAGTTGCGCGGTATCATCTTCGGCGACATGAACCTCCCTCGCCTCTCTTTTTGCGGCCTTTTTTTCAGGAACGGTGGATACCGGATCCCCGCCGCCGTCCTCCCCATTCACCCATTGGGTGGCGAGAAGCGCTATGAGCAATGCTCCTCCCAGCCACAATGTGCGGCGCTGTTCTTTCCCCTTCATCTCTTGCCTTCATTCAGATAGAGATTAAATTTGAGACTCGCTTCGAGCAATTCAGACTCCACACCTTCGCGTTTGATCGCAACATCCACCAATGCCATGGCAGGCACAACACGCAGGGCGTCGGCAATAAAAGCGCGTACTTGTGGATATTTGCCTCGCACCGGCAGCATCATTTCATAACGCGCAAGCTTCCATCCCTTCTCGCGCACCATGCGATATTCGGCTCCGTTTATCTCCACGTTGGAGGATGCTACAACCTGCACCAGTTCCTTGATCCAGAACGGTGACGAATCGATATGCGGAAAAAAAGCATAGAAAGCTTGCAGCGCCTGATCCCCTTGCATTTTCCTGCCCGCCACCGGCATAGTAGGTTCCACTCCCAAGCGCAATTGCATCGCTTCGGCTTTCACCTTGAGTGCGTCCGACTCGGCATGGCGAGGCACAACGGCCGCAAAGAAAAACACGGCCGAAAAAACCAGCAACCCAAAGCCGATTTTTCCCGCAGTGCCGAGCCGCGCCGTTTGCCAGCGCATCCGGAGCAATGCATTTGTCAGGAAGCTTCGATCCATGACGCCATAAGGGAAAAAATAATCGGGCGCTGCGGATCATCCTGCTTGATCTCATACTTGAGCAGATAGGCATCCTTGAGAACCGGTTCTCGCTCCAGGGCGCCGACAAAATCAAGCAGTGCTGACATAGTCTTCGCCTCGCCGCCAATTCGCATCGTACGGCCGGCGGCATCCGGCTGGACCGACAGCAAAGCCACATCGTGGCTCGCTGCATACTCGACAGAATCAAAAAGCGCTCCCCACGGCAAATCGATCTCGCTCATCACCGCATTGGCTCTCCTAAACTCTTGCTTTATTTCCCGACCTCCCTGCACCGGTGAAGCGAGCGGCATTGTCTTCCGCTGCGACTGACGGTCCATAGCGACAATACGCAAATCCCAGTAAGCCACTTCGTCTATGGCCGTATTAAGCTGATATAACACATAAGATAAAGCGATGACACCCGCCAGTAACATGGCATATCCGACACTTCGTGCCTCCTGCCCGGCGTCAGGAAATTTCAGATTCAGGCCGCGCATCAATTTTCCATGCCTGGAGTCATCGCAGCGGATGGATAATGCAACGGAGCAAGCATACTCTCGGTCGGCAATGGAATAATCCGCCAGCCGCAATCGCTTGGTAACGCCAATCCCGGATGCTCCGGCGCAAACAGATACACTTGTTCGACCGTTTCCTTGCGTCCCGAAAAGAGTATCGCTTCCTGATCCAGTGCCGCAAGCAATTCTTCTTCCACGTCTTGCAGCATCCGCTGGTTGCGTATTCTCTCCCAGACGCCATTCGATAGCGAGGCAAGGCAAAGATGCCCGGTTTCGACTAGCGCAAACCAAATCCTTTCACCATTGAGGCGTTTGCGCCATTGATCGAAAGCTCCGGACAAGTAGGGAACTATATTTTTTAACCTGACTTTGCGTTGCGCGGTGAGTTCGTTCAATCGTTGAAGCAAAGCATTTTCGATCGCTGCGCAAACGCCGCCGTTGCATGGGTCCCATGCACTCATGCTGAGCGTCCATGCCCCGGCTCTCTCTCCGTATACCTCGTGCATATGAAAAGCCGCGTATGCGTATAACTCGGCGGGCGTCGCAATTTGCGTCTGTGGAGATACAACCGCATATCGCACAAAGGAGTTGGATATCGTAATATTTATATCCGCGCCCGCAGCATCGGCGATCATCTGATCTAATTGCTTCAGCGGTTGCTCCCAGGCAGGCAAGCCCAGAGCTCGTTCACATACTGCCGCAACCTTGGCGGCCTGCTTCGGCTTTATTCCCCGATACGAACGCGCCAGTTCAACTCGGGTGGGCGCGAAGAAGACCTGAACCTGGTCACGCCACGATGGTGACACGATTGGCCTCCTGCAAACTTGTTTGCCCGGCTCTCACCATGTCCAGCGCTGCTTCGCGCAGGAAGCGGGTACCACTACGCTTCGCGGCCTCTTTTATCCGGCGTATGGGTTCTCGCGCTATGATGAGTTCGCGGATTTCATCGTTTAACACCAGCATTTCCGCAATTGCATTTCTTCCACGGTAACCGCTTCCCCGACATTGGCCGCAGCCTTTGCCAACGCGGAAACGAAAGGCGCCGGCTTGCTCGGGAGTGATGCCGGATTCTGCCATGTACTGGTCGTCCGGCCGTTCTTCCACCGCACAATGTACACAAAGCAGGCGAACCAGCCTTTGTGCGGCGATGCCATTCAAGGCAGAGACAAAACTGTAAGGGTCCACTCCCATATGTGAAAAACGGCCAATTACGTCGAACACGTTATTGGCATGCACCGTGGTAAATACAAGATGACCCGTTAATGCCGCTTGTATGGCGATCTGGGCCGTTTCTGGGTCACGGATTTCTCCCACCATGATCTTGTCAGGATCGTGGCGCAAAATCGAGCGTAATCCACGTACAAAAGTCAGCCCTTTTTTTTCATTGACGGGTATCTGCAGCACGCCGGGCAACTGGTACTCTATCGGGTCTTCTATGGTGATGATTTTGTCCTGACCATCATTGACTTCCGAAATCGCGGCATACAGCGTTGTGGTCTTGCCACTGCCGGTGGGGCCTGTAACAAGCAACATCCCATATGGTTCAGAACTAAGCCGACGAAAACTCGCTATAGTGGTGGGATCAAAACCAAGATGGCTGAGTGTCAACCCCTCAACGTGGTCGGCAAGCGCCTGCCGATCGAGGATACGCAGTACAGCATCCTCCCCAAAAATACTCGGCATGATCGATACGCGAAAATCAATCTCCCGCCCCTGGATTGAGACCTTGAAGCGGCCATCCTGCGGTACACGACGCTCGGCAATATCCAGATCGGACATCACCTTGATTCGGGAAATCACCTGTTCGGCCAAATCTGGACCCTTTACGACACCGATCAGGGTGAGTACACCGTCGATCCGGTACTTGATCGACAATGCCCCCGTCACCATTTCGAGATGGATATCGCTTGCCTGTGACTTGTGGGCATCATATAGCGTGGAATGCACCAACCGCACCACCGGACTACTGCCCTGGTTAATCGTTTTGAGCGAAAGATCTTCGTCTCCCGCTTTTATAGCATCGCTTTCTGCTGCAGGGAGCAGGCTATCCATTGCGCGCATTGTTTTTTCCTGCTGCGCAAAAAAAGCAGCCAGATCGGCGGGATGCACCAGATGCCACGCCGCTGCGACATCGATACGCTCCTCTGCCCAGGATCTGAGGTTGGATGAAAATGGATTGCCAACAGCTAGAACGTATTTTTCCTCTCTGCGGAGCAATGCACATTCCCGCATAACCGCTTCGTTAAAAGGCAACATCTCAAATGCGGGATGGAGTGCTCGCAAGCTTTCCATTGTCAACACGGGCATCCGAAGCAACCGGCCTAATTCGGCAATCAGTTGATCTGGCGTAAAGCCGCTAGTTTCTTCCAGAACGGTTATAATTGAAATGCCCCGAACCAACGCCTCCTTGCGCGCCTGGTCAAGCTGCTGCATCGTAATTGGCAGTATCGGATGCAACGGTAGCCGCGCGATCTGCGCATCATCGGGAGATTCCAATCCGCGCGGCGCCGCAAGTTCCAATGGCTCAAGATCGCTTTCTTCGTTCGAGACGGACTTGACGGATACAGATACGTTCATATTCGGATACCTCACCACTATTATTGAACGACTCAGGCATAGATCATCGAAAGAAAAGGGTGAAATTTATCCCTCAATTCCGTTTAAAGATACAGTTATCGAGAGCTCCGGATCGCGTGACCGTTACGAATCACAACAGCTTAATTCGCCTCTGGCAAATACGAACAGACCGATTCCCGATGTCGGCAATCCGAAAGGACAGTCTGTTAGAAGTAACGAAAAAGCGTCAGTCAGCTGTTTCAATTGATGCTGCCTGCCAACTGAAATATCGGCATATACATAAGGACGATGATTCCACCGATTACGCCGCCAATGACGGCCATTAGTAAGGGCTCGATCAGTTTGGTCAGCCACTCGACCCAGCGCGCAATTTCTTCATCATGAAAATTGCCAATACGCTCCATCATCTCCCCCATGAGGCCGGTTCTTTCTCCGACCCGCAGCATGCGATTGCCAACCGCCGTAGTCAAACCCTCTGTCTCCATCGCACTGGAGATTGTTTTTCCTTCGCGTATGCGGGTGGCGGCGGCCTGCACCCTGGGGCGGAAGTGCGGCTGCAGCAGGCCGCTAACCATTTCCAGTGCTTTTGTAATCGGAATGCCGCCACGTAACAACATGCCCAGCGTCCTGTAGAAACGGGCAAGCTGATAAACCCGCATACGTTCACCAATGGCCGGGATGCGCCATAATAGCTGCGCTATCCGCACTCTGAACAACGGCCGCGTTACACCATAGATGACAATAGCGAGCGCGGCCGTTCCGATGCCAGCCAATAACCAGCCCTGCTCATGCACCAGATGGCCCCATTCAATCAACATACCGGAAAGCCAGGGCAAATCGGATCCGATATCCTCGTAAATGGCGCTAAACTTAGGTACGACAAAAACCAGCAGAAACATTGCCACCAGCAGCCCGATTACCAGTAAAAGAACCGGGTAAATGGAAGCGCCGATCAGCTTCTTGCGCACTAAATCCATCTGGGTCTGGTAAGCCATAAAACGCGTCAATGCTTCGGGAAGATCGCCGGTACGCTCGCTCGCGCGGGCAGTCGCGACATACAGTGGAGGAAACGCTTGTGGATAAAATTCTAACGCCCGAGAAAAGGTAACGCCCTCATAAAGTCGAGCAAGCAAACTCTCGATAATTTTCCGCACGCGCGCATCCTGCTCTTTATCCGATAAGGTTTCGATACTTTCCACCAAACTGAGTCCTGCTTCCAACAGGGAAAGCAACTCCTGGCTGAAATGCGCTAACGGAAAACGTACCCTGGATTTCGGCATCCAGCCCGAAAATCTCCGGCGCACGTTTAATACCATGCCGCCTTGCGCCGTTATCTGAAGACGAGCGTCTTCCTCGCTCTCCGCATCCAGTTCGAGAAGCACCGTGCCTTGTCCCGCAAGCACAGCTTTCACTTCATAGCGCATCTCAATCTACCAATTCGTGATGTCCGCTGCCTCACCGGTACCACCAGGCTGGCCGTCCTTGCCGTAGGAGTACAAATCGAATTCAGAGCGTTCGCCCGGATTTTTATAGAGATATGGTCGCCCCCACGGATCGGGCGGCGCCATTTTTTTGAGGTAGGGCCCCTGCCATTTCACCTCGTTGGTTGGACGCGTCGTCAAAGCAGCCAATCCCTGTTCGGTAGGGGGATAATGTCCGATATCCAAACGATATTGATCCAATGCTTTTTCTATGGAGTCAATTTGGGCTTGTGCCGCTTTTACTTCAGACTTGCCCACTTGGGAAAAATATTTAGGTGCCACATAGCCGGCCAGCAGGCCAATTATAACCATGACGACCAGCAATTCAAGCAGCGTAAATCCATTTACCACTTGCTCGCGTCGATGGATACGCCACTGGTTCATTTAATATTCTCCAATGTACTCATAGCTTTACAGAACAACGCACAGTGTAAGCGTCTTACGTGACAAAACGATTACAAAGAAATGATGTGATGGGTGAAATGGATTGATCCGGAGATCAATTCGTGCGAATCATATATCCGTCTACGTAATGTCGCAAGCAGTATCAGGATAAAAATACTTGCGCGAATGGGGTCGAGCAGAATGTTTATTTGCTCTCCGCAGGCAAATTGGATTGAGTTGCATAATCAATAGAACCATACTATGAATTAAGTTATATTTGTTCCTCTTTCTAAATCCGGAGGTTGGCAGAATACCAATCATCATGGACCAATCCTCTAGCCTCCCCATCCGTGTCCTGTTGGTCGATAGTCATCAGATTGTTCTATGGGGACTGGAAAAACTTATAAATAGCGAGTCTCCGCGCATGGAAGTCGTCGGCAAGGCGTGCAATAGCACAGAGGCCAGGCGATTGGCCAAGGAGAGTAAGCCCGATATTCTCTTACTCGATTTTGACCTCGGTGAGAGAGAAGAAAGAAGCGTGGATCTAATTTCTGATTTACTAAGAGATAGTAATTTTCACATCATTATCTTTACCGAAGTTCGCGATCAGGCTGCTATCGACGGGGCTGTGTTTAATGGCGCACGGGGCCTCGTGCACAAGGAGGAACCCACGCCAACTATTCTCAAGGCCATTCAAAAAGTTCACGATGGCGAACTGTGGCTCGACCGGGGCACTACCGGGCGGGTCTTTATCAACTTTTTACGTGCGGGGAGAAAGGCGCCCGCTGATTCCATTACGAGGAAGATCAACGCCCTTACACGCAAAGAACGCGCAATCGTTCATGCTTTCGCGAATGAAGCGGGCGCCTCGAACAAGAAAATCGCAGAGACGCTGTGCATTAGCGAACAAACCCTGCGTAATCATCTGACATCTATTTTCAGCAAATTGGAGATCAAGAACCGCTTCGATCTTTTTATGTTTGCCAGGCTTCACGATCATCACTTCCAATGTGACATGCTCTCTGCCTGAATCTTCCGCGAATCATTTATAGCTGATTGATGGCAGGAAGTCTCTCCATCCCCCTGTCCGCCACTCCTCAGGTATCTAGTACAAAAGTACTAATTCCAGGCAAAAAAAAAGTACAAGTCCTTCAGTAATAAGTACAACTCTCCCGTAGTGCCGGAACGGGTTCCTAACCCATAATCGGAACCGGCAAAGAATAGCGCATTGAAGAAAGGGCGCCTCCTCTGAAGACAAGCTTAAACCTCAACTGCGAGGGAATACCCATTCCCTCTGACATCTATCTATGAATCAGCGGGCCATTTTGATTGTTATCTGACAACTCGATGTTGTCGGCCTCCGCCACTAATCTATTTTAATTTTACTAAAACCAAGCCATAACCCAGAGGAGCCTCGCGATAATGAAGTGCCAACATAGCTATGCCACGGGGATTTTTGCAGCTTTCGATCTTCTTCAATACCCTTCAATTGCAAAGAAATTCAGAGGCTTCTGCATTGGGCTGAAAACTTGGTCCGCTCTGTCTCTGGCCATTTTTTTTCTACCTGCCGGGGAGACCATCGCCGCTAAGGACCATGCTAAGCACCAGATTGAAATGATCGCGGAAGAAATCGAAGATGGTTTACTTGCCTATCGTATGGTTGAGCATCACGTCGATGGCGTTAACATTACTTCCCGATACAGCAAGCAAGCCACAGTACCTGGGCCGACGATAGTTCTCACGGAAGGCGACAAGGTCAGGCTCACCATACGCAACGGCGTCACCCTCAGACCTGATCAGCAAATCAGCGTTCATGTACATGGTGTCCATTACACAATCTTGAGCGATGGCACTCTCAAGATTATCAACAAGATTGAAGATGAAGGCGCCTATCCCGATCATGGAGGACGTTTTTATACCTACCTCTGGGATGTTGCCCCGGGCACCGCGGGCACCTGGCCGTACCACGATCACAATTTTGAAACTCACAATGGCTCCGAAGACAGGGGGCTTTTTGGTACCGTCATTGTCAATCCGGCATCAGGCTCGGTGACCGCGAGCAACGGCAGCAGTATCTCAAGCGTGCCAGTTAAAAGTATTAAAAAAGACTATGTGCTTTACCTGGGTGACGATGCTTTTTGGGGGATGGAGATAGACGGCGCCAGCAAACAACAAACCCCACTTGGGGTCAACCCCGTTCTGACCGCGAAAGGCGGTGACAATGTGCGGTTTCATCTTATCGCCATGGGCACCTATCTGAATCGATTCCAGCTCGAAGGCTATCAATGGGTCGATCCCGGAACGGCGACTTTCATTAGGATGAAAGATATCGGCCCTCTTGAGAATCATGCTTTCACCATAAAGGCCATAGGCAGCGCGAACTATATTAATGCGAATTTCTCGCGCAAATTAATGGGCATGAGGGGTAGCTTCAATGTAACCAGCGGCGCTCATTAATGAACAGCCAGATAGATCAAGAGGATAATGTAAATGAACAATATTTTTAAGCTGAAAATACCTGCTGCGACGGCGTTGGCGCTGTTTACGGCCATGCTGCTACTGGCTCCAGTTGGGGCGAAGGCAGCAAATCATGATCTCGCGCTGTCGGCCGAGGTATTGCCCAACGGCCAGTATGGCTACAAAAGGGGGGATAGCCCGGCGGTTATTCCTGGACCGACTCTTTTTGTGAAGCAGGGCGATACCATCAGTGTCACAGTCACCAACAATACGGACAAACCGGCAGGTTTTAAGGTGCCCGGTCTTTCAACAGCCAGCGCCGCAAGGGCGGCGCCGAATGGAGGAATGTTGAGCTATACATTCACCGCCACCAAGACCGGCGCCTATCCATACTACGGTGAGGGACAGGAGCTACTTGGCCTGTTTGGCGCTATTGTGGTCGATAGGGCGGATGGAAAGGTAGAGCGCTATGTCGACGACGATGGCGCCATCAAATCAGCCCACGCGGCAGAACTGGACAAACAGTACGTGCTGTTTATGGTTGGTTCAACATTCTGGGCAACAGAAATATCCAAAGCCGGAACACAAACACCGCTGTGGACAAACCCGATTCTTGGAGCAGTCGAGAATGACATTGTCAGGTTTCATATCCTGTCAGTTGGACCTGGGCATACCTTTCACCTGCATGCCCATCGCTGGCTAGAACCTGGAACCACCAGCGTTATCGACACCAAATTGATGGACGACATTTCTGACAGTCATACTTTCACGATTAAAGCGGGTACCGGAGTTGGTTCCGGCACCTGGCAGTACCACTGCCACCTGTTTTCCCACATGGAAGCGGGCATGCACAGCAGTTTTAGAGTCGACGCCGCTCACGGGCCCAATAAAGGAATGGGTAACAGTATCGCCGGGGCTTCCCCCTATGGCGCTATTTATGGTAGTACAAGTACTGACCCCGGCCTCGTAACTTTCGTGATTTCGGATGAACCGGGAAACTGGTACAGGAGCGCCCGGAGCGAAACCATATTTGGCATTACCGGCAGCACCCGATCTCTGGAAGTAATCCCCCCTGGCAGCAGCGTTAATTTTATTATGGCTGAGACCAACACGGTTCACACCATGACCAGCCTGCTGTGGCCCAGCGAGGCGGACGATCCTGGTAAAGGGCACCATCACCATGAAAAAGGGGCAAAAAGAAACCGGGGGCAAGCCTCCATGCCCTTTGACCAGAGCAGGGCCTATAAAGGCGGCGGCATCGTCAAACTGACAACGCCTGGTTTATATGTATTTACCTGCAAGGTACATCCCTACATGTTTGGCGCGGTGATTGTGGATGATCCGGAAACCGAGGGACTTGACCTGGGAGAAACCATCGACCTGGCTAGCGGCATCAGAAATCTTCCTACCAGCAGTGATCTTGCCACCCGCCTGTTAAGGATCTTCTTTATCGCCACCGCCCCTAACAATTGGCAAAACTATACTCTCCCCACACCCTGGAAATTGACTTATCCCAGCGTTCCCGTCCGCATCACTGGCGGAGCAGTGGTCAACCTGTCGGAGGTTTTAGTCGCCAGGTATGGCAACAACGAGGTCTTGGCGGCACCTGTGCCTCCAGCGCACCCCGGCGTGGGAGAAGTATGGGTCGATACTCAATTTGAAAAAACCGCTGGTAAAACCAAGCCCGGGACCATTACAGCCATTGACACAACCAACTGGAAGATTGTTCGCAAGATCTCGCTGCCGCAGATCAATATGAACAACCCACATAATATGTGGACAAACCGGGACCAGTCGGTTGTTTATCAGACCCAATGGTTTGATAATAAACTTACGATGATCAACAAGAATACAGGCGCGTTGATCAAAAACATCCGTGTGGGCGAGGCTCCCGCTCATGTCATGACTCGCCCTCACACCGATGATATCACCGTCAGCAATAACGGTGAAGATGGCATGTCCATCATCCTCGCAGGAACGACTGAAGTCAGCAAGATGATCCCCACGCAAAAATCCGGTCAGCTGGCCACGAATCCTCATGGGCATTGGATCAGCGCGGATGGAAATCAGATAATTACCCCCAACATTTTTACCGGTGATGTAGGGTTCTACGATATCAATAGCGGCACCGTCGTGGAAAGAACGCCTACAGGAGGTTCCGCCCCGGGAGCTCACCCAATCGCTATCGGCATGATGCCGGACTCCAGCAAGTTCTATGCAGCCAATCTGTTGCATCATAGCGTGAGTGTCATCGACAGGGACGGAATCTTGAAGAAAACCATCAACCTCATTGCCGACTACAATCCCATTGACGGCACTATAGTGGATCGCGATGGAGACGGGCACGCCACCGTCGGCGTACTCCCCGTCCAGTTGCCCGTCTCCCCCGACGGTCGCGCCGTAGTGGTCGCGAATATGGGTACTCCTTCGATAATTGTCATTGATACGAGAACCGACACCGTGGTCAAGATGTTGCCCTGCGATCCAGGTTGCCATGGGGCGAACTTTGGAGCTAAAAAAGGTGGGGGATACTATGCCTATGTCACAAGCAAGTTCTCAAATGAGCTTATCGTGGTTGATACCGATCCCAATAATGACGGCAATCTGTCTGACGCCAAGATAGCAGGCAGGGTTTCCCTGGTAAGCGATAGCAACACCCCAACTGATGATCGCATCACCAGTCTGGCAGGTTACGGCGGTCAAGGGGTTCTTGCTATCCCCAATGTATACAATAGCTGGGTCAAGTACCTGCCTGGGGAATGGAAAGAACAGTTGACCCACTCACAACAACATCCAGCGGGACCTGGTCACTAAATTTCTGCAAAACTTCAAAACTTTGTTGTCAAGTAGCGGCCATCAGTGATGGCCGTTTTTTCGTTGCCAACAGAAATCAGACTAATTTAACTTTGACTCCCTGTTAGCAACAAATAGAATTGTCCGGTTTGGTAGCAAATAGAGTGTCCGCTTTCTAACGCATCGAATTATGGATTCGATTCAGTGCGCGGCTGTGGCGGCGGATTTACGCCACAACCTTATTTT
>JACCWK010000076.1 GCA_013697655.1 Nitrosospira sp.
TATATGACCATGGTAATCACCCCTGTTTGCTCCTGCCTGGAAATTAAGCAGGGTACGTGGATTACCTGGTCAAAATTCAACCGGTACAAATGGCTTTATCTGGTCAGTTTTAGACCGGAGTCAACACCACCAATCACTTTGTTCTAAAGAAAATTATTCAGGCAAAACTCAAAATCATCTTCAATGCACTAAAATGAATTCCTGTCCTTATGGCGTGTCGTTAAATCCAAAAACCATTTCGGTAACCTTTTTCATTGGCGCAAACGCGCATGCTCGTTAGAAGTGATTTTATTGGTGGGCTGAGGTAATCTGACGTCGAGTGGGTATGAGGTTTAGCGCACAGAATCAAAACCAGAAAAGTGAAAAAATAAAAACGTATTCAGTCTTCCTAGAAGGAGGCGCTCATGAACGACATGTTAATTTTTTGGGCGATGTATATACTTGTGCTTTTAATAGCCGGGGAGAGTTCTAATGGTCAGTTGGGCTTGATACGTAACCCCCGTAAAAACCGTCACTCGCGGCGCTCATGGTTGTAAGATAGGTGCATCACGGACAGAACAAATTTATTAACCAGCAATACCATTTGCGTATAGCAAATTCGCTAGGTTATTTCAGGGGAATATCCATGAAAACGAATCCCGTTTTAAAGAGCACGATCCGATTAATCTTATTTGCCGGCGTGGTGGTTCTGGGGATAACCGGCGTTGCTCATGCGCAGAGTATGGGGGCGGCGGGACAACAGACTCTGGGTGGGCCGGGACAGGTTGGCGGTATAGGCCAGGGCGGTGCGCCGGTGGGACAGTTCCCATCCGATTTAAGAAATTCCCCTATCGGCCAAAGGGACACACAACCCGGTGTTATGGGGGGGCAGCTCCCACCCGACCCGAGAAATACCCCCATCGGTCAAAGGGATGCGCAAGAGGGAACCATGGCGGGGCAATTTCCGCCCGACCCGAGAAACACTCCTATCGGCCAAAGAGATGCACAAGGCGCCGCAATGGCGGCGCAATATCCATCCGACTCAAGAAACGCATCCATCGGTCAAGGAACCGCGCAAGGCGGCGCAACGACAGGGCAGTTCCCGTTCGACTCAAGAAAAACGCCCGCTGGTCAAAGACGCGCGCAAGCGAGCCCTAACTATAAGCAAGACGCGGGTAAACAGGCACCCTCAAAAAACTATTTCCAGGGACAAAAGTCTGGTGCAACCAAGCGGGATTCAAAAACGGGATCAGGTGCCTCTCAGGGCTCTAGAACCTCTGGAATAACAAACTCTGGTACATCCAGTTCTGGAACGCCAAGTTCTGGTGGGACACCCAGCCCTGGAACACCTAGCCCTGGAACGCCCAGCCCTCGAACACCCAGCTCTGGAACATCTCCTGGCGTTCAGTAGATATATTTTTGAGCTGTACTACCCGTAGTAATCCCGCTCCAAGAAGCATCGGCGAGCCGCGGGCGGCAAGGACTATTCCCCTAAGACCAAACTTCGCGTGTCCGTATTGCGGCATTACCAAGATTTTTCACATTAGACTGAAGCGCTTACCTGTAACCCGATACATAAACGATGCGGAAATCGCTTCATGCGGTGTGGAATATGGATGACAAAAAATAAAAAAAGCCCGGTGAGAGTAGTTAACCTCAACCGGGGCTAGAGCGCCTATAAGGGAGTAGACGCCAAGGGTCTATGAAAGGGAATAGACACTGCGACTCATGGTCGCATAATAGTATGTCAATCTTATGACAGCGACTTGCCGCATGACGATGTGCGCGTCCCCATCCCGTCCCCGCCGCAGTTCATCATCGGAAAATCCACAGCTCATCGCGACGGAAAAGCCGACGTTGCATTGTTGTATTTTCATTTCAGCAATTATCTGAAAGGAGCCCATGCGTAGCTCTTCGATTATGTAAGATTGCCGTCGGAAAATAACTTTAGTCATTCACTCGGGATCGCCAGAATCAAAAGCACCGTCCGGGAACCCACAACTCAAGCGTTTATCGAATTCATGCGCACGGATCGCCCGGCATAGGTCTAGAAGCACCGTGGACTCACTTTCGCTACATCAGCGGAACGTGCCGTGGATATTGTTCCAAAGTAAACTGCCATTTCTCCGAATGGCCTGTGGTGTTTGGGCTTCCCCCAGTTTCACGGACACATCGTTAAGCGCATTGGACTTCCCCCGGTCTAGTGGGCAAACCGGGGCTATGATTTGAGCTTAGGAGGAGGTCCATGAGTACACAGCGTTTTACCCCGGAATTTAAGGAAGAAGCGGTTCGGCAGGTGATTGAGCGAGGTTATCCTGTCAGCGAAGTTGCCAGCCGTGTTGGTGTGTCGACTCACAGCCTATACAAATGGGTTAAGGCTGTCGCGCCCGATAAGACGGAACAGCGAGCCGGTGAACTATTGAAGGCCAAGAGCGAGATTTTAAGGCTGCGAGCACAACTGCGTCGTACCGAAGAGGAACGCAACATCCTAAAAAAAGCCGCGCGGTACTTTGCCAGGGAATCCGAGTAAGGTACCGCTTTATTAACGAGCATTGGCACGAATACCGGGTGACCACCTTGTGCCGGGTGCTGCAAGTAGCGCGCTCCGGGTTTTATCAGTGGGTGCAAAAGCCCATGTCGGATCGTGCGCTCGAAGACGAACGCCTGCTGGTCTTGATTCGCGACTCCTATACAGCCAGCGGCAAGGTCTACGGCTCACCCCGTGTGTTTGGAGACCTGCGCGAGGCGGGCGAACAATGTGGCAAACAATCGGGTGGCCCGGCTGATGCGAGCCCATCAGATCAAGGCTGTCCGCGGTTACAAGGCTCCCAGGCGTATTGCAGGCAGGCCATCCATCGTCTCACCCAACCGCTTGAAGCGGGAATTCACAGTTCAGGCGCCCGATCAGGCCTGGGTAACGGATATTACCTATATCCGCACTTGGCAGGGTTGGCTGTACCTGGCGGTAATCGTGGATCTGTACGCCCGCAAGGTGGTCGGGTGGTCCATGAAGCCAACCCTGGCTCGAGAGTTGGTTCTTGCTGTTGATGGCGGTGTGGCGACGCAAACCCACGCAACCGGTTGTCGTGCACTCTGATCAAGGCAGTCAATATGGCAGTGATGACTGGATCCGCTTCTGCCGTTCCCACCGCCTGCTGCCCAGCATGAGCCGGCGCGGAAATTGTTGGGATAACGCGGCAGCCGAATCCTTCTTCAGCAGCCTGAAAAAAGAACGCATCCGCAAGCGCATCTACAAAACAAGAGATCTTGCTCGCGCCGATATTTTCGATTACATCGAGGTCTTCTACAATAGGAGCCGCCGACACAGTCATCTGGGCGGCATAAGTCCCGAAGCGTTTGAACGCGCTTCGTTATGAGGCCACGAAGTGTCTACCGGTCCGGGGGAAGTCCAGT
>JACCWK010000107.1 GCA_013697655.1 Nitrosospira sp.
TCTCAATGAGTTCTGTTACCGCTTCAACCGGCGGGAATGGGAAGCAGAGTTGCCATTACGCCTCCTCAACGCTTGCCTGACGCATACTCAGATAAAACTGAAAATGGTTTAGAGGCATATTATTCTAATGACTGTACCTTTTGCCTTGCTGCTGCCCATCGTGTTTTATCGGGAACGACGGCCGTTCGTTACCCACGTAGTCTTTTCACTCCATCTCTATACTTTCCTGCTGCTGCTTTTCTGCGTTTCATTAACGGTTGCGGCGGTTGATGTATTGTTCGGCGGGGCCGGATTGAGTTCCGCTCGCATGGATAACATTTTGTCCATTTTCAACCTGGCAGCTTGCGCAATGTATCTATACATAGCAACGGGCAGAGTCTGCGGCGGGAGTCGCATGATACGGGCCCTCAAGCTTGTGGTGCTCGCTCCCGCAGTAGCCAGCATCTTGCTGGGCTAGCGATTCGCGATTTTCCTGATCACCTTGTACAGCACGTAGGAGGAAGGAATAAAATGGATGTGGGCTCGCTTTTGTATCCTCTATGACTTCAGTTGCAAAGCGTGCTAACCGGTTACGCTCTTCGCGTTCGATAGTACTGTCTGAGATATAAAGATGAAAAAGAATTATTGGCGGGAGCGTTGGGAACGGGAAGAAACCGGTTTCCACAAGAACGAAACTAATCCCTATTTGCTCCAATACTGGCGGGAATTACATCCTGTCAAAGGCAGCGAAGTCTTTGTACCGCTGTGAGTCGGGACATGCTATGGCTCCGCGAGCAGGGGCATTCGGTGCTGGGTGTGGAATTGAGCATCATCGCCGTGCAAGCGTTCTTTCAGGAAAATGGCCTCACCCCGCATCATGTTGCTTGCGGAAAATTCGATCATTATGAAGCGAACGGCATTCGCATCCTGTGCGGAGATTTCTTCGACCTGGATAAAGATGACCTAGATAAAGCACGCGCAGTGTATGACCGCGCATCGCTGGTTGCACTACCACCGGAGTTGCGCGAACATTATGGGCGCCACCTGCTGAGTATCCTCCCGGCCGCAACCCAAATCCTGCTCATACTTTCGACTATCCCCAGCCGGAAATGGCAGGACCGCCGTTTGCGGTTTCCGCGGGCGAGGTAGAGGCGCTCTACCACGACCACGCCGAGATATGCCTGCTTGCGCAAGTGGATATACTTGCACAAGAGCCGCGCTTTCAGGAACGTGGCCTGAGCCGGTTGCATGAGGGTATCTTCCTGCTGACGCCGCATAATCAGGGGAGCTAAAGCAGGCTTCGATAATAATGCCGATCTCGTGCCGGTAACGGACGTTCGCGTTTTCCAGAGTCATTGATCTCGATGCCATGATAACTGCGTTATATAAATTTGCAGGTCTGCACTATGATATATGCTGACAGGCAAATTTGTATGGTCATCATATTCAGGGCGTTCGCGGTGAAGTCTATGCTTCTCGATTTTTAGCGGGAAAGAGCGAAAGTGTTTCAGTATCGGCTGGCCAAAGTTGCTGCAACAGGATAGGAGAAGGAGCATGCGAACCTTTGCACAAAGGCAGAAGCAAACTCAAAAGCCGGCGTCCTCGAATCCTGCGCTATCTTACACGGCACCGCCCGGGCTGCATCGCTCGAATCTCATTCTGCACTTGCAACGCACGATCGGGAATCATGCAGTGCAACGGCTGTTGCTAACTCATGCTGAAGAACGTCAAGCCGGCTTGACTGACACCTCAATAATGGAAGGCAAGGGCCTTCTGGCGTCCGAACTCTCACACGTCATTCTGCGGGGAGATTCTAGCCGACGCAACGACAGCCCTGCTCGGCTATCGACTCGGTCGATGGGGGAATCACCGGCCTTCATTAGCCGTCAAAAAACAAGTCCCGACGAAACATCCGGCAATCAGCAGGAGTCCAAAAAGCAGCCGAAGGATTTAAAACAAATATCGAAGGATCTATGCACCAATGAACCCATCGATGATACAAAAGCGCAATGCCAGTTTTCCAGCCAACAGTCAAACATGGTTAGAATTATCAAGGAACACGCTTTACGCACCTGTACCCGATCCATCGCGGCAATCAACATGCCGGGTAATGAACGCGAGGTAGTAAGAATAGCGAGAGACTATTTTAGCCTCAACATCAAATTGACAGAGAAGACTAAGCGGGTATTTATCAATGCCATCAAGGCGGTTTCGGATAAATTAGAACATTCGGCCATCGAATGTGGAAGCTGTCAGGATAAACGCTGTAACGACGGGGCTATCACGCATGTTGATGACGGACGAACATTTCTGGTCTTGTGCCCTCAGTTTTTTAACAGCGATATAAACAAAGTGCATTTAACACCGAGAATCCTGATACACGAAGCCGGGCATTTGGCAAAACTGGATGAAAATACCAGTCTTAATGAGGAGTTCTACTGTTTCCAGGGGGCAGCAAAGGAAGAGAAATGTCCCGTGGTCGATGCCTTTCATAATGTGGATGCGTGGTCTCATTTCATCGAGGAACTGGCATATACAATTTGAAGGGGCCGTCGTTAATACTTTTACTTCAACTCTTAAAATGGCACCTTGCAACGGTTAGCGAACAGCCATAGCGAAAGGTAATGAGATCGGATGCGAGTAAAGATGACTATTGCAGTTGGACGAGCTACATGCCTAGCCGGTATTTGTGGTAGAGACCCAACACCCGCGGCACATAAGTTCTGGTTTCTTGAAAAGGCGGAATCTGGTTTCCATACTTGACGACGTTGTTTTCCCCGGCATTGTAGGCAGCCAGCGCCAAGCTTACATTACCTTTAAACAATTTCAGCAAATCACTCAGATACCTTGCGCCCGCATGAAGATTTTGCGAGGGATCGAATCTGTCGGTAGCGCCGTATCGCCGAGCCGTTTCAGGCATTAGCTGCATCAGGCCCGCTGCGCCTTTTTTGGACACCGCCATGGCGTTGTAAGCCGACTCCGCACCGATTACGGCATGTATGAGCGCGCTTTCCAAAGCATAAGTTTGGGCGATTTCTTCGATGATGGCACTGTATTGAACTTTCAAACGCGTCGAAGGCCGCCTGTCGCCCGTAGCGGCAGGTGTTTTCTTGTTACCGGCTTCATCCGTCATTGTAAATGGAACGTAGCGTTTATCCGTCGGTACGTTGCTGAAGTGCACGACGCCAGTTTCGTCAGTAAACCAGTAGATATTCGCGTTGGCCGGCGATGACAGACCGCATGCCAGCAAAGCCGCAAATGCGAATGTATGGGGCGAGAAGAATTTCATGAGTATTTCTGGCGAATGAGTGTCTTCATTCCTCGTTTTCCTTTTCCTCGTTCGATTATACTCATATTCATGTCCATCTATTCATTGATAAACCGCTATTTTTACCCTTATATTATCTCAGCGGGAGCGCGAAATATTCCTGTCTAAGTATCCAAGCGCTTAGGGGGTCGGTGTGCGTTACCATGGGAACTGCCGTTCGCTTAAGGAATCTTCAATCGCTACAAACCTCGTCATGCAATGCTGGACAGAGGGTCCGCTTAACCCGTTAGGGGAGTACTTTCAGGATTACCGTTATGGAGTCTCACAATGAATCTCGATCTGAAGGGTAAGACTGCTTTGGTTACTGGCTCCTCCGGCGGTATAGGTTTGGAAATCGCCCGCTCTCTAGCTGCCGAGGGTGCAAGAGTAATTATCAGCGGGCGTATGCGGACAAGCGTAGAAAGCGCTATTGCAGACGTACGCGCCGGTCTTCCGGAAGCCGAGTTAATCGCTCTGGTGGCTGACAATGGAAATATCGCAGGGTGCAATGAGACCCTCTCGCTGTTCCCCGAAGTCGATATTTTGTTCAATAACCTCGGTATCTATGAAGCGGTTGGGTTTTTCGATGAAACCGACGAAGCCTGGCATAGGTTTTTTGAAGTCAATATCATGAGCGGCGTGCGCCTTGCCCGTCATTATCTCAAAGGCATGCTTCGCCGGGTCCACGGCCGGATAGTATTCATTTCCAGCGAATCGGGGGTTTTCCCGGCGCCCGAGATGGCCCACTACAGCGCCACCAAAACGATGCAGTTGGGAATTTCTCGCTCCTTGGCGGAATTAACCAAAGGTACGGAAATAACAGTGAATTCGGTGCTTCCCGGGCCCACTCTTACAAAAAGCGTTGAGAAATTCATCCAGGACATATTTCCTGGCATTCCTCTGATCGAAGCCAAACGTCGATTTATGACGGAGAATCGTCCGACGTCCCTGATTGGTCGTTTTATAAATCCGAAAGAAATCGGAGATATTGTTGCTTTCCTGTGTAGCGCCCGCGCCTCGATCATTAATGGTTCCTGCATTCGGGCCGAAGGCGGTCTTGTGCGCAGTGTGTTCTGAAATGGGAAATCCGGCTCTGATATCCTTGATAGCTGAGGCTTTACTTTGCATCATAGGCAGAAATATCATCAAAATAAAAACACATAAAGCAACGCTGACTTCTTTAATTGCTATCTTTGACGGACTGGATCACCGCCCCAAGGAAAAAAACGGGTGGCATGAGAAGAAACCGGAGAACCTCATGCTGAGTAATCAGTGGTGACAAAAACGATCAGTCCGTCACCACAGAATTTTTCCACTCTCCCCCCGATTCCGTGTTGAATGCGCTGGAAAGCGTTGGCTTCCGCAGCGACGGCCGCCTGCTGGCACTCAACAGCTACGAGAACCGTGTCTATCAAATCGGAATAGAAGAAGACTTGCCGCTGGTGGCGAAATTTTATCGCCCCGGCCGCTGGACAGATGCCGCCATACTCGAAGAGCATGGCTTCGTGCAAGAACTGGCCGAGCGCGAAATTCCCGTCGTACCCGCTTTGGTGCTGGATGGAAGAACGCTGCATCGTTTTGAGGGCTTCCGCTTCGCTGTTTTTCCGAAACACGGTGGCCGTGCGCCCGAACTGGAAGATCGCCAAACGCTGGAATGGATGGGGCGCTTTCTCGGGCGCATCCACGCCATCGGCGCGCTCAAGCCGTTTCACGAACGCCCCACGCTGGATATCGCCAGTTTCGGGGAACAGCCGCGCGATTATCTCCTGGCGCATGAATTTATTCCGGCTGATCTCGATGCGGCCTATCGCAGCGCAGTGAACCAGGCGCTGGATAGTGCGCGCCACTGTTTTGCGCGTGCGGGCGACGTGCGTGTATTGCGCCTGCACGGCGACTGCCACGTCGGCAACGTGCTATGGACGGATGACGGTCCGCATTTCGTGGATTTTGACGACAGCCGCATGGGGCCAGCGGTGCAGGACTTGTGGATGCTATTGTCGGGTGAACGAGCCGACATGGTGCGGCAATTGACGGACGTGCTTGCCGGGTATGAAGATTTTTGCGATTTCGACGAACGCGAGTTGCATCTGGTCGAGGCACTACGCACCCTGCGCCTGATCCATTACGCAGCGTGGCTCGCACAGCGCTGGGACGATCCTGCCTTCAAGCAGGCGTTCCCGTGGTTCAACACTCAGCGCTATTGGCAGGACCGCATCCTTGAATTGCGCGAACAGATCGCACTGATGGATGATCCGCCGCTGTGGCAGGCATAGGGTTGTCCCATGTGTCCATGTCGTGGCTATTGGAAAAACGATTAGAAATTGAAGAACCGGGTTTTGCGAGTTTTATATGTATACGAAAGCGATGCACTGTCCGTGCGGCACAGACGTAACGGCGAAACCAACGGGACCCCGGCGGGATCACCCTTGCGAAGACAGCAACAAAAGGTATGCCGACTGCTGCGGGCGTTATCTGGATGACGGCGAAATTGCTCCCACAGCAGAAGCATTGATGCGTTCGCGCTACACCGCCTATACGCTCGGTCGCGAAGATTATCTGCTGGTAACCTGGCATCGCAGCACACGCCCGGCTTCACTTGCATTGGCGAGCAAACCGTTCGGCAAATGGCTCGGGCTGGAAGTGAGGCGGCATGAACAACTTGAGCCGGATTATGCGGTAGTGGAATTCGTGGCGCGCTACAAGATGGATGGCCGTGCACATCGTTTGCATGAAATCAGCCGCTTCGTGCGCGAGACGGCCCGGTGGTTCTATTCGGATGGCGATATCGTCTGATATGGAGGGCTGGATACGATTAACCAGCCAATCGGATATCCTTGAAGCGGAGCAGGCAGCTTTCCGCAGTGCGACAAGGCATCCAGGGTGTCACTGACGCAGGCGCAACGCACGATAAAGTTGCCGTGACTCTTCTTCCTTGAGTGTGTCGTTGATTTCACGCATGACGCTGCCCATGTCGACCGGATTTTCAATACGCTCGAAGTGCCCGGTCAGAACACTCTCCGGACTTAGCTGGCTGCTTTGGTAGAGCGACCATATCTCCATGCCATAGTCGGTGGCCAGCAATTCAGGCGCAAAGCGGCCGAAGTAAGCTGCCAGGTTCCCCACATCCCGCAGCAGCATCTTACAGGCCTGGTTGTTGGCGGCCGCGTCGACGGCTTGGGGTAGATCGATAATGACAGGCCCTGCGCTGTCGACCAGCACGTTGTATTCGGACAGATCGCCGTGGACGATGCCGGCGCAGAGCATGCGCACCACCTGCGTGATCAAGGTGCGATGGTATTCCCGGGCCAATTCTGCAGTGAGAACCAGATCGTTGAGCCGCGGGGCGGCGTTGCCCTCGCTGTCGGTCACCAGTTCCATCAGCAGCACGCCCTCATGGAAGTTATACGGCTTAGGTACGCGCACACCTGCGGCGGCGAGCCGGTACAAAGCGTCGACCTCGGCATTCTGCCACGCTTCCTCCTGCGCTTTGCGCCCATAGGTGGTGCCTTTTTCCATGGCTCGTGCACGACGGCTGTTTTTGACTTTACGCCCTTCGGTGTAATCCGCGCTCTGGCGGAAACTACGCTTGTTGGCCTCCTTGTAAACTTTCGCGCAACGTATTTCCTCTCCGCAACGCACTACGTAGACTGTGGCTTCCTTGCCGCTCATCAGCTGACGAACTACCTTATCAACAAGGCCATCCTGGATCAGCGGTTCAATTCTTTTTGGGGTTTTCATCGGTGTCGTGCGGCGCTCCTATTCTTCTGTTTATTCTAAAACAACTCATACCACGGAACACACAAAATAAACAGAAAAAGGTAGGCGTCCTGAACTCCGCCAGTCAGCTGCGGACATCAAATCAATGATCCAACAACTGTCACTTGAGAACGGTCGTCCAAGAACCTCGACATCTATATGTGCTACGCAGATAATAGAGTCACGGACTGGCGAACCCAAGGAGTGCCCTGTCACTGGGCATGCCGATGTACCCGCGAGTTTAAATAATACTGAAATGATCAGACGCATGTAAACTATTGATGGGTAAAAGAGATGTATTGCAAATACAAATCTTATCCTTGATCCATGCTGCACCGCGTGAACTCTCCTACACGACGAGGCTTCCGGTATGAAGATATCCCTTGTGCCCCGCGCCGCGCCCAGCGACCGTATCCGCATATGGGTCGGGATCCTCGCTCCGCATGTGCCCACGCTCGTCTGGCATCTTGATGGCGATTTGGTTACGGATGCCCGGATACGTCCATTGCGGCCTCTTGCAAGCGCCATCCCCGCAAATCTTCTGGATGCCCTGCCGGCAGATAACTATGCGGGAGTGTTCGAGATCAGCGGTCTCCATCCAGGCACACTCTATGAAGTGTCCCTCAGCGCAAATACCCCGAATGCGACCGCGAGCGCTGAACTGCGAACGAAAACGCTGCCTTCCAGCGTGCCCAATCTCCTCGATAGTACTTTCAACGTTCTGCTGGCCTCGTGTTTTTATCGGGGGGAGGACAAGACGGGCCAGGTGGGGGTTGTCACGAGCCAGCTGAACGGTGCTACGCGGCCCGATTTGACGCTGCTACTGGGCGATCAGGTTTACCTTGATCTGCCCACGCTCGTGAACTTTCCGGATAACAGGGCCGCTCTTGCGCGCAGGTTCGAGGGCGATTACCGGGCGAACTGGCAGGGAGAAACAGGTTATTCGCAGTTGCTTAGGGTAGCCCCCACTGCATCTATACCCGACGACCACGAATACTGGAATAATTTCCCGCATCCTAGTCCGGTTGTACAAAATAGCTGGACACAATCCGGGCGCGATAACTGGACCGAGGCCGCGGCCGCATTGCATCAGGCTTTTCAATTCTCATACGAGCCTGCCACTTATCACCATGGAGGTCCGGCCGAGCTCGGTGACGCATCCGTGATCAATGTTGAGCCGCTGTCTTTTTTTATGGCGGATGGAAGATCGAAGCGTGATCCCGATCGAGCAGCGGTATTGACGGCACGGGCGAGAGAGCAGCTTGATCATTGGGTTTCCGACACGATAAACCGGCGGCGGATAGGTGTGTTTACCACCGGTCAATCGATGCTCGGTGTGGCGGTGGGGGGGTTGAAAGGCAAGATCGCCGATTACCAGATGGCGAACTATGGCGATTTTAGTTACATCACGAATACGCTGGGGCGCCTTGCCGAGGCGGGTTTGCCGGTCATTATGATCACCGGCGATGTGCACTGGGGGCGGGTCGCGGCAGCGCGGGATGCGCGCACCGGACGGGAGTCATTGTTCGAAATTATCTGCTCTCCCACTTCGCTCGTAAGTACCGTAGGAAAAAATCAGTTGCTCGCTCTCCAGCAGGCAATCACTGGCCACGCGGATGCCTGGCCGCGCCATGCCAGTGCAGAACCGGTCCCGGAGTTCCTGTGGTTCGGCAATTTTGGTTCTCGATTTGTCTGCTCACGGGTTCATGAGCAACGCGGCAACCACTTTGTCTTGCTTTCATTCACCCGCAGCGGCGCCGGCGTAAATCTACGCACGACCTATTACCCGATTCACGAAGATTTTAACCAACGCAGGCCGCAAGCCGTACGTGAGATATCACTCATCCCCGCATAAGGAGAATAAAAATGCCTACGCTATCTTCTCGAGCCAAATCGATCAACAAGGAGTTCACGGAGCGCAAGCGGGCTCGCGGAGAAACCAACATAGAATGGTTGAGCTCGCATTGGTGGGATGACAGGGTAGCTCTATTGCTGCTAGGCGGCACCGGTTTGGTCGACTTCCGCCTCAGGGTGGCGCAATCGCATTTGCGCAATGATCTGACGCCCAGCCACTGGTCGCATGTGGCATTGATGGGGCAAGGTGAAGCAAAAGACCTGGCCACGACGCCCGTGTACGAAATCTCGCTGACACCTGCAGAGGGCTTTGGCTTTCCTCCAGCAAGCAACGGAGTGCAGAAAACGGTTCTCGGGAAGTATGCCGATGCCAAGAACTTCCCCAACATAGCAATTCTTTATCTTCCGGCTTCCGTAGCGCCGAAGCAGTTGATGGATTCGCTTGGGCGTTTCCAGCAGCAGCGCATCGTGCTTGACGCGGTGCAACTGCTGGTAGCGTGGCTGGCATATGTATGGGGCGCAGGCCGTGCGGGAAATCCGCTGCTGGACGGAATGGGGATTCCTTCATCGGCCATGCTCGAGACTGTAACCGGCGCCGAGGGATTCGACCTGACTCCGGGGCTCGAAAGCCGCGCGAGCTGCCCGGAAGCAATCTGGCAATCGGCGCGCTGGTGGCATGACTATCACAAGGAAAACAAGGAAGGCGCGATTACGGGTGCATTTTGCACGACACACTACCTGCCGACTTAAAGTTACATCACTGTTATTTAAAAAGCGCTGATCAATACTTCAACGTAGAAAAAGTCGGTGTTGCCTGAGCGCTGTGCTATATCGTCAGGATGTGCCTTTATTACGTTTTTTACGAAATCACCAGCAGTGAAATGAGAATAGCCCACAACAGTGTTAACTCGTGACGTAAACTGATAACGTAAGCGCAGCTCCAGCGCGCTCCCGACGTAATCGCCGCTTCTCCCGGTCCTATCCCGATTGAAACCGGGATCCTTGGTGACGCTGATGTTGCCGTCGAAGGAGTCGAAAAGACGATCCGTGCTGCTGGCCAGCCAGAACCCGACATAGCTGGCTTCCAACCCCAGTCTCTGGGTCGGCTGCAGGTCAAACCTGACTCTGGGAGACTTGATGTTTTCATAAATAACATAATGATCTGACGACCATGGGCGCGCAAAACCAAAAAAACGGTCGAAACGATTATTCACATTATCATTAGGATTACGGTCGCCGGTGGCGTAACCATAAAAGCCGCTGAGACGCGGTTTCCATGCGTAATTGAAGGTTCGCCCTACTTCGGCCGTGTAGCCATATGCATCATGCACCTGGGTACCATTCGTACCGAACTGATAACTGAAATTGAGATCGTAATCCAGCAGGTTTCCAATCCTGCCGTAGCCACGCAGCGACGGCATGTGGATTTCCCGATCGAGCCGATTTGTTGCTGTAAAACCATAGGGATCAGCCGTTTGTTTCTGACCCATGTAATAGGGTTGCAGCGTGATAATGTCGGACCACTTGCGCCAATGTCCGATCGCACCATAAAACCACAGGTGATTGTTGGCCTCATCAAATCTGGTTTGCAGGCGTTTGACCGGCTGCATACCCCACATATCGATTTCCCAGTTGTTATCTTGCTGACCCAAATTCAGGCGAAAGCCATCGAAGGTATTAGTGGTATTGCGCCATTCGTTGCGCCCGATAAAACGCCGGTCCAGCGCTTCATAGGCCATGCGGCCGGCCCGGAATCTAACCGGGCGGTCCTGCTTGCGATCATCTTGACCTAGTGCCTGTTTGAAATGCAATTCGCCGTACCCCTGGATGAGGTCGTAGGGGTTGTTTTCCTGATCGGTCGATGGAAATTTGTGGTTGTAGACCCGTGAATCCTGAAACTCCACTGCGAAGCGGAACGGATCCAGAATTTCTTTTATTCCAAGATATGCACGGGAGCGCAGAAAAAAGGGATTATCGAACCCGCCTTCAACATGGCGTATATCATTGCGGCGCATTTCGTAACGGGTACGAAACTCAAAACCAATATCCAGCCATGTAATATCCTTGAATGCCTCAATGCCGATCGTGTTTAAAGTGCGTACATACCGGGGCGGATCGGAATCGGGATTGGTAGTGTAGCTGTCGGCGCGCCGGTAATAGGTCGTGGTTTTTTTTGCTGCTTCCGGTCTGGCTGGAGGAAAATCGATTAGATCCGCTAGTTTGATCGTTTCTGTCTGGTTTTCACCGGATGGTTTGATTAGCCATCCATAATTGTCATCCGCTGATAAAGTGGCGATTCTAGTCGTGTCCGATGGTTTAATCGCCCATTTGTAATTGTCATCGGATGATTTGAGCGTTTCTTTGTTTACGGCTGGTGCTCCGGCCTGGGCTACCTGCTGTACCTGCGGCCCGGCAACGGGGCGCTCTTGCGGTTGCCCGCTGATAACATTCGCCTGGGCTGACCCGATGGACATTATGCCAATTGCTGATGCAAGCAAGATTTGCCACCAGACTTTCACTGCCTTCTCCTTTAATGGCTCCTCCGGTGTTCCCGTCGGTTACTACTATCAATTTGATATTTCCACCTCCAATCTCATGGTGCGATTTGTAATCGCCGCACTGGTGTGATTCTGGCAGGTGAACCTTGCCGCTAACGGCCGTATAACCTTACCGCCCCATGCCCCGCGGGAATTTCGTTTCCGTTCATGAGAATTCTTTCTCCCCTGCCTGCACGACTTGCTTCGTAAATCTCCGCTCGGACCGAACTATGCGATATCGGCAAGCGACATACAAAAATCCCTGCCGGATGCCGACGGGATCCGGCAGGGCTTGCTCTACTCGATACGCTGTAGTTTAGGGGGGCTTCGGCAACCATTTACTTCACCGACATGGAGTGGTGAAGACCGATGGGAGAGCCTAATAGACACTCTATATGATGTTAAATCATATAAAATCGTTTACTTATTCATTTTATAGATATACAAAATTGGCCTGAAGACAATTCTTTAGTATATGGGATCAGTAGTGTCCGGTTAAACAGCAAATTCATGTGTTGAGATTAAGTGTTGGCGCGGATTAGCAAGCAATATATTTTGGTGCCGATTTGAAATCAATTCGTTCATATTCGAGTAATTTCCCAAGGTT
>JACCWK010000108.1 GCA_013697655.1 Nitrosospira sp.
AACCTTGGGAAATTACTCGAATATGAACGAATTGATTTCAAATCGGCACCAAAATATATTGCTTGCTAATCCGCGCCAACACTTAATCTCAACACATGAATTTGCTGTTTAACCGGACACTACTGAACGATAATAGTATATTTCAAATCGCAAATTTTTTATATTATCGCTTGTAGTCGCCTGCATCGCAGCCTTACATATCTGTGACATCCGTAAGGCCTCTATTACTGGGACAAAACAACGCATGCAAGAACCATTGAACGAAGAATTGCATCATGACGAACGAGGAGTCACACAGATACGCCTACATGATTCGCGCCTGATGCGTTCCTTATATCTGGCGGTGGGTTTTGCAGCCGTAATACTGGCCGTAGCGGGTGTTGTGCTGCCGGTACTACCCACCACCCCCTTCTTACTGCTGGCTGCCGCTTGCTTTGCAAGAAGCTCAAAACGCTTCCATGACCTCCTCCTAGCCAACCGCATTGCTGGTCCGATTATCCAAGAATGGGTTGAGTACCGCAGCATTCGACGGCAAGTCAAGCGTTGGGTATATCTACTGATGGCTTTGTCATTCGTTAGTTCCATCCTGCTAATGTCGTCTGTCTGGCATCAGATAATGCTGGCTGTGCTGGGTATTGTTTTAACGTTGTTTATCTGGCGCATACCGGTGAGGAAAGACTAATGCCAGCTCATAATAATGACTTTATAACCAGTCGATAATGCTCAGTAAGCAGCTGGCTTAAGCCATTTCCTCAAAAGATCCGATGACCCAATCTGATTTATCTGAAGGCTTTTCGTATCGCACTAACCTTGTGCCAGCTTTACTGTGAAAAAGCCTTTTCAGCTACAAAGATCTTCACACGACGACTGATTGATCGATGTGCGCAGTATCGTTTGCAGCAACAGGTTCACGGGAACCGCGGCCATCAATACTTATTCGATTTGAAGACACGCCCCGACCAGATTTAAATGTTGCACGGGCCATGCCTATTGGCAGCCAGATGGGAGTGTCGGAGCGGATTTACTTGGATGCCTGAGTGATACCTGCTAGTCGTCACCCCCTTGGATGATGCATGGCATGTATCTGCTTGAGTCGCTCGCGCGCTACGTGCGTATATATTTGCGTAGTGGAAATATCGGCATGGCCCAGCAACATTTGCACGACACGCAGGTCCGCACCGTGATTGAGCAGGTGAGTAGCAAATGCGTGGCGCAACGTATGCGGGGATAAAGCCTTGACAATGCCCGCGCTGCGCGCGTGGCGCTTGATCAAATGCCAAAAAGCCTGACGTGTCATGGCGGAACCACGGGTAGTAACAAACAGCGCATTAGTTACTTTTTCACCAAGCAATCCAGATCGAACTTCTTTCGTATAGCGAATTACCCACTCCAGCGCTTCCTCACCAAGGGGTGCCAAACGCTCCTTTCCACCTTTGCCCATCACTCGTATGACACCCATGTTCACACTGATTTGCCCGACGTTAAGACTAACCAACTCCGATACCCGAAGCCCGCTGGCATATAGCACCTCAAGCATGGTGCGATCGCGCAAGCCCAACGGTTGTTCCACATCAGGCACCTTGAGGAGCGCTTCCACGTCTGTTTCGGTCAGACTTGCAGGGAGACTGCGGGGAAGTTTAGGCGTATCAATGTTGAGGCTGGGATCAGCCTGGATTTTTCCCTGTCGTAACAAAAAGCGATAGAATCGCTTCAAACTCGACAGCTCCCGGCTCGTCGTACTGGCCTTGACCTTGACCGAAACTTTGTACGCAAGAAACTCAAGCAGATCGGAGCGCGTCGCGCCTATCAGCGTGTTGTCATTCCATTTTTGCTTTCCAAGCCATTCGCCGAATTGCTGCAGATCGCTGCGGTAACTCTCCAGCGTGTTGCGAGACAGACCGTCTTCAAGCCATAGGGCATCTGAGAACTCGTCCAGCAACCCTGCGTTAAGCTCAGACGCCTTCATGGTGCAAAAGCCATCGCTTGATAGTAAGCGGGACTCCGTCGCTCGCATTCATGAAGCCGCCTAGTCCACCGTTTCTTGCGATAACGCGATGACATGGAATCACAATCGGAAGCCGATTGGCGCCGCAAGCCTGCCCTACAGCTCGGGGAGCGGAGTGTAATTTCGTAGCGATATCGGCGTAACTGAGGGTTGCGCCGCTCGGAATATTCCGAATGGTATTCCAAACCCGGCGCTGGTGAGTGGTGCCGCCGATGTGCAGAGATAAATCAAATACAAAAGCCGGATCAGCCAGATAGGCCTGCAACTGATTGCAAACTTCGGCTGCGAGAAGATTCTGCGGTGGCAGTAAGGAAGTGTCCTGCGGCAGATATTCGATATCCGTCAACCAGTCTTCCTCGATACGAATACCGAGAACGGCAAACGGCGTAGCAAATTTCGCCTGATAGTGATCTGCTGATTTTCCTTTCAAGATGGTTTTTGTTTTACTCATGACAGCATTGCTTGGATATTGCCAGTAACAGGACCCACATTAAAACTATTATGCCCTAGCAGCCTGTCGGTCTTGTTGTTATAGGCGACACCAATTTGCCGGTTTTAGCGCAAAGGTTCAATCGTGCTTTCATAAAATCGCTTTCAGATTCTCAGAAACGTTGAATGTCGATGGGAATTAC
>JACCWK010000147.1 GCA_013697655.1 Nitrosospira sp.
ATACATCGCCATGCATAACCAATCCCCCGCACCTTTCGTCTGGACTGCCAAGGCTAATGACATCCTGCAAAAAGTCATCCGCGCCAATCGCCGCTTAAGTTCCAAACAGAATGGCGCACTACACTAGTATCGGCATTGCTTTATATCCTGGAAATGGAAGCACCGGCGAGGAGCTGATGGCGAATGCGGATTACGCCATGTGTCATGCGAAAGGAAAAAAGCCGGTTATATTTTTTTCGATAACCTTTAAATATCCTTTGCGGAATGTATGCTTTTGGTAACGTCCCTGCCTATTCCGCGATAGCCTGCAAAACGGCCGGAGGAATCGAACATCGGTTCGCCGCTCACCATCAGATATTGTTGCGCGCCATCAAATATTCATCTGTTGAAGCACGTACTGGCCACCGCAAACTATACCTCCATCGCCGCGACAATGAATCCCCACGAGGTATCGGATTTGGTGCGGCTGTAGACAAAATCGAGGAAGGGCCGCCGTGCCGCGATGTTTGCCTTGAATGCTGCATGTTCCGCTTCATTCCAGCGTGCCCCGTTATTTCCCTTGGATTCGCCTAGCAAAGCATCGACGGTGATGTCGAGCATTTCAAGGACGGGTCCATACACCTTGGTGAAATTCCCGTTTTCATCCTGCTCCCAATACCAGTCGGAGGCCAACTCGGTCAAGCGGCGGAAACGTGCTTCACTCTCGCGTAGTTCCGCAGTCCGCTCCGCCACGGTCTGCTCAAGCCTCTTGTTGTAATTCTCGAGCTTTTTATACAACAGGCGCACTTCCAGCATGTTGTGGATGCGTGTCTGGACCTCGACCAGATCAAACGGTTTGCTGACGAAATCCTTCGCACCGGCTTGCAGCGCCCGCAGCTTATGGCCCGGCTGGGCGGTGATCACGAGTACCGGAAGGTACCCGTACGGTTCTATTTTCTTCAGACCCTCCAGCACCTGAAAGCCGTCCATGCCGGGCATTTGCAGATCGAGCAGAATCAGATCGTAATGGTTCTGGCGATAGAGCGCGCAAACCTCGTGAGGATCCATGGTAGAGGCAACATGGGTATAGCCGTCATCAAGCAGCATTCGTTCAAGTAGCAGAACATTGGTCTCCTCATCGTCGACAATCAGAATCCTGGCACTAAGAATATCGGGTGGACTAATCATTGCTCGCCTCCTCTTCTTTTCAAAAAACTGTTCAAGGATATGCGCGCAGGCGCTCATACTCTTTGGTAAGGAGCTCATAGTTCTCACCTGCAAACTCCTTCAGTTTGACGGGGTCTGTGACCATCATATGTCCGCGCCGGCATTCTATTGCGCCCATTGTTTCCAGCTTCTGTGCAGCCGTGGTAATACTTTCACGACGCACTCCGAGAAAAATTCCTACCTGTTCATGAGTGATATAAAGTTCATTGCTTGAGATGCGATCCAGAACCATAAGCAGGAAATGGCATAGCCGTTGTTCGACTGTCTGATGCTGGTTCCCTATTGAAATAAGCTCCGTTTGAATGATAAGAGCCTGAGCGAACCGCAGTAAACGCCGTTGCAGGTCCCCTGCGCGTTCGAATTCTTTTTTCAGTAAGGGGGCCTTGATACGGAAGGCGGTGCCTCCGCAAAGCGCCACTGATCGCGCGGAAGTTCGTTCACTCCCTAACACGTAGGAAATGCCGATCAGCCCTTCATTTCCCGTAAGAGCGGTTTGCACGGACGCCCCGCTTTTCAGTTCATATAAGCGGGCAATAATGCAGTCAATCGGAAAATACAGATGGGTGATGCGAATATCGGGTTCATAAATGACTTCCCCGATCGTGATGACTGCGAGCTCAAGATCAGGCAGCAGCCGATCGTAGTCGGCCATACCCAAAACATCCAGAATACGATTTTGTTTAGGGCTATACGATAAAGCCATTTACCTGGTGACGCGATGCTGTGACTCAAGCAAATGAGAATAACAGTTTATGGATGCCATTGCATGGTTACTATTTCAAATAAAAAGTAACATGGAAGATGAAAGCAATAGCAGGACCCGTTTTCTCGATATCATCCTAGTTCACTAAAACCAAATCTCGGGCCAACCGAATGCCGGTAACTTGCCAACGTGTTTTGGCATGCAGGAAATTTCGGAAACTAGGCCGGATGCGTTTCTGCGGAACCAGGCAGGATCCACCTCGCAATACGTATTGGTTTACCATGGATCTGCTGTTGTATTCGCCTACTGCTTCATTCCAGACTTGCGACATGGGTTTATCAAGATCCGGCTGAAATGGACTATAGCCAGGGTATGCTGAATAGCTTGATTGTGTCCATTCCCAAGCATCCCCATAAAGCTGGAGAATTTCTGATAGGCCGGATTCAGTCCTACGGGCACAATCGGGATGAAAACGATTGTTATCGGCGAAGCATCCTTCAATAGGTTGGCCGGCGGCAGCATTTTCCCACTCAGCTTCCGTTGGCAGGCGCGAACTATACCAGCGCGCGAAGGCATCCGCTTCATAGAACGACACATGTATGACCGGCAGATTCAAGTCTAGCGATTGCAGTCCGTGTACGGTGAATTCTTTCCATCCGCTTTTATCGGCCCGCCAGTAAAGGGGATGTGCGCTTTCATTAGCCTTAACCCAGTCCAATCCCTCCGAGAGCCATAACTTGGGATTCTCGTAGCCCCCGCTTTCCATGAATTGAAGGTATTCGCCATTGGTGATGAGACGGGAAGCTAATCGATACGACTGGAGGTAATGTTTATGCCTGGGTGATTCGTTGTCGTAACTGAAGTCATCGCCTTGATGTCCGATTTCCACTATTCCTTCCGTAAAGTCATGCCATTCCAAGGGAAGCTGTGCTGCGTGAGAACCTTGTCGTTGCTGGCGAGCCTCCGATCGATAGCACGGATCCAGTGGGCTTTGCGACAACAAATGCTTAATATCCGTAAGAATGAGTTCTTGATGCTGTTGTTCATGATTCATGCCAAGTATAGTCAACGTACGTAGTATTTCATCTCGGTCGGCTTGACCCAGGACTCGATTTATACGCTCGTCAACGTTATGGCAATATTGATGGATTTCTCCCAGGGAAGGCCGGGTGAACAAGCCTCTCTTCGAATCCGGCTCTGTCTGACCTTCCGCATTATAAGAACTGAACATATGGCTGAATACTTCATGGAACGGTTTAAACGGTTTTTCGTAATGCTGGAGTATAAAGTTCTCAAAGAACCAGGCGGTATGGCCCAGGTGCCATTTAACTGGACTCGCTTCCGACATTGATTGCACGCAGCAGTCTTCATCGGAGAGCGGTTCGATTAAGCCAAGGGTACGCTTCCGGATCGCAATATATGCGGGGTACAAGGAAAATTGGTTCATCAGAGAAATGAGATTTGATTAGGAAAAAGTGGTAGCCCCCACGAGGTATGGTCTTGTAGCAGTATAACGTATATTTCCAGCAAAGTGGGTGGGGAGAAAGCCAGCATCATCCCCTACTCCACCCTCGCTAGACCGCTAGACGGTTGGCGGATCTGTTTCGCGCTCGTAGTGCCGGTGCGCAGCGATAGCCTCAATAAACTGCGGCAGGATGTCGTCGATACCCTCGTCCTGAAAAGTGAGCACGCCAGGATCGAGCTCGCCGGATGGGAGTATAAGCTTCACACCTGCGCTCACGATCAAATCCTTACCGATTCCCAGCGCCAGGATCGGCTTGCAATGGCGATACTGTTCCCTAATGAACTCCACCGCTTGCCCCACCTTGCCAAGGTTTCGCGCGTCCTCATGACCACCGGGCGCCACAAGTCCGTCGAAAAGCACGGCAGGCATCGTTTCAAAAGACACGTCAACCTCAATTTCATTCCCATCTGTACTTTGCACGGTGCCCAAACGAACGCCCACGAAGCGCGGTACGGCTCCTTCCGCAGCCAGTCCAGCCCGCAGCGCCCGGGCACTCGCCCCATCCACTCCATCGGCAACGAGTATGGCAATACGCCGCGCCGCGATGCCTCCATCGCCGGGGCGGGCAAAAAGCGAGAGCGCCGGGGAGGACGTCACTTCCGGCACTATTGTCTGAATGAGGGCCTTCGGTTGGACGGGTGGCAATTCCTTCATTCCCAGACCCTGCCTTATGGCTTCCGCCAGATCTTCCGCCACGTTCACCAGCATCGCGACGACTCGTTCGCGTATCGCAGGGGTTTGCACGCGCGTTAATTCGAACCGGAATGCGCTTATGATATGCGACTTCTCAACAGGTGTCTGACTATTCCAGAACAAAGTAGCCTGCGTATAGTGGTCTGCAAAACGCTCCGGTTTGCCGCGCACCTTATCCCCTGTTATGGGCTGAGGAAACGACGTGAAGCCGGCTGCGCCAGCCTGGAACGGGCACCCTCCCCCGAGGGAGTTCGGCTCGTAGGCAACGCGGCCTCTATTTATGGCCTGACGATGCATGCCGTCCCGCTGGTTGTTATGAGCTTGCGCAACTGGCGCATTGATGGGTATCTCATGAAAATTGGGTCCGCCCAGACGCGTCAGCTGCGTATCCACGTATGAGTGAATGCGGCCTGCCAACAACGGGTCATTGCTGAAATCAAGCCCTGGCACGATATGGGCGGCACAAAAAGCGACCTGTTCTGTTTCCGCGAAAAAATTGTCGGGATTGCGATCGAGTACCATTTTTCCGACAGGTATAATTGCCACCAACTCTTCCGGCACCAGCTTCGTGGCATCCAATATATCGAAACTGAATTCTTCCGCCTGGGCTTCGGTAAAAATCTGCATGCCTAATTCATATTCGGGAGACGCGCCGGTTTCGATTGCTTCCCACAAGTCACGCCGATGGAAATCGGGATCGGCCCCCGCAATTTTTACCGCCTCATCCCACTCCAGTGAATGGGTGCCGGCCAGGGGCTGCCAGTGAAACTTGACAAAATGCGAGTCGCCGTCGGCCGTTACCAGCCGGAAAGTATTCACGCCGAAACCCTGCATCGTTCGGTAGCTACGCGGGATTCCCCGATCTGAAAACACCCACATCAGCATGTGGGTGGATTCCGGCATAAGCGAAATAAAATCCCAAAAAGTGTCATGCGCGGTGGAAGCCTGGGGAATGGCGAAATGCGGCTCGGGTTTTGCCGCATGCACCAGATCGGGAAATTTCATTGCATCCTGAATGAAAAATACGGGAATGTTATTTCCCACCAGATCCCAATTTCCCTCGTCCGTGTAGAATTTGACCGCGAAGCCTCGCGCATCGCGGGCAGTGTCGGCAGAACCGCGTTCCCCAAAAACGGTGGAGAAGCGCACAAACACAGGAGTACGTTTACCAGCTTCTGCGAACAAGGATGCGCGTGTATATTTCTCCATTGACTCGTAACATTCAAAATAACCATGTGCCGCTGATCCCCGTGCGTGCACCACGCGCTCGGGGATGCGCTCATGGTCGAAATGCGTGATCTTCTCGCGCAGGATAAAGTCTTCCAGCAAGGCCGGGCCGCGGTACCCTACCTTGAGCGAATTCTGGTTGTCGCCGACGGGAACACCCTGGTTGGTCGTGAGGACCTGGTCGCTTGAATCAACCCTGACCCGGTCGAGCGACTCATTGCCGGGATTGAAGCCCAATAGGGGTCCGCCCGCACCCGTTTTTTCCGAAGCGATCGTCTCGGTGAGCGTGCTGCCGGTGACGATCGGATCAGAAACCTCCACTGTCTGGCCCTTTTCCGGGGAGAGAGAGACATCCCCATGCTCAAGCGCCTTATTAACGTTGTATGGCATAGCCGCAGCCAGCTTCTGCGCAGCAGCAAGCTTGGCGGTAAAATCATTGGCAGGCGTGCCCTCCTCGCTCTCCGGGCTACCGACGGTGGAGCGGTTGTCACGACCTTTTTTATCGTTCGTTTTCATAACATTCCTTGAAAAGATTGAACCTGAGATTAAGCATCCTCCTCGCTTTCGAGAGTAGATGCACATGTGAAGGGCGCATCATGGGTTTTTTAACCCCCTCATTCAGTGCGCCGTCGTACATTCGAAATATCATTGAACAGAACAGGAATTCCGAGATGAACCTTTCTAAGGGCGCGGATCTTGAATGAGTACCTCACCACAGGTTTGACGCCCAGTTAGGAAGCCGCTGGAAGTTGATGATGGACAACCGCTCGCAGGATGGACAGACTTTAACGCCCTCTTTTGCGAGTTCTTGCAGGCATATCTGGGCCGCCGGCATCCGAAGCAATAATATCCGAAGGTATTCCGCGCCGGTCCGTATCTTTAAGGCCACGCTTGGTATCTTCCGCCGCCTGGCCCACTACCGCCCGGGAGCGCTCATCCTCGTTGCCCCGGCTGGTGCCTTGACGCCGGGTAGTCTGGTCCCGCTCGTGGGGCAGAAATGATTGCTCATCCGCCTGATTTTGTACGTCCTGGCCTGGTTTTGGATTAGCCAATTCAACTCGCTCTGCCGGCAAGGTTTCATTTCCAGGTTGTCCTCTGGGTTCTTTTTCTGTTTTCTCCCCCGATTCCATCCCGAACCGCTTATGCCCGGACGATGCCTTTCTATTCTGGTTTGTCATCTTTTTAATCCCGTTTACTAAGTTAGAGGAAAGGTTAGAGTGTCATCGCGCCTGCGGCTGTGCACCACCGCACATAGGACGGTCAAAATAATAATCTTTTCTCTGTCGGTTTCGCACAGAAGGTAAGGTTATTTCGATTCATTGTGAACGCTCATATGCTGACTATCGTGAAATGACATCATGAATTGCTTTTTGAACTCCTGGAAGGCCCTGGCCTTGCGTGAAGCAATCTTTCTGGTGCCCGCCAGCGCGTGTGCTGCCCTCGACGAAAGTCGCAATAGGCAGGAATCTGGTTGTAGCGGAGGAGAATTACAGGGTATGCTTAAAATGAAATCTAACAGCTGCTTATTTTTTTGCCCAAACCAAATGGAATTCAAGGATTACTACAAGATCATGGGTGTTGCGCGCGAGGCCTCGCAGGACGAGATCAAGCGGGCCTACAGGAAACTGGCGCGCAAATATCACCCGGATGTAAGCAAGGAGAAGAATGCCGAGGCCCGCTTCAAGGAATTAGGCGAAGCGTATGAAGTTCTCAAGGACCCGGAAAAACGGGCGGCTTACGATCGGCTCGGCGCAAACTGGAAAGAAAACCAGGAATTTCGTCCGCCCCCTGACTGGAATACGGGGTTTGAATTTTCGGGGCGTGGATTTTCACAGGAGGATGCTGCCAAGCATAGCGATTTCTTCGAATCGCTGTTCGGTCAGGGCTTTCGCACAAGTTATGGCAGTGACCAGCGCGGCGGCCGCAGTAGCGCAGCATTCCACCATCCCGGCGAAGATCATTACGCCAAGGTAATGATCGACCTGGAGGATTCATACAGGAGCGCTACCCGCGCCATCACCCTGCAAGTACCCCAACTCGATTCCCAGGGACGTGTCACGACCCATGAGCATAAGCTTAATGTAGTCATCCCCAAGGGTATTCGCGCCAGGCAGCAAATCCGGCTTGCCGGGCAAGGAGCGCCGGGGCATGGACAAGGCAAACGGGGAGATTTGTATCTTGAGGTTGAATTCCGCCCCCATCCGCACTACCGTGTCGATGGCGGCGATGTGTATCTGGATCTGCCGGTTGCGCCCTGGGAAGCCGCTTTGGGCGCAGCCGTAAAAATACCCACCCCGGACGGAATCGTTGAGCTCAAGATACCTGCGGATTCCGCTGCCGGCCGGAAGCTGCGATTGAAGGGCCGCGGCATTCCGGGCAAAACCCCGGGGGATTTTTTTGTGGTGCTGCAAATAGCGCTGCCTCCTGCGGCCAGCGATACAGCCAAAGAGTTTTACCGCAGCATGGCCGAGACATTCAAATCTTTCAACCCGCGTGCCAGACTCGGAGTGTAGATATGACAAACGAAAGTACGCCCCACAACAAGCCAAACGAGATCCCAAATGAGACGCCCACTGAGCTGAGGGGAATAATTCTGGATGAGCAGAGCGTTCTAACCTTGGCTGAGATTAGCAACGCCTGTGCAGTCCAGACAGAATATATTATCGAGCTGGTTGACGAAGGCTTGATCACCCCCGAGGTAAGCTCCGAAGTCACTCCGGAAACCAGCCCGCGATTTTCTCCTGAAACGCGTGAACCTCATTCCTGGCGCTTTACCGGCATGCATCTGCGCCTTGTCAGAATAGCCTCGCACCTGCAAAGCGACCTTGGCGTCAACCTCGCCGGCGTTGGGCTGGCCCTGCAACTGCTTGACGAAGTTGAAGCCCTGCGCACGCGGCTGAATGCGATGGGAACGACGGGTGCAATAGGCAGCAGTTGATATGAAAGCCAGGTAATGCAGAGGATCCAGCGCAATTATGGCTAGTGTAGTGAGTCATTCTGTTTGGAGCTTAAGTGGCGATTGGCTCGAATGACTTTTTGCAGGATGTCATTGGCCTTGGCAGTCCAGACAAAAGGTTTGGGGGATTGGTTATGCATGGCGATGTATTCCTTGATGGCGGCATTGAGTTCCGGGACGCTGCGGAACACGCCACGGC
>JACCWK010000174.1 GCA_013697655.1 Nitrosospira sp.
GCGAGGCCTGGTAATGGCAATGCGTGCATTCATGGGAATGGCGAGTGGCGATGGCATAGCCGTGGTCGTGCCCGCAGCGCGGGCAGCGGAATCCCTGTGGCCAACGCTGCTGGGCAAGCGCTTGGGCGCAGGATGCCTCTGTGCCCAAGCGCTCCTGCCAATCCAGCAGGTTCAGCTCTGCGGTCTTCATGACTCAACTCCTTATATCGTTGATCTCAATGAATTTGAGCAGATGAGGCTGAAAATGGTTTAGAGGCATATTGTTGAATGGGATACTATTGAGCGGCAAATCGCCATTTTATGGGTAAGGGGACCATCTTGTTGATCGGTTCTGCCCTCTGGCTTAAATTTAAACCGCTGGCTTTTTTGAAATGGATAGCAAGAATTCATCCAGTGTGAAGTATGCTCACAATACATGCGATATATGCTCAGGGAACGTCCTAACAATTTTTCGGGAATGCTGAGAATTTTTAGCATGCGGTTAAAAGCGCCAAGTCCGATACAATATTTCTCTCCGAGCTGATTGGCTGCAAGAGAACTTTTAAGTACGTACTTTCATAAACTGACAACCAGCAACCTGCTCATTCGCCCAGATGAAATTATATACGTATGCTTTTTGCCCTCGAAGAGGGGCGATGTTGTTGCTTTGCCTTATGGCTATGCTTGCTCTCTCCGGTTGCGTATCGCCCATTGCGCTCAACCGGGCAGTGGGAGCTTATGACGAAGCCATCACCAGTGCGGCCTCCAAGCAGTTGCTGATGAATATCGCCCGCGCCCATCATCACCAGCCCATACATTTCACTGGGGTCTCGAATGTCGCGGCTACCTTCAATTTTAGTTTCAACGCGGGGGGGACCCCTGCGTTGGGTGGGCTTGCCGGACCAGTACTCATGCCGATATTTGGCGGGAGCGTCGCGGAAAACCCCACCATCAGCATTGTCCCGATCGAGGGAGAAGAATTTACGAAACGGCTCCTCACCCCGTTTCATCAAAGTAAACTCACGCTTCTACTCCGCCAGCGTTTCGATGTCGATCACTTGATTCGGTTAATGGCGCAGGAAGTGCGCTTAAACCATTCCGACCAGAAGATTACTTATCGTAACACTCCAGCGGACCGCTCCGGCTACGAGATGTTCCGGCGTGTGGCGCTGCATCTGTCTGCCATTCAGGACATGAACCACCTGTACGCCGAACCGCTGAACTTCGAACGTACCTGGACTATTCCTGCCGGTTCAGTCTCGGCCGAGGGATTCCAGGCCCTGGAGAAGGAATTTTTCGTACTCTATAATAAGGAGGACAATACTTATACCCTCCGCAAACAGGTACCGGGACCGATTCTTATCACTAACTACGATCCCGGCACGCTGTCTCCCGAAGAGCGCGCGCAGCTGGGTAGCGCGACGGGGGACTGGATCACCAATGATGTGGCTTTCGACATCCGCGCCAACCATCCTGGCGGAGAGTGGCCTATCAAAGGTACTTTCCGGCTCAGAAGCTTCCATTCGATTCTTTACTTCCTCGGCCAGTCCCTCGGCGAGGATCCGGAATACGATGTAGAGAAGGACTCGCGAACCCCGCCCATTGCTAACAATGAAAACCCTATCAAGACAATGGAACTTATCGTGGCGGATGCTGCCCCTTTGGAGAGCGATCTGTCGGTTCGCTCGCATAATCGGTACTACTCCGTGAATACGGCGGGACCACTTGCCCGTTGGAACCGGGACGGCTTCCAGATGCTGTATCTCTTGTTTCAAATGACGATTACCGATATACCGCGAGTCGGTGTGCCGAGCATCACGATCGCCAAGTAACCAATCCTAATGAATAGCTGACGACGGTCGGCTTCACGGAGAAAAATAGCGGGCGAGCCGCGTCATTTTCGGTTCGCAATAGGGCAACTGAATTTGGTGCCTGCAGGGATTATTTTACAGCAGCGGCATATTCCGAGAAGCGCCATTCGCCTGGCACCATGTCATCCAGCGAATATGTGCCGATAGTCTGGCGAATCAACCGCAACGTTGGAAGGGATACTGCCGCGGTCATGTGCCTTACCTGGCGATTCTTGCCTTCTGTGAGCATCAATTCAATCCATGAAGTAGGAATATTTTTACGGAAGCGAATGGCCGGAGTGCGCGGCCAAAGGCTCGCCGGTTCATTCATTGCGCGTACTTGCGCAGGCATGGTCCTGAAATGTCTGAGCGCTACGCCCCGACGTAGTTTATCCAGAGCAGCTTCGTCTGGAGTGCCCTCGACTTGTACCCAGTAGAGCTTGGGCAACTTGTGTTCGGGGTCGCTGATTCTATGTTGCAGTTTACCGTCATCGGTCAGCAGCACCAGGCCTTCGCTATCGGCATCGAGTCGACCGGCGGGATAAAACCCCGGCAGGGGTATAAAATCGCCGAGAGATTTATATCCGCCCTCAGGCGTGAATTGGCAAATGACGCCGTAGGGTTTGTTGAAAAGGATCAGACGGGGCATGGCATTATTTTAATCTGCTCTAATCTGTACTAACAGAATAAAAGTATCAGGGAGGTGCCAAGATACTCGCTGAAATCGAATAGACAGCTAATCCGTTTCTGAGTCTGCCGCCTGCTTGTACAATGCTTCGGGCTCTACAGCCGTTTGCCAAATTTCGACCACCTTGCGTCGAGACTTGATTCCTTGTGTGAGCCTCACTTGACGTAATGGCACGCAAAAAATCTCTGCGAGAAATTTCTGCAAGACAGTATTGGCGGCGCCTGCTACCGGTGAAGCAGCAAGCTTGATCTTCAGCGCGCCGCCATGCAACCCAACCGCTTCTGTGTGCTTCGCGCCGGGTTGTATATGTAGGGACAGAATAAGCCGCCCACCCTCATCATCGCGGCGGTACCATGTGTAATGTGTCAACGGTGGCGGCACAAAGAATCCCTGAACGCCATACCGTATGTGCCTGGTATTAGAACAAACGGGAAATTTCCCGCTGCAAACCCGTAACGACAAACAACAGCAATTGAATAGTCACCAGTACAAATAACGGCGACAAGTCGACATTGCCAATAGAAGGAATACGCCTGCGGAAAATTCCAAGGAATGGCCGCGTAAAACTGTCAAGCATTGGGGCTAATGGAGTATGAGGGTTGAACCAGGAGAGCACTGCCTGCATGATTACAGCTATCAGGATGATGTAGAGCGACATTTTGATTATTTCAATTGCCGCTAACAGCGCGAGTCCCATAACTGCGATGCCGATGACTGAACCAAAATTGTAACCCTGAAGCACATGCACTCCAGTTAATAGAATGCATTGTATGAGCCACGCCAGCAGCAACGTCGAAAGATCCATCCCGCTAAATCCGGGAATCACCCGGCGTGCAGGCCGTACGATGAAATCGGTAAGTGCAACGAGAAATTGCGATAGCGGATTGCGGTAGGGCGCGCGTAGCAGTTGCATAAAGAAACGCAACAGCAGCGCAAGAGAAAACAACCCCAGCAGGGTGTCGAGCAGGAATATCAATATCTGGCTGAGCATGTGTTTTCCTGAAATTTATGTCGCGCCAAACTCATCACCTAATTCACGCGAGCGCTGGTTTGCCATATGTATCGCATCTATGATCGCGTTCTTGACACCAGCATGTTCGAGCGCCTGTATCGCGCGCTCCGTGGTACCGCCCGGAGAAGTTACTCGTGCACGGAGCGCGGTGGCGTTTTCATTGCTTTGACTTGCGAGCTTTGCCGCGCCGAGAAAGGTCTCCAGAGCCAGTTGCCGTGACTGGATCGCATCCAATCCTAATTCCTCGCCCGCCTTCTGTATTGCTTCAATGAAATAGAATACGTAAGCCGGGCCGCTGCCCGAGATCGCTGTAACGGCATCCAGCAACTCCTCGCGCTCAAACCATTGTACGGAACCTACTGCGGCGAGTATGGATTCTGCGCAGTGTTTTTCTTCGGCACTCACGCCAGGGAGGGCATACAGACCAGTGGTAGCTGCGCGAATCAATGCCGGAGTATTGGGCATGGCTCGTACGATGCGTCGATAACCGCCCAGCCAGCGGCTTAGGTCAGTTGCGCGGATGCCGGCGGCGATAGAAATGACGAGATGATTTCCGAGCAGAGCTGCAATATCTTGCGCCACGATTGAAAGTTGCTGCGGCTTTACCGCCAGCAGGACGATGTCGCTATCGGCGATATCTTCGGCAAGGTCCGCTACTGACTCTACATTAAATTCCTTTTTTATTTTTTCCCGCCTTTCAGCATTGATTTCTACTACATGTATCTGGGTGGACGAGTAACCCTGCAGCAACAGTCCACCGATCAACGCGGAAGCCATGTTGCCGGCGCCAATAAAGGTGATGTTCATGTGCGTCCTATGGTAATTATTCCCGTTTATTTTTGGCAGCGTGGACAGTAAAAACTTGAACGTTGTCCTTGCCTGATTTGCGTAATAGTTGCGCCGCATCTTCTGCAGGGCAGCCCGGTTCGGTGATATACCCAATATTGCTGTTGGAAATAGCCGGGTTTGCCGTCACTATTGACGAAGTCGCGCAAGCTGCTGCCGCCTGCTTCAATCGCGAGACTGAGTGTTTCCTTTATTGCCTCCACCAGTCTTTTGTATCGGATCGCACCGATTTGTCCTGCGGCCGTTATCGGATTAATGCCCGCACGGAAAAGCGCTTCGCTAGCGTAAATGTTGCCGACACCGACCACCACACGGCTGTTCATCAGTACCTCTTTGATGCTGGCGCTGCGCCTCCGGGTTCTCTTGTATATCAAATTACCATTAAACGTCGCTGAAAGGGGTTCAGGTCCAAGCTGAGCCAATAACGGGTGATGCATGACGTCATCACCCGACTCCCATAGAATTGCGCCAAAACGGCGCGGGTCTCTTAAACGCAGCATCATATTGTTATCCAGAACCAGATCGACATGATCATGTTTTTGCGGCAACGTTGTAGCAGACAGTACCCTCAGGCTGCCGGACATTCCGAGGTGTACGATCAGTGTGCCTTTGCCGCAATGGAATAAGAGGTATTTTCCACGCCGTATTATCTTGCTGATTTTCAGTCCGCTAAGCGTTTCTCCAAGATCGTACGGCACCGGCCAGCGCAGCTTCGGATTTCGTACCACGGTATTCGCAATGCGGCGTCCCTCAAGATGAGATACGATGCCCCGACGGATAACTTCGACTTCAGGTAATTCAGGCAATTAGATTATCTCTGTAAAATTGTCTTGTCGCGATACGCGGATGAATGAAAAATTCTATCGTTTGGCATCAGTAATAAAGGATGCGAAATAGAATATCATTCTCGTCCGCGCCGCCACCATATGAATATCCCGCTTGACAGAAAAAACAGCGGCAGAACGATAAGAAACCCTCCTGCAATTAAGGTTAGCATCGATTCGCTTAAAATCAGATGGCTGTCAAGTGTGGCGCGAGGTTGAATGGTGACAAGATTCTCTTCGCCGGTGAGCCAATTAATGAGATTAATACCGAAATCCAGATTATTGCCGTTGCCCAGATAAGTATTGGCAAGAAAATTTCCACTGCCGATAACGGCGATACGCTGTTCACGGTCTGTCAGGACGCGGCTCAGGGCAGCGGCGATAGTTACGGGGCCGGCTACATCATACATTTTGTCGAAGGTGATCCCGGTATCCAGCTTCCCCGTTTCCACCCAGCCGCTTTGTGCTGTCTCCACCAACGAAACAGTGCGCCATTCCTTGCTCTCATTGACCGTAATCTGCCGGGAAAAAGGAAACATCGTCATATAGTCGAAATTATGCGTAACTGGATGCCGCCCATAATTTGTTCCCAGCGCTACAGTGATCGGCAATTTTATTTGCTGAGCTTGAGGATCCACCACTACGCCGGGGGTGAGCGTGAGTTCAAGTTTCTCGGCCAGCGGTTGTAGCCCATGCAAAGGTTCCTGGTCTATTAGCCACAACAGATTGCCGCCGCGAGCGATATACGCGAGCAGCTTATCCACTTCTCCTTCCGGCAGATCAACCTGTGGCGAGGCAATAATCAGCACGCTCGTATTAAACGGCACATCATGGTCAGTAGAAAGATTGAGTCTCCTGGTCTTGAATCCTTTAATCATCAGCTGTTTGCCAAATTCTCCCAAGTCATGACCGGCGATGCCGTCCAGCTGTCGTTCGCCGTGGCCCGTGAGTGCCATTACCGGTTCTTCAGTGGACCGCGCCAGCCGCATGAGTGCGCCTGTTAATGTCTGTTCATTGATTGTGCTGAGGTGTTCGCGCTTGTTCTTGAACGTTACCACCATTTCTCCGTTTACCTGCACTCCCGCGTCCTGAGTGATTTTCGGCTGCTCGGCAGGATCAATGAATGTGACGGTCAGATCTGGTTTGACACGCTGGTACCGCGAAAGAAACTCACCGATTATTGCAGGTATATTCCCCAGTTGCGCGTCCTGTGCCGTGGCGTAGACGGTGATAGTGAGTGGGCCGTTAATTTTTCTCAATACCTCCACGCTTGCTTGGCTCAAGCTGTTGCGTCCATTTTGGCTCACGTCCCACTGGACACTTGTTTCCCGTGCGAGATAGCCCAGCAGTCCCACCGACGATATCAGCAGCACAATAAACACGCCACTTTGCGCTAGCCTTTGCATACGCAGTCTATTGTTAACCATGATCATTTATGCATGCTTCTGTGCAGCTTCACCCATGTAGCCGCTCCCTGTTCAACCGATGAATCGACAGCACCAGAAAAAGGAGGACAAATAACGAAAAGTATGAAAGATCAAAAGTATCGATCACGCCGCGGTTGAAATTTTCATAATGCTGGAGCAGAGAAAGGTTGCGTGTAAGGCTATCCTTATCATTATCCGCACCAAGGTCCAGTACCCATAACATCATGAGCATCCCCAACGCGCCCGCGGCTGCTATAGCCGGATAAGCACTTAAACAGGAAATATAAAGTCCGAGAGAGGCGAAACAAGCGCAGATGAGGAATAGGCCAGCGACATTGCTCAGCAACAAGCCGAAATCCAGTGTACCCCCTGCCAGCAGAGAAATTGAAAGTGCTACGACCAATGCAATCACAACAGAAAAGAAAGCCATCAAGCTCAGAAATTTTCCCAGAACGATATCGGATATGGAAATGGGGGCGGATATAAGAAACGTCATCGTGTGGTTGCGGCGCTCCTCGGCGACAAGGCGTGCTGTTAAAAGCGGAGTGGTTATCAGCAGCAGTATCGCAGCCATGGCAAATACCGGCGCAATAATTGCCTCTGTCACTCCTGGTGGATTGACGATTTTCACAAGTTGCGGCTGAATTTGAAGGAAGGTATCGAGATGCGCCACAAAAATCCAGGTCAGCACCAACTGCATCAGCGCAAGTAATATCCAGGGCAGGGGCGAGCCAAATAAAACTCTTAATTCTTTCTGAGCAATGATGAATATCATGGCGATTAAAAGCTTGCGGAATTTCCCGTGTCTGCGGTAACTCGCACGAAGACCTCCCCCAGGCTTAATTCGTTCTGTTTTGGTCCACTGATAGAGTCGCTAAATACTGTACGCCCTTCGTGCATAATGTGTACCCGATCACACACGCTTTCGACCTCCGACAGAGTATGGGTCGAAAAGATGACGCTGCGCTCCACGCCAAGTTCACGGATGAGATCGCGGATTTCGTGCATCTGATTAGGGTCTAGCCCCACCGTTGGTTCATCGAGGATGACTATATCGGGATCATGAATGATGGCTTGTGCAATTCCGACACGTTGCTGATAGCCTTTCGATAGCGACCCGATCAAACGTTTTCCGGTATTGTTCAGCGCGCATCGTTGCATGACCCTATTCACTATAAAACGGATTTTTGCGTTGCTGACCCGATGCAGTCTGGCGGCGAACTCCAAGTATTCACTTACTGTTAATTCCCGGTAGAGTGGCGGTATTTCGGGCAGATAACCCATCCGCGCCTTGGCCTCGCTTGGATGGTCCAGCAAATCTATACCACAGATTTCAACACTGCCGGCGCTCGGTGCAAGGTTGCCGGTGAGCATGCGCATGAGAGTAGTCTTGCCTGCCCCATTGGGGCCGAGAAGTCCCAACACGTCGCCGTGCTTCAGTTCCAGGTTGATTTCATGCACAGCGACGCGCGTACCGAAATACCGGCATAGGCCACGAACAGAGAGGGTTGATGAAGCAGATTGCTCGATCATCAGTGCGCCTTTATGAATACAAGTTTGTCGGCACTCGCGTTGCGGATTGCCTGCTCTACCGAGGTTCGGCTTATACCATGTTGTTCAAGTAATTATCGAATACATCAAATACGCGCAGGATAGGAAATTTCTTTCGTGTCCTTGATGGCGAATGAGATACTTGGTTCTTCGAGTTTATAGCGTGAGCACCAGAAGACACTCGCTAATCATCAGCTGCTTCCACTTTTATTTACTCGGCGAATGAACTCATTTGAAACTTTGATTTGATAAGGCTGCCTATAAAACATGTTTGTTCCCATCCGCGCGGCCGGCAATGTCCACTGTTGGCACTGTCCTCTTGTGATAAGAGTAAAATATACCTAATATGTGGCCTGTACTGTAGCTCAATCCCGCCCTTTATACCGTTATTAGCCTTATTTTTTTAAACCTGTCGGGATGTCCCCATGACTCTTAAAATTCTCAGCGCGCTGCTGCTGCTTTTTCTCGCTGCCTGTGCGCAGATTCCGGCCAAGACTGCGGGCAAGGCGGATCAGAGCGAAGCTGGACAGTCAAAATTGCCCAATCAGGACTTGACTGCACCCATGCTGTTCGATTTCTTGCTCGGAGAAACGGCCCTGCAGCGTGGTGATCAGGATATCGCTACCAGCACTTATCTTAAACTTGCGAAAACCACGCGCGATCCACGTGTCGCTCAGCGTGCCACCGAAATCGCGCTTCATGCCCGTCAAGCGGGGCCAGCGCTGGAAGCTTCAAAGATCTGGGTGGAGCTTGATCCGAATTCGGTAACTGCCCGTCAGACCATTGCGGCGCTACTGGTTAATGCGGATAGGCTGGATGAAGCCCGGCCCCATCTGGAGAAATTGCTGGCCTCAGAAGGAGGCAGTATCGACGAGGCCTTCATGCAATTGAATAGTCTGTTGGTACGCGGTTCCAATAAAAACGCGGCCTTCGAACTGGTGCAGCAGCTTGCCAAACCCTATCCGCAGCTACCGGAAGCCCATTTCGCCGTCTCTCAGGCAGCATGGTTCGCCAACCAGTTTGATATTGCGTTGACCGAAATGAAACAGGCCTTGGCGCTACGCCCGGAGTGGGAGATAGCCGCAATTTATCAAGGGCGGATACTGGCGCGTAATTCCAATGCCAGCGCCCTTGAATTTTATGAAAACTATCTCAAGACTTATCCCAAGGCCAATGATACACGTATAACTTATGCTCGGTTATTGTTGGCGGAAAGAGATTATATTAAGGCACGCGACCAGTTCCAGCAATTGCTAGCGGAGAATCCGGGTAATGCCGACGTCGCCCTGGCGGTGGGTTTGCTATCTATGGAATTACGCCAATACGACATTGCCGAGTCGAATTTTAAAAGAGCACTGGAGCTGGATTATAGGGACCCCGGCATGGTGCGCTTTTATCTCGGCGGAGTTTATGAAAAAACCCAGCGCCTTGATACAGCGATGGAATGGTATCGCTCAGTGACTGCTGGCAATCAGTATATTCCGGCACAAATCAGATATGCCATCCTGCTGACCAAGAAAGGCAAAGCGAATGAGGCTCTGCAGTACTTGCGCCAATTGCCGGCTACGAATAATCAGCAACGTGCTCAGTTAATAATCGCTGAGGCCCAGTTGCTCCGGGAGACAGGCGCCTACCAGAAAACGTTTCAATTGCTCAGTAGCGGCCTGGAGAAACTGCCAGATAATGTCGACCTGCTCTATGACCGTGCCTTGGCAGCGGAGAAAATCGGCAAATCCGATATCATGGAAAAGGATTTACGCAAGCTTATTAAATTGAAACCCGATCACGCCCATGCTTATAACGCTCTTGGCTACGGCCTTGCGGAACATGGCAATCGCCTGCCGGAAGCACTGGACCTCATTGAAAAAGCTATCGCACTTTCCCCCAATGATCCTTACATCATGGACAGTCTGGGCTGGGTGCATTACCGTATGGGTAATCTCAATCAGGGTCTCAGTTACCTGAGGCAGGCATTCGGAATGAATCCCGACCCAGAAATTGCTGCGCATCTGGGTGAAGTTCTTTGGGTGCAGGGAATAAAGGAAGAGGCCAAAGAAGTCTGGCAATCCTCCCTCAAGAACTATCCTGATAACGAGGTGTTGATCAGTACCATGAAGAGATTCATGAAATAGTGCAGAGGTTCCCCAAAACAATAAGGCGTGCTGATATTCCATGGTGGAGTCTGATTTTATGCATGATGCCTTTTTTTGCTGGCTGCACTGCCCTTACGTATAAGAATACCATTGTTAACACCATCGTTACTGAGCCCGTGGTGGGTGCCGCGAAGGCAGAGTCGGCGAATTTTGGACTTATTGGCCGGGTTTCGGTGAAAGGCGGTAAAGAGAGTTTCGCTGGTGGGGTACAATGGCACCATGGTGAGGGTGGTGACGAAATTCTTCTGCTTTCCCCTTTAGGACAGACTCTGGCGCAAATTCAGCGCACTTCTGAAGGTGTGCATCTGAAGACTTCGGAACAGGAGAGCTATTACGCCACAGATGTGGAGAGTCTGACTGAACAGGTGCTCGGATGGCGCTTGCCGCTAATGGGTTTGCAATACTGGATACAAAGCATGAATTCGCCCGCTACGGCATCAGCGATAGACATGGATATCGACGGGCGCGTTGTGGCTATACGGCAGGACGGTTGGGAAATTAGTTACCTGAGCTATTTCCCGATGTTGCGGACACAAACTACGCAGACGCAAACTGCGCGCCCGAAATTGTTGATGCTAAAACGCAGCGCTCTTCAAATCAAACTCATAATAGACGACTGGAATTTGGGCGGCAGCTACTGAAACAGATGCAGACTTGATGACTAAGTTGACCACTAAGCTCGTTTACCTCGCTCCTGCCAAACTTAACTTGTTCCTGCATGTGGTCGGGCTTAGAGCGGATGGTTATCACCTGTTGCAGACGGTTTTTCGCTTCGTGGATTTTTCGGACCGGCTTCATTTTGCTATGCGGGAAGACGGGGTGGTGAAGTTACACGCGCCCACTCCTGGCGTGCCCGAAGATAAAGATCTGTGTGTACGCGCGGCAAAATTGCTGCAACAGGAAAGCGGCATCTCTCGAGGTGTGGAAATCTTCCTGGAAAAGCGCATCCCTATGGGGGGAGGGCTTGGAGGAGGAAGTTCCGATGCCGCTACGACATTGCTGGCGCTTAACCGGTTATGGGGGCTGGGCTGGAAAAGGAATCGGCTAATAAAACTAGGGCTTAGATTGGGAGCGGATGTTCCCGTCTTCATTTTTGGTGAAAATGCTTTTGCTGAAGGGATAGGCGAACAGCTTTCATCCATCCCGCTACCGCCTGCCTGGTATCTAATCCTGACTCCACCCGTGCACGTGCCAACCGCGCAGGTTTTTGCCAGTAAAGAATTGACACGAAACACGATTCCAATCAAAATACCGCCCTTTTCCGTCGAGCATGGGCATAACGATCTGGAACCCGTGGTATGCCGAACTTATCCCGAAGTGGCGCGCCACCTGGAATGGCTCAAGCGGCTCGATAGCACCAGGATGGCGGCAATGACGGGCTCTGGTGCCTGTGTGTTTGCCGAGTTCGCCACGGAGCCGGCAGCACAAGTAGCCTTGACGCAAATTCCAGTCGGCATGAGCGGTTTTGTGGCGAGAGGATTAGATCGCCATCCCATGCATGATTTCGCGGAAGAGTAATTTTTGGGGAGTCGCCAAGTGGTAAGGCACCGGATTTTGATTCCGGCATTCGTAGGTTCGATCCCTACCTCCCCAGCCAGTTTTCAAGCCTTAAAATACAGGGCTCAGAAATAGACGTTACGAGGAGTCGCCTGTGTTCTTCAGTTCCCGGTTTAAATTCCCACACTAGCCATGGCTTACGATAGCTTGATGGTTTTCACCGGCAATGCCAATCCCAAGCTGGCGAAGGATGTGGTACGGCATCTCAACATCCATGTGGGACGTGCAACGGTAGGTCGCTTCAGCGACGGCGAAGTGATGGTGGAAATCCTTGAGAATGTACGTGGCAAGGACGTGTTCGTTTTGCAATCCACCTGTATGCCCACCAACGACACATTGATGGAATTGCTGGTGCTGATAGATGCGCTGAAACGAGCTTCTGCCGGGCGTATTACGGCGGCGATGCCTTATTTCGGCTACGCCCGTCAGGACAGACGACCGCGTTCGGTGCGAGTGCCAATTACCGCTAAAGTGGTGGCGAACATGTTGACTACTGTCGGAATAGATCGGCTACTGACCATGGATTTGCATTCAGATCAGATTCAGGGATTTTTCGACATTCCCGTGGATAATATCTACAGCATGCCGATCCTGCTGGGCGATTTATGGAAAAGCGATTACCAGAATCTGGTAGTGGTTTCGCCCGATGTGGGCGGGGTAGTACGTGCAAGGCAGATGGCAAAACGCCTGGAATGCGATCTGGCAATTATAGACAAGCGACGTCCCAAATTTAACGTTGCCAAGGTGATGAACATAATCGGCGAGGTAGAGGGGCGTACGTGCGTTATCATGGATGACATGGTGGATACCGCCAATACTTTATGCGAAGCTGCCCGAGCCTTGAAAGAACAAGGGGCGGAGAGCGTACTGGCTTATTGTACCCACGCGGTGTTGTCGGGAAAGGCTGTGGAGCGGATTGAGAATTCTGCGCTGGATAAATTAGTGGTCACCGATACCATACCATTGCGCGAGGATGCGGAATCATGCGTTCGCATTCACCAATTGAGCGTTGCGAGTCTGCTGGCAGAAACGATGTTGAGGATCAGTAACGAGGATTCGGTGAGTTCGTTGTTCATGGAATAAAAATGAAGCCACTATAATGCAAAATTCATGCAATATCGGAAAGAATGGGAGCGATAAAGAAATCGTCGTTCGTTAAATGTGATTGATGTGCGGTTCGGTTTTTTGAGTAACGCACATGCAACTCGCTATAGGTTCATGAAGTTTTATTAATCGGAGTCATCTGGTCGCGGGTGACCCCATATTTGGAGAAATAACATGCAAATGGAAATCAGCGCCAGCAAGCGCACGTTACAGGGCAAAGGTGCGAGCCGCCGCCTGCGTGGTTCCGGCAAAGTGCCGGGAGTTATTTATGGTGGAGAGAATCCGGCGCAAGCAATTGAGCTGGATCACAACAGTCTTTATCACAAGCTCAAACTGGAGGCCTTTCATGCTTCCATCCTTTCCTTGGATCTGGAGGGGCAGCGAGAGCAAGTGCTATTGCGTGACATACAAATGCACCCGTTTAAATTGCAGGTGCTGCACATTGATTTCCAGCGTGTCGACAAGAACAAGAAAATACACATGAAAGTACCGTTACACTTCATTAATGCGGAAATTGCACCGGGAGTAAAGTTGTCTGGCGGTCTCGTCAGCCATGTGCTCACCGAACTTGATGTGTCCTGTTTGCCGAAAGATCTGCCCGAATTCATTACGGTTGATCTGACCGAGTTAGCTGCCGGTAATACCTTGCACCTGAGTGATCTGGAACTGCCGGAGGGGGTTGAAATTCCCACGCTTATCAGAGGTGAGAATTTACCGGTTGCGACCATTATCATTCCGCGGGCCGTGGCTGCCGAGGAAGCGGCTGCCGTGGTGGCTGCGGTGGACATCCCGACGACTGTACAGAAGAAAGAGGGCACTGCAAAGGAAGGTGAGAAGAAAGACGCCGGAAAGAAGAAATAATACCTGCGGTTTTTATACATGGCCCGCTGAGTTATTGGCCCGGCGGGCTTTTCCTTTTTAATAAACAAGCACACCATTCCTTGCGCTCGATGAAACTCGTTGTTGGTCTTGGCAATCCAGGTAAGGAATACGCCACTACGCGTCATAACGCAGGGGCCTGGTGGATATCACACTTGGCGAATAAACTGCATGTTACGTTGAGATCGGAAGCGAGGTTTCATGGTCTATGCGCACGCACTGGCCAAGGCGATTCAGAGATGTGGTTACTCAACCCCCAGACCTACATGAACGCCAGCGGGAAAGCGGTTGCGGCATTATGCCGTTATTATAAAATTCAACCCGAGCAGATTCTCGTAGTCCATGATGAATTGGATTTGCCGCCGGGAGTTTCCAGGCTGAAACTGGGCGGCGGGTTAGGCGGGCACAATGGTTTGAAGGACATTGCTGCTCATCTTGACACTCGGGATTTCTGGCGGCTGCGCATCGGTATTGGGCATCCCGGCGACAGGAATGCAGTAATAAATTATGTATTACAGCCGCCTCGCAAGGAAGAAGCGCCGCTGATAGACGAGGCTATAAACCGCAGTCTTGAGGTCTGGCCGCTTATTACACAAGGCGATTGCCAGGCGGCCATGATGAAGTTGCATACAAAAGTAATTAAAGAAATGTAATGCTGAGATGGCGTTCATTGCATTTCCCACTTCTTGCCATTCGTGGCCCGGATCTGCCATTTATAATTCGATAAACTTATGAGTCTGAAATGCGGTATCGTTGGTTTGCCCAACGTAGGAAAATCCACACTGTTTAATGCGCTGACCAAAGCCGGCATTGCCGCAGAAAACTATCCCTTCTGCACCATCGAACCCAATATCGGAATAGTCGAGGTACCCGATCAGCGCTTGTCCAAACTCAGCGCGATCGTCAATCCGCAGAAAGTGCAGCCTGCCATCGTCGAGTTCGTCGATATTGCCGGCCTTGTCGCCGGCGCATCCAAGGGCGAAGGACTGGGCAACAAGTTTCTCGCTACCATTCGTGAAACCGATGGTATCGTCAACATGGTGCGCTGCTTCGTCAATGACAACGTCGTGCACGTTAGCGGCAACGTGGATCCGATATCGGACATCGAGACCATACAGACCGAACTGGCTCTGGCTGATCTGGCAACGGTGGAAAAGGCATTTCACCGCGAAACCAAGCTGTCCAGGTCTGGCAGCAAGGACGCGATTAAGCTGGTGGCGCTGCTGGAAATGACACGGGCTCATCTCGATCAGGGCAAACCCGCCAGAAGTCTGGGGCTGGACAAGGAGCAACAGCAATTACTGAAACCGCTATGCCTGCTGACCGCCAAACCTGCCATCTATGTTGCCAACGTCGACGAAAAGGGTTTTACTGGAAATCCGCTACTGGCTCGTGTGCAGGAATATGCCGCGCGAGAGGGCGCACCGGTAGTGGCGATCTGCGCAGCCCTGGAAGCGGAAATCGCAGAGATGCCGGATGAGGACAAGCAGATCTTTCTCGCTGATATGAATCTGGAAGAGCCAGGATTGAATCGACTGGTTTGTGCCGCCTACCAACTGCTCGGGCTGCAAACCTACTTCACTGCCGGCGTGAAAGAAGTGCGCGCCTGGACCATATCCGAGGGAGATGCCGCTCCACAGGCCGCCGCCGTGATTCATACCGATTTCGAGAAAGGTTTCATCCGCGCCGAAGTCATTGCTTATGACGACTTCATCGCTTGCAAAGGCGAACAGGGGGCAAAGGAGGCGGGAAAAATGCGGTTGGAAGGCAAGGAATACATAGTCAAGGATGGCGACGTGATGCACTTTAGATTCAACGTCTAAACAAACATTTGGATTTAACCAGACATTGGCGGACAATGAATGGGCGAAATAGCGTAGATAAATATGATTATTCCATCCTCTTGCGTTCGCGCTGATGCGTTGCAAGCCGCGTATAAACCGGGTGCGATTCCAGGTATGGAATCATAACCGGGTATAAAAAACCGGGTACGATTCGAATATCAAGACTAGCCCATGCTCACCGACACCCAATGCCGCACTGCCAAGCCTAAGGATAAGCCCTACAAGCTGTCTGATGGTAAAAGGGACTGTATCTTGAAATCAAGCCCAACGGCGTGAAGGCGTGGCGCTACCGCTTCGAGTTGCGAGAAGGCAAGAAAACTACGGAAAGCATCTTTGCGATCGGCGATCACGCGATTGCCCCCAGCGGCGAAACGCAGGACGATGCGCAGACCCGGCGAAGCGGTCGTCGCTTTACCCTAGCCGAGGCGCGGGATGAGCGCACTAAGGCGCGCGGGCTGGTTAAGCAGGGTATTAACCCAGTCCGCAATCGGCAACTTGAACGCATCAAGCGGGAACAGGAAAAAGCGACTACATTTGAGGCAGTAGCAAAGGAATGGTTGGCCTTGAAGGATTGGGAGGAGGTCACCAAGGCCCGGCGGCTTCCTTCAGGGCAAACTACCGCGTAACAATTCAAGTACTCCTCCATAAAGTGGAACAACTGGCCAGCGTAAGTTTTTAGACGGCGCCGGGATCGCTTATCAAAAAAATGTTTGCAAGTGCCATCCCCGGCCTTTTCGGAGGTTCCGGAGTCGATCAAAAGCGCAGTGACCATTAGCGGTATACCGCGTTGTTGCTGTCGAATCCTTGCATGTTTAGTCAGTTCCACTGAACCGCTTATTTCGTCTCGATGGGCAACCTTGGATGTGGTTATCATTTTTTGATCTCTCCCTATTTCGGCAGATAAGTTAATTCATAGACACGATCCGCCTTACGGCTTAGGCGGATCCGATCCCCAGGTTGTGCACGAAGCTCCTTTTGGTACCACGCGTTGAAGCGTTTACGAGGGCTGATCGTCTGTTCGCTTTTGACCCGAATATCGGTCTGCTCCACCCGGCCGCTGTAGTGCAGTTCGATGAACTTGCCGGTATCACCTTTGGTCCGGGTTCCGAAGCAGTCCGTCGGGAACAGCTCTTTCGCATGTGCGGGCAGATCAAGATAGCCATGCTGGATCATTGCTTCGCTAAGAATAACTTCCACTGTATTTCCCTCCAATTTCAACGTCGGCATATCATTGAGGTAATGAGACGGGTTAAGCAGCATGTCTGTCTGAGTGGGGAAGAGCGCACTCATCACTTGTGTAGTGAACCAGACGGTATCAACTGAAATTGCTTTTGCAATTCCTGGACAATCTTGGGGACGGATGCGAATCGGCTGTTGTAACGCGGCCTGAATGGACTGTTCTGGTAATCCCGCCTCCTTTGCTGCTCTCTGGACTACTTCTGGATACTCTGTGTAAGCGCCGTCGTAGTTAGGAGAAGAAACACTATCTAGCAAGGCCATATCGATTTCATGTGGAGCGAAGCGTTTCGCGAGCCGCTGGTGTACAAAAGGGGGGATCTCGAGTGCATCCAGTTGGTCCGGATACTCGTCGAGGCTTTCAGGAAATTCTTTTTTCTGAGTGGGTACAAAACCGCGGCGTCCTGAGAGCCACCGGCGGGCTTCAGCATTTTCAACCATTCCTTTGTTATCCACCAAGAGTCTTCCCGGTCCTTCAACCGTAACGGCATTTCTGACGCTGCGATCCGACATGTCTGCGAGCAGGGCAAGGTCTAGGATAGACATTGAAGACCCGTCATCAAGGTCATGACGCGCTCGAAGGCGATCGATCATGTCAGAAAGATGGCCAATATCCGTTTCTACATCGAGGCTTGCGACATCGAGACAAAGATCAAAGTACGAGCTGTCACTTTGAAAAATCCGAGCAAAGTCTGCCAACCGTTCCATATTGTCTCCTGACTCGTTGATCTCATCTTCATAGCCTGGGACTACTTTTCCTTCATATGCATACCTGTAGTAGATCGGCAGGTAGCGACCTATCGTCGTCTTATTCAGGTCTACCGCGCTAATCGCCTGTTCACGATGCTCCAGGGGAACTCCAATCAGCTTGCTGCCACTACCACGATAGAAGCACTCGTCCAGAAGTACACCGACCGCGACAAATGTGCCCCTTAATTCATTTTCGATCTGCACAAGAGTAGGACGAGGTTTGAATTCCTTGCTATCTTTCATTGAAAATCCTTATGTATTTATGTATCAGATATAACTGTACTACAATCAACCGGGGTATTGCAATATATGTTTCATAATTACACAATATATTTCACATAAAGCGATTCTGCGAGGCAGCAAACTCACCGGTTAAACTTGGCCCGCATAGCTTGCAAGTCATAATAAGGTATACCCATCCGTACAAATTTTCCTGACACGTTTCGACGTTTTTATTGTCAACCTAGGGTTATACATTTATTGATTGACATAAGGATCTAAAGGTTATAGACTCTATCCTGACATTATCAAGAGCGAAATCATGACCAGTCAGAAAATTGGATATATTCGGGTAAGTTCACTTGCCCCAAGCACCGAGCGTCAGCTCGAAGGTATTGGCCTAGACAAGGTGTTTACAGATAGGGCCTCTGCCAAGGTTACGAACAGGCCACAACTTCAAGCTGCTCTTCATCACATCCGCGCAGGAGATACGCTCGTGGTCCATTCCATGGATAGGCTAGCTCGAAATGTCGAAGGCATGCTCAGGCTTGTGAGGGAAATGAATGACCGAGGTGTATCGGTTGACTTCATCAAAGAAAATATGAGCTTTACCGCTGGCAGTGAGGATCCACGTTCTACACTAATGTTTACGATGCTAAGGGCCTTCGCGCAGTTTGAGCGTTCACTGATAAGAGAAAGGCAGCGAGAAGGGATAGCCTTGGCAAAGGCTAAGGGGACCGTCTACAAGGGCAGGAAGCCAGCGCTCAACGCAGAGAGGACTGCTCAGCTGCGCAAGCAGGCTGCTACCGGAGCCAACCGGTCAAAACTGGCGAAAGAATTTGGCATAAGTCGGGAAACCCTGTATCAATACATTCGGATTAATTAAGCTCAGACAGACCCCTTGGAAGCCGATGTCTAAGCGAGCGGCGAGAAAAGCCACCCTCTGGTGTACCTCAGTCCAATATGACGTCATTTTTATCAGCGCTAAGATGCCAGTCAGCAAACACAAACGCTAGTGTAGTGAGTCATTCTTGAAAGAACCTATATTGTAGATTGCACTCTAATGAAAGGACGACATTCCTGGAGTGAGAAATGCGAGTTGCATCCGAAATCAATTTGACGCCAGAAGAGCGGGA
>JACCWK010000176.1 GCA_013697655.1 Nitrosospira sp.
AACCTGGTGCACAAGGAAGCCCCCGAGACCGATCTCAATGCCAGCCGCACCCAGGGCAAGCTGGTCCTCAAGCCGGAAAAAAAGGATAAGGATGACGATGAGGACGAGAAGGACTGAGAAAACCTGATGGTTTCTCGATTTGATCGATATAACTGCCCTATTGGATTAGTTTTTGGCAGGATGCATCTTGGTTCCGCGTTCTATCACTAAAATACCTGCCGTGGAACTTGAATGCCTTTGTCTTTTGAACGCGGACAATTACTACCGTCTCAAGTCAGTAAAGTGTTTGAAGGTTTTCGGTTCAAACAATAATTCTTCATAAAGCAGGTCGTAACGGTCCGGGATTCGTTAAAAAGAATCCCGGTTATTTTTTGGGTTTGACTTTTTCGCCCATTCTCGGCCGCAACTCCTCCGTTCGAGCTACTTCGTTACAAAGTGTCATGAGACTGTAACATACCCGTCGTATATTGCCTGTTCAAGAAAAACGCCTCCCCCTTCAGAAGGCATCTGTCAGTGATTTCACAATCCCCCACTCAAACCAGTCGCCACAAAAGCCTCGGATATAGTTACCGCCGTCATCTGGGTGAGCGTTTTATTGAAGCCGTGCTGTTTCTCATGGCGTTTGTATCAGTCGCGATCACTGTCGCCATCGTGGTGATGCTGGTAAAGGAGTCATTCGTATTTTTTGAGCACGTTTCGCTTTGGGATTTTTTAACTGATCCCCAATGGACGCCGCTGTTTGATGATGCGCACTACGGCATACTCCCGCTCATTTCCGGTACTGTAGTGAGTTCCGCTGTAGCACTGATGGTGGCGATTCCGCTGGGTACCATTACTGCTATATATCTTTCCGAATTCGCACCTTTTGCCGTGCGTGAAATTGCTAAACCATTCCTTGAGCTGTTGGGCGGCGTACCAACCGTCGTCTACGGTTATTTTGCGTTACTGTTTGTTACGCCCCTGCTGCAGCAAATATTTCCTGAGCTGCCAGGCTTCAGCCTGCTTTCCGCCGGACTGGTAATGGGAATCATGATTATTCCCTATGTCAGTTCCATGGCGGAAGATGCAATGCGTGCCGTGCCCATGAATTTGCGCGAAGGTTCCTATGCAATGGGCGCCACGAGGTTCCAGACGGCCATTCGGGTTGTGATGCCGGCAGCCTTTTCCGGCATCGCTGCTGCCTATATTCTGGGAATTTCCCGGGCTGTGGGAGAAACCATGGTGGTGGCCATAGCCGCTGGCATGCAGCCCAATTTAACCTGGAACCCGATGGAGCCCGCAGCTACCATTACTGCCTATATCGTACAGGTAAGCCTGGGTGATCTGCCGCATGGAAGCATCGGCTACCAGACTATTTTCGCTGCGGGACTTACATTGCTGCTATTGACGCTTATATTCAATATTATCGGGCATATTTTGCGCAAGCGTTATCGTGAAGTGTATTGAGCCCAAGGTGATCGTCATTTATTGATTACAGTTAGTTCCGATTTGTTTTCCGGACCTTATTTTTGATTGCTTGACCCGCTTATGATGAATACATTCTCCTGTCTTTTTCCGGGCTTCGGTTGATGAGGGATGACAAAGACCTAACCGAAATTCGTGCCATCATCGCACGCCATAAACTGTGGGATCTGGTTTTCATGATTACCGGGGTGTTGGTGTTAATGATTGCGGTGCTGACATTTATGGCATTATTCTCCCGCATGCTTATTGACGGGATGCCGCGCTTAACATGGGATTTTTTTAGCTCTTTCCCCTCGCGTCGCCCGGAATCAGCGGGCATACTTTCTGCCTGGGTGGGTACCACCCTGGTGATGGTAGTGACGGCGGTAGCGGCGGTGCCGATGGGTATCGGAGCTGGGGTTTATCTGGAAGAATATGCATCAAAAAACCTTCTCACCGAAATCATCGAGATCAATGTTACCAATCTTGCCGGTGTCCCATCCATCATCTACGGACTGCTGGCGTTGAGCCTGTTTGTCCATCAACTGGGATTTGGCCAAAGTATCCTGTCGGCAGGTTTGGCGTTAGCATTGTTAATACTTCCGGTAGTGATCGTTGCAACCCGGGAAGCCATACGCGCCATTCCTTTGACCATTCGCGAAGGCGCCTATGCGCTCGGCGCAACTAAATGGCAAACGGTATCCGATCATCTGCTGCCCTATTCTGCGGCGGGGATTCTGACAGGCGTGATTATTGGTCTTGCACGCGCGATTGGAGAAACGGCGCCTATCATCACCATTGGTGCGCTGACTTTTATTGCTTTTCTGCCACCATCACCGTTTACGTCCGAATTTCCTTTTATCTCCTCAGAGTGGTTGATGGCGCCATTCACTGTCATGCCAATCCAAATGTTCAACTGGGTATCGCGGCCCGAAGAGGCATTTCAGATCAATGCGGCGGCGGCAGGGTTGGTCCTGGTGGTAATGACCCTCGCCATGAATGGATTAGCCATCTATTTGCGCTATCGCATGCGTAAAAATATCAAATGGTAGAGAGTTCCATGGGAGGCAACCCTATTGTGGATGCCGAGCCAGTTCAGTGCAAATCCGAAGTCAAGGATTTGAGTTTTTATTATGGCGCATTCAATGCGCTTAAAAACATCAATATGGTGCTGCACGAAAAGCAGGTAACTGCTTTAATCGGTCCCTCCGGTTGCGGAAAATCTACTTTTCTGCGCTGCTTCAACCGTATGCACGATCTATACCCTGGCAATCGCTACGTTGGCGACATAATTTTGCATCCGGACAACGTCAACATACTTTCTCGCGATGTAGACCCGATCGAAGTGCGAATGCGTGTCAGCATGGTATTCCAGAAACCCAATCCTTTCCCCAAATCCATTTATGAAAACGTTGCATATGGATTGCGGGTACGTGGTGTAAGACAACGCGCCGTACTGGACGAAAAAGTGGAAGAGGCTCTGCGCGATGCGGCGCTATGGGATGAGGTGAAAGATCGTTTGAAGCAAGTTGCCTTCAATCTTTCAGGTGGACAGCAACAACGTTTGTGCATCGCCAGGGCGCTTGCCACCGATCCCGAAATCCTGCTGTTCGATGAGCCGACTTCGGCACTTGATCCCATCGCCACCGCCAGCATTGAGGAGCTCATCGCCGACCTGAAAGATAAGGTCACCATTCTCATTGTTACCCATAATATGCAGCAGGCGGCACGGGTATCAGATTACACCGCCTACATGTATCTGGGCGAGCTTATCGAATTTGGGGTCACGGATACTATTTTCATCAAACCCAAAAATAAACAGACGGAAGATTACATTACCGGCCGTTTTGGATAATGGAATGAGGGGACTTTGGGCTTTTCTAAAAAGAATATATAGCACGGAATATAGTGTTAGACCCTTGATACTTGCCATTTGATGATTGGCGAAAAAGTTTCGGTTTTTTTGCGCTTGCAGATTTAAAAAAAAATCGCCTCATCCTTCGTTGTAGCCGTACTATTCTCCTTCGTACCATGTTATTTATTTTCGGACCTTTGTTCGCGATGATATCGCGCGCCTCCCGATGTTAGCAACAAATAGAATTGTCCGGTTTGGTAGCAAATAGAGTGTCCGCTTTCTAACGCATCGAATTATGGATTCGATTCAGTGCGCGGCTGTGGCGGCGGATTTACGCCACAACCTTATTTTT
>JACCWK010000177.1 GCA_013697655.1 Nitrosospira sp.
AACCTGGTGCACAAGGAAGCCCCCGAGACCGATCTCAATGCCAGCCGCACCCAGGGCAAGCTGGTCCTCAAGCCGGAAAAAAAGGATAAGGATGACGATGAGGACGAGAAGGACTGAGAAAACCTGACTTGAATCCGGGTTTTGGGAGGGTTAACATTCCCTCCATCCCCCTAGGGAATAATAGGGGTTACACCAGTATCATCGAGCGAGTTCAGGTAAGCGCTCCGATACACCAAAATTAGGTGTATCAGGAATCGGGATTCAACGTACAGGCTTGCTGACAAAAGATTATGGCAATTCCCATTGTACTTGATCATGGTAGTCGTCAATCGCTGCAAGGGCAGATTTTCGAGCAACTGCGTCACCTGATTCTAGGTGGCAAGTTGAAACCAGGCACGCCTATTCCAGCTAGCCGAGTGCTAGCCGAACAACTCGGAACTTCTCGAAATACCGTCTTGCTTGTCTATGATCGTTTAATTGCAGAGGGCTATCTACAATCTCGGAAAGCAATTGGGACGTACGTAAATCTAGAGTTACCCGAAACCTGTCTTGCTGCCACCCGCAGGATTTCCACCTCAACTCCGATTCAGAATGAGGTAAAGCGTCCCATAATTCCCTTTATGGGACAAACCCAGGCGAAGAGAAATACTCAGCATCTGGATTTTGATTTCTGTCCAGACCGAATTGATCTCGATTTATTTCCGCATAAAACGTGGCGCCGCTTTATCAATAGGACGTTTGCCTCATCCAGTATTCATTTTACGGAGTGTTGTGATCCAGGCGGATTACTTCAGCTACGGGAAGTAATTGCTGATCATCTTGGAATAGCACGGGGAATTAGCGTTTCATCCGATCAGATAATTATTACCGCCGGATCTCAGGAAGGATTAAATCTGGCAGCTCGATTACTGGTAAAGGATGGAACGCTAGTCGCTACCGAAAATCCCTGCTATGAGGGGGCCGCCTTCCTCTTCCAAAGTTACTACGCAAAATTGGTCCCAGTATCCGTAGATGAAGCGGGATTAGACGTAGAGCAACTTCCGAAGGAAGGCGTGACACTTTTGTATGTCACCCCTTCTCATCAATATCCGCTTGGCTATACATTGCCGATTGAGCGCCGCCTGAAGCTGCTCGACTGGGCTCGACGTTGCGGCGCATTCATCATAGAGGATGACTACGACTCGGATTTTAGATACCGTGGCTCACCCCTGACAGCCCTTATGGGTCTTGATGACTATGGTTGTGTGATGTATCTGGGGACCTTCTCCAAATCTATGGGCGCAGGGTTGCGCCTGGGTTATCTGGTTGTGCCCAAAGCATTGATACAGGCGGCACGTTCAGCCAAGGCATTACTTAATAATGGGCATGCCTGGCTGGACCAGGCAACGATGGCTGAATTTATCCGGAGTGGAGCTTATGGCAATCATTTAAGGCGTATGCGCCATCTTTATTGCAAGCGTCGTGATTGCCTTATTGAATCTTTACGTCAGTATTTCGGTGCGGTACAACTTTCTGGATCAGAAAGCGGGCTGCACTTGGCATGGCATCTGCCAAAACACTTGCCCGACGCACCCGAACTTCAGGCACTCGCGCTGCGTCATGGAGTAGGAATTTATTCTATCGGACCAGGCACCGCTTATGACTATGGGGAATGTGACTATACTGCCCGTACTCTCGTACTTGGCTTTTCTCCTCTTAACGAATACCAAATCCGAGCCGGCATTCGACGAATTGCCGATGCATTTGCAGGTTATCAGCAATAGCTACCGGTCTGCGGAAAGGCTAACTATAACACCGCAAAAATAGGTGCAGCTCCCCATTCTCAGAGAATCATCAGTAAAAAAATAACTAAGCAATGAATAAGAATCTGAAAAGTTAGTCCGATTGCTTTACTAGGCTGCTCAGCGGAGTCTTAATCTCGAAACAATTCAAAAGGATAACAAACTCTATTTTCTTCTGCGGAATAAACTGATCGGCAAATACACATTAAAAAACACCGATCCACCTTTCCGTCTGGCGACGGCGGCGGACCGGTGTTCAGCCTTGGTTGCTTAGAGCTTGGTGAAGACCGGTATGACTGCACCGGCTATGCTGTTGATGTTGCGATCC
>JACCWK010000192.1 GCA_013697655.1 Nitrosospira sp.
CGCGACATTGGGCGCCGGCCGGATTGCTTATTCTGGCGCTCAGTTACACAACTGCGGCCATTGCCGGAGATACTTTTTCCGGCGCATTGCCTGGCAGGAGCCTGGGTTACTCCGCCCCGTCTTTGCCTGAGGAAAAGACAAACCTCACCTTGCGCGATGCCGCACGTCTGACGTTACAGCGTAATCCTGAACTTGCGGCTTTCGGCAAGGAGATGCGTGCCCTGGAAGGCGCGACACTTCAGGCCGGCTTGCTGCCAAATCCCGAGTTATCGGTGAACGTTGAGAATATAGGCAATGTTCAGCCGCTTCGAGGCGACATAAATTCTCAAAAGTCAATCGCACAAGAGGTTACCCAGCAGATCTCGACGATCCGGATCTATCAACTAGTCGAACTCGGCGGAAAACGCGCCGCGCGGGTTAGCGCAGCGTCACTGGGTGAGGAGCTGGCGGGTCAGGATTACGAGGTCAGGCGTATAGAACTCATCGCGCGGGTGGCAAACGTATTTACCGAAGTGCTGGCGGGGCAAGAGCGTCTGCGACTTGCCGAGGAGAGCCGGCAGCTGGCGCAGAGAGTGGTGAGCGCGGTAGCAAAGCGCGTTCAAGCTGGTAAGGTACCTCCCATCGAGGAAACGAGGGCGGGAGTGGCATTTTCCACCACGCGGATTGAGCTAGAGCAGGCGCGACGCGAGCTGGCGGCGGCGCGCAAACGGCTGACCCTGCTATGGGGCAATAGCTCCCCACAATTTAGCAAGGCACTGGGCAATCTTGAATCGGCAGTCGTCCTGCCGAGCTTTGAGGCGCTTGCAGAACGTGTCCTCGCCAGCCCCATGGCGCTGCGCGCCATGAAAAATATAGAACAGCGTAAAGCGCTGCTGGACGTGGAGCAGACACGGCGCATACCGAATCTCACTGTCAACGCCGGCGTCGTTCACCATGCGTTGTTGGGAGGCAATACCGCTATAGCTGCCGTGATGTTACCGCTCCCATTCTTCGACCGCAACCAGGGCAATATCCAGCAAGCCTATCAACGCGTGGACAAGGCCATCGATGAACAGGTGGCCGTCGACTTGCGGCTTAAAACCGAGCTTGTCCAGGCCTATGAGGCCTTGTCGGCTGCCGAGAGGGAAGTCAGCATATTGCGCGGAGAAATTCTACCTGCGGCCAGGAGCGCCTTCGAAGTCACCAACAAAGGCTATGAGCTTGGCAAGTTCGGTTTTCTCGAAGTGCTGGACGCGCAGCGCACCCTGTTTCAAAACCAGGTCTTGTATGTGCGCGCACTGGCGAATTACCAGCGTCTGGTCAATGAAATCGAACGACTGATCGCAGCGCCTCTTGATGACACCTTCAATTCTCCAGCAATTAGCAGCAACAGTGTTGATGAAGTTTCAAGGAGCGGGTTGTGAATAAACTCCAAAGAATTTCAGTTGCCGTTGTCATCGCAATAGGGGTTGCGCTGGGGGGAATTATTCTAACCATGGATAAAGCCCCCTCATCTGGTGCAACCAATACTGCAGGGGAAGCATCTGGAACCAAGGATAAGCCGGAAGCAAAAGGAAACGACACGGCGCTCGAGCCTCAGAAGGGCCCTAAAGGGGGCAAGCTTTTTACTAGCGACGGCTTTGCTGTCGAGGTAACCATTTTTGAAAAAGGCGTGCCGCCACAATTCCGGCTTTATCTCTATGAAAATGGCAAACCACTTCCGCCAACGGCCGCTAAAGTCACCGCCACCCTTTCACGGCTCGGTGCATCGGCACAGGTATTCAAATTCACACCCGAGGCCGATTACCTGATTGGTGACCAGCTAGTGGAGGAACCTCATTCATTCGATGTGGTAATTGCCGCTGAATGGAATGGAAAGAAATTCCGCTGGAAGTATAGCCAGGTGGAAGCGCGGGTCGAAATGCCCGACGAAATGCTAAAGAGCATCGGCCTCGAAATACTCACCGCTGGACCAGCGCCGCTTAAGGTTACGCTCAAGCTGCCAGGCGAAATTATATTTAACGAACATACGGTCGTACAGGCAGTGCCCCGCTTGCCGGGCATAGTCACTGCTGTCTATGGTCATCATGGTCAGCAGGTGAAGAAAGGGGAGGTGCTTGCGGTAATTGAAAGCCCGATGCTGGCGGAATTACGGAGCCAATATTGGGTTGCGCGAAAACGATTGGGCCTTGCACAGACCACCTTCGACCGTGAAAAGCAGTTATGGGAAGAAAAGATCTCTGCCAAGCAGGATTATCTCGCCGCCCAGGAATTGTTAAATGAAGCCGAAATCGCAGTGGAACTGGCGGCGGTAAAGCTGCGCTCATTGGGGGTACAGCTTGAATCAGGCTCATCGGAAAAGAATCTGGCACGTTACGCCATACAAGCTCCAATACCCGGCCTTATCACCGCCAAAGCCATCGCATTAGGTCAAACACTCAAGGCGGATGACAACATTTATACAGTTGCCGATATATCGACAGTCTGGGCGGCAATCACAGTATATCCGAAAGACCTGGCTGTGATCGAGGTCGGTCAAAAGGCAACTGTCAAAGCGACCGCTTTTGACGTTGAGGACGAGGGTAAGGTCACCTATATTACGACGCTGATCGCGGGCCAGACCCGAACTGCCACAGCTCGGGTGGAACTTGATAACAAGGATGGCAGATGGCGCCCCGGCATGTTTGTCAACGCAGAACTGGTAACTGAAGAAATCCGCGTACCTGTCGCGGTAGCGGCGAATGCTATCCAGACAATCCGTGACTGGACGGTGGTCTTCGGCCGCTATGGCCAATACTTTGAAGCGCGCCCACTGGAGCTGGGACTAAGTGATGGAAGGATGATAGAGGTGCTGAAAGGACTTTCTGCGGGAGAACAGTACGCAGCGGGTAACAGTTTTGCCATCAAGGCCGAGCTCGGCAAGTCTGGCGCAAGCCATGACCATTAAGGCTGACCACCATGATTGAACACATTCTACGAGTATCCATACAGCAACGCGGCCTGGTGCTAATGGCCGTGCTGGCGATGGCGATGCTTGGAGTCTACAGCTACCACAAACTTTCCATTGATGCGGTACCCGATATTACCAATGTGCAGGTACAAATCAATACACGCGCGACTGGATACTCGCCGGTGGAGGCGGAACAGCGGGTCACCTTCCCAATCGAGACGATCATGGCCGGGCTCCCCAACCTCCAGTACACCCGGTCCCTTTCGCGTTACGGGCTATCGCAGGTCACGGTGATCTTCGAAGACGGGACTGATGTCTACTTCGCACGACAACTGGTGAATCAGCGGATTCAGGAAGCTAAAAGCAAACTGCCTGTCGGGGTCGAGCCCACCATGGGGCCCATTTCTACCGGCTTAGGTGAGATCTTCATGTACACCATCGACGCTGAAAAAGGAACACAGAAACCGGACGGCACCGCCTATAACCCGACCGACTTGCGGGAAATCCAAGACTGGATTATTAGGCCACAGCTGCGCACGGTTAAAGGCATCACCGAGGTCAACTCGATCGGCGGCTACGTCAAACAGTTTCATGTCGCTCCTTATCCTGACAAGCTGATTTCTTTTGGCCTGACGCTACAGGACGTAATAGCCGCGCTGGAGCGCAATAATCTCAACGTCGGCGCGGCTTACATTGAAAAAAGCGGCGAACAGTACCTGGTTCGGTTACCTGGACAGCTAGCGAATCTGGACGAGATTGGCAACATCATGCTCGGTTCGAGGCAAGGAGTACCCATACGCATCAGGGAGGTGGCCGATATTCTCATAGGCAAAGAGTTGCGCAATGGCGCTGCGACGCAGAATGGCAAGGAAGTGGTGCTCGGCACGGTACATATGTTGATCGGCGAGAATAGTCGCGCCGTCTCTCACGCAGCCGCCAAAAAACTGACGGAGATCAATCGCAACCTGCCTGAAGGCATAGCTGCCACCCCCGTTTATGACCGCACCAACTTGGTGGACAAAACCATTCGAACCGTTGCTACTAATCTGTTTGAGGGTGCTGCCCTGGTCATCGTGGTTCTGTTCCTGTTTTTGGGGAATCTGCGCGCAGCGCTTATTACCGCGCTTGTCATACCACTGTCGATGCTGTTCACTTTTAGCGGCATGGTGGCGAACCACGTTAGCGCTAACCTGATGAGCCTGGGCGCACTTGATTTCGGCCTCATCGTGGACGGCGCCATTGTCATTGTCGAAAACAGCATGCGGCGTCTGGCCCATGAGCAGACACGGCTGGGGCGTCTGTTAACCCCCACAGAACGCTTTTCAGTCGTCTTCGAGGCATCCAGGGAAGCGCGCAGGGTATTGATTTACGGAGAGCTGATTATCATGGTGGTCTACCTGCCCATCTTTGCGCTCTCCGGAGTGGAAGGGAAAATGTTCCATCCCATGGCATTCACGGTGGTGATCGCGCTGATCGGAGCAATGATTCTGTCCGTAACATTCGTTCCGGCAGCGATTGCACTCTTTCTCACTGGCAAGGTAGCAGAAAAAGAGAGTCCGGCAATAGCGTGGGCAAAGAAGGTCTACGTACCCGCATTGAACGGGGCAATGCGCAACAAGGAGCTTACGGTTACGCTCGCCGTGGTGATTGTCGTGCTGTCAGGCCTATTGACAACGCGGTTGGGCAGCGAGTTTATACCAAGCCTCAACGAAGGAGACATTGCCCTGCATGCACTACGTATTCCCGGCACCAGCCTGACCACAGCCATCGAAATGCAAGATGAGCTGGAGCAAACCATCAAGAGATTTCCAGAAGTAGACCGGGTTTTTTCTAAGATTGGCACCGCCGAGATTACGACTGATCCGATGCCACCGAGCGTTGCGGATACCTTCATTATTCTCAAACCCCAATCGGAATGGCCCGGGCCGCACTATACGAAGACAGAATTGATAACCGCCATGGAACAGGCGGTTCGGAAAGTGCCGGGTAACAATTATGAATTCACCCAACCGATACAAATGCGTTTCAACGAATTGCTGTCAGGTGTGCGCGCCGATGTCGCGGTGAAAGTATTCGGTGATGACATGGATACGCTTCTCGCCTTAGGTGAAGAGATTGAAAAGCTTCTCGAAACTGTCCCCGGCGCGGCGGATGTAAAAACCGAGCAGATCACCGGCTTGCCGGTACTTTCCATCCAGATGGATCGCGCAAAAATGGCGCGCTACGGTTTAAACGTGGCTGATGTGCAGGATGCCGTATCTATCTCTGTCGCAGGAAGAACCACTGGCACTATTTATGAAGGTGACCGCCGTTTCGAGCTGCAAGTCCGGCTACCCGAGCAGCAACGGAGCGATATGGAAGCGCTCAAGCGTTTGCCTATCCGGCTGTCTGCCCCTATCACGGGTGGGGGCGTGGGACCAAATACCGCCTTGGCGGCTGTACCTGCTTATGTTTCATTAGGGGAGGTGGCTAATTTTGAGGTCGCCCAGGGTCCTAACCAGGTAAGCCGCGAGAATGGCAAGCGTAGGGTCGTCGTTACTGCAAATGTCCGTGGCCGTGATCTGGGTTCATTCGTCACTGAAGCAGAAACGCTTATCACAGAACAGGTAGAGATACCTTCCGGCTACTGGGTAGCATGGGGAGGCCAATTCGAGCAACTGATCTCCGCTGCCCAGCGCCTGCAAATTGTAATACCGCTTGCTCTCGGGCTCATCTTTATTCTGCTTTATACGATGTTCGGTAATGTGCGTGATGGCTTGCT
>JACCWK010000132.1 GCA_013697655.1 Nitrosospira sp.
ACAAACGTTTCCTGCTCAATGTGGAGAAAGAACGCCTCGAATCGGCGCCGGGATTCAATAAGGATGATTGGCCGGACATGGCGGACCCAAGCTGGCAAAATACAATCAATGCTTATTATGGAACAAAGTCTTATACGGATACCACATCCTACTCTGATACAACCGACAAGGTGAAAGACAAGACCGACTACCGTTGATAAGTAAAGTCATCCCGATACCGCAGTTCACGTGTCGGATTAGTTCTTGAGTTGTAAGATAAAGAGGCAAGATTATCTTGCCTCTTTTGTTTTATTGTGGAATCACTCGACTTTCCACCACTTCGGCAACAGACGAAAAACCTTATGTTGTGAGAACCTGTCGTCCATCAGATAAATAATGCGTCGTGGTCCAACTGGGTACGAATGGCGTCATCAACCCCTTAAAACGCGCGGCATCGTTTGCATAACAGCCACAGCCGCGCAGCTATATGCGGCACCCGTGAAGGCACTAAAACAAAGGTACTTTTTCCGGCGTGCAGAATCACCCTTTCTGCCTTTAGCCATAACTCTAAAAGGATAGTGCAGGGGATGGGCTAGGGGTTGATCGGGAAGCGGCATTTTTATCGTGTAATGGCTCGATAGTGCATTTAATTGTTCGCGATTGCGGCCTGTTAGAATCCTCCTTATGCAGCTTATTCCTTACTGGCGCCTTTCCGGCTTTTATTTCTTTCATTTCGCTTTCATCGGTGCTTTTGCTCCTTACTGGAGCCTTTACCTCAAATCCCTTTCCTTTAACGCCTTTGAAATCGGCGTGTTGATGTCACTGTTGCATGTAATGCGTATATTTGCGCCAGCTGCATGGGGCTGGCTGGCCGATCACACCGGCAAGCGGCTGCTGATCGTGCAACTGGCCGCCATTACAGGACTGATAAGCTATTGCGGTGTTTTTTTTGGAGAGTCGTTCGCCTGGATGGCCGCAACGATGGCGCTAATGAGTTTCTTCTGGAGCGCTTCGCTGCCTCTGATCGAGGCTACCACGCTTTCCTACCTCGGGCAAGGCACCGAAAAATATGGGCGTATTCGGGCGTGGGGGTCGGTTGGATTTATTTTCGCGGTGATTAGCGTCGGTCACTTGCTGGATTTAATGGATATCACTTCATTATTGTGGGCAGTACTGGGGTTCAAGCTGGGCATTGTAATCTTTTCCCGTCAGATTCCCGAAGCCGAAATCGTGTTTCAGCCTGCAGACAATCTTTCCGTACGACAGATATTCCGGCGCCCCGAAGTGCTGGCGTTTTTTGCGGCATGTTTTCTGATGGCGCTTGCACATGGTCCTTATTACACCTTTTATTCGATATACCTGGTGGACCACGGCTACAGCAAGAGTATCGTAGGCTGGTTATGGGCAACAGGCGTGATATGCGAAATTGGCGTATTTTTCCTCATGTCGCATCTCATGCGCCGATTTCGGCTAAAGCAGATTATGGCGTTCAGTTTTAGTTGCGCGATAGCGCGTTTTCTGATGATCGGCTGGGGAGTAGAATGGCCGATTGTAGTGTTGTTGGCGCAGATATTGCATGCCGCGACATATGGAGCCCACCATGCTACAGCAATGGTGATCGTGCATCGTTTTTTTCGCGGACGGCACCAGGCTAAGGGGCAAGCCCTATATACCAGTCTTACATTCGGTCTCGGCGGCACCTTTGGGGGATTATTTAGCGGCTATGTCTGGGAGGGGCTTGGGCCGGGTCTCACATTTACCCTGAGCGCGGCAGCAGCCTTGCTTGCCTTGGGATTGGTGATCTGGAAAATGAACGTAGACCGGTGATGTAAAAAGCGAAAAATTGGAAACCTGCTCTATTTCTCCCTGTCTCATTATGGGATAATTCATCTCCTTGGAAATTCTGAAAGATGCAAACTTTATACGACAAACTCTGGCAAGGTCATTTGGTGCATGAAGAGTCCGATAAACCGGACGGAATGGCGTTGCTTTATATCGACCGGCATCTGGTGCACGAAGTTACCAGTCCGCAGGCGTTTGAAGGGTTGAAACTGGCTGGGCGCAAGCCTTGGCGGCTGGACTCGATTCTTGCCGTGGCTGACCATAATGTCCCTACGACCGGGCGCAGCCATGGCATCAGCGACCCCACATCGCGTCTGCAAGTTGACACTCTCGACCAGAATTGCGAAGAGTTGGGTATTACCGAATTCAGGATGAACGATTTACGGCAGGGCATCGTTCATGTAATCGGTCCGGAGCAGGGCGCCACGCTCCCTGGCATGACGGTGGTATGTGGGGACTCCCATACCAGCACGCATGGTGCCTTTGCCTGTCTTGCTTTTGGTATAGGTACTTCCGAAGTGGAGCACGTGCTGGCCACGCAGTGCCTGCTGTTGAAAAAAGCAAAGGCGATGCAGATTCTGGTTGAAGGCGAACTGGGACATGGCATTACTGCCAAGGATATCGCCCTCGCCATCATTGGTAAAATCGGTACAGCAGGGGGTACGGGATACGCTATCGAATTTGCCGGCAGCGCCATACGTGCGCTTTCCATGGAAGGGCGCATGACGCTTTGCAATATGGCTATCGAGGCGGGTGCGCGTGCGGGTATGATAGCTGTGGACGACACAACCATTGAGTATATCAAGGGGCGCCCTTTCGCGCCCAGGGGGGCTTTATGGGATCAGGCAGTGACTTACTGGCGTAAGCTTAAAAGCGACCCGGGTGCAGCGTTTGACCAAATACTGAGGCTGGATGCGGCGCAGGTTAAACCACAGGTCACTTGGGGAACCTCTCCTGAAATGGTGACGACGATTGACGGCAGGGTTCCTGATCCGTCGCAGATTACTGATGCAGTGAAACGTCACGACATGGAGCATGCTCTCAAATATATGGGACTGGCCCCCAATACGCCGATCAGCGAAATTCATCCTGACAAGATTTTCATTGGTTCCTGCACCAATTCCCGCATTGAGGACTTGCGGGCGGCGGCGGACGTGGTAAAAGGCAAGCACATCGCCTCGACTATCAAGCTTGCCATGGTCGTGCCTGGTTCGGGTCTGGTTAAGCATCAGGCGGAACTGGAAGGGCTGGACAAGATATTCCTCGCAGCGGGATTCGAATGGCGGGAACCGGGCTGTTCCATGTGTCTTGCAATGAACGATGATCGGCTCGCTTCGGGAGAACGCTGCGCCTCAACATCTAATCGCAATTTCGAAGGTAGGCAGGGCCCCGGTGGCCGTACGCACCTTGTCAGTCCTGCGATGGCCGCAGCAGCAGCGGTGGCGGGGCACTTTGTAGATGTGCGGGAAATATATTAGTATTATTCGAAATAGATTTTCATTTTTTTTAAAAGAGGGGTCTATCATGAAGATGTTGTCCGCAATGTTAGCGTTGATGGCTGTTTTGTCCGCATGTAATACCGTAGGTGGAGTAGGGAAGGATATTCAGAAGGGTGGTCAAGCGATTGAGAAGTCAACAAAGTAACTAGTGGAAAAATTTCATTCCTGTGAAGGACTGGTAGCGCCGCTGGACCGTGCAAACGTCGACACCGACGCCATCATTCCCAAGCAGTTTCTGAAGTCCATCAAGCGGTCCGGTTTCGGGCAGAATTTGTTCGACGAGTGGCGTTATCTGGATCACGGCGAGCCGGGAATGGACGCCGCGAGACGTAAGCTTAATCCGGATTTCATACTCAACCTGCCACGCTATCATGGGGCGCAGATATTGCTTGCGCGTGCAAATTTCGGCTGTGGTTCCAGTCGGGAGCATGCACCTTGGGCGCTTCAGGATTATGGGTTCCGCGTTATTGTCGCACCGAGCTTTGCCGATATTTTCTTCAACAATTGCTTCAAGATAGGACTGTTGCCCATAGTGCTAGAAGCAGGCAACGTGGATCAGCTATTCCGCGAAGTGCACGCCACCGATGGGTACCGGCTGGTTGTCGATTTGGGGGATCAGTCGGTGACTGCACCCGCTGGCGAGTCCTTCTTGTTCGATATCGATCCTTTCCGTAAAAATAGTCTTTTGAATGGCCTTGATGAAATTGGTCTGACATTGCAACACTCAGAGAGGATTAAGGCGTTTGAGGAGAAGCACCGCGCGGTGCAGCCATGGTTGTTTGCATAAGGATCTTCACGGTTTAAAAAAAGGATTTTATGAAAATCGCAATCTTGGCCGGAGACGGTATCGGCCCGGAAATTGTCGCTCAAGCGGTACGAATACTGGAAGCATTAAAGAGCGATGGATTAAAACTTGAGCTGGAAACGGGTATGTTGGGCGGATGTGCTGTCGATGCGACAGGTGAACCCTTTCCAGAGGTGACGCGCAGGCTTGTGACCGATGCAGATGCTGTAATGCTGGGTGCCGTGGGAGGGCCGAAGTATGATACGCTGCCGCGCCAGTTACGGCCCGAGCGAGGTTTGCTTGGTATACGCAAGGCGCTGAATCTGTTTGCTAACCTTCGCCCTGCGATACTTTATCCCGACCTCGCCAATGCTTCCACGCTGAAGGCCGAGGTGGTAGCTGGTCTTGATATTCTTATCGTAAGAGAGCTGACCGGCGACATTTATTTTGGCGAGCCGCGTGGTGTTGAACTGCGTGATGGTCAACGGGTCGGTTTCAACACCATGATTTATAGCGAAGCAGAGATACGAAGAATTGCGCACGTGGCCTTTCAGGCGGCGCGTAAACGCAACCGCAGGCTATGCTCGGTGGACAAGATGAATGTACTTGAATGCACACAATTGTGGCGCGACGTGATGACCGAGACGGCGAAGGACTATCCGGAAGTCGAACTCTCGCACATGTTGGTGGATAATGCCGCAATGCAGTTGATACGAAACCCGAGACAGTTCGATGTAATGGTGACGGGCAACATGTTCGGGGATATTCTGTCGGATGAGGCTTCCATGCTGACCGGTTCTATCGGCATGTTGCCGTCGGCATCGCTGGACGACAGGAATAAGGGCCTGTACGAGCCGATACATGGTTCGGCGCCGGACCTCGCCGGTAAAGACGTCGCCAACCCGCTGGCAACAATATTGTCTGCGGCGATGATGCTGCGCTACACATTTGATCATGAAGCGGAAGCCGCCCGCATTGAAGACGCGGTAAAAAAAGTCCTGGCGCAAGGGTATCGCACGCAGGATATTTACGAACCAGGGATGAAGAAAGTGGGCACTGTGGGAATGGGCGATGCAGTTCTGGCAAATATAGTTGGATAGAGAGCGATCAATGAAACGAGTTGGATTTATTGGCTGGCGCGGCATGGTAGGCTCAGTGCTCATGCAGCGAATGCGGGAAGAAAATGATTTCGCATTGGTCGATCCGGTGTTTTTTACCACTTCTCAAAAAGGGGGTAAAGGCCCGGATATCGGCCGTGAGGTATCGCCGCTCAAAGATGCGTATAACATAGATGAGCTCAAGGCGATGGATATTCTCATCTCCTGCCAGGGGGGCGATTATACCAGTGCAGTTTTCGGCAAGCTGCGTCAGTCAGGATGGCAAGGCTACTGGATCGATGCAGCTTCCACATTACGCATGGGGCAAGACGCCATTATTATACTTGATCCGGTTAATCTGCCGGTCATTAAACAGGCACTGCACGATAACGTAAAAAATTATATCGGGGGCAATTGCACCGTGAGCCTGATGCTGATGGCGGTGGGCGGCTTATTCGAAGAAGATATGGTGGAGTGGATGAGCGCCATGACTTATCAGGCGGCGTCGGGCGCTGGTGCGCAGAATATGCGGGAGTTGCTGCTGCAAATGGGCGAAGCCCATCGTGTAGCGAAGGATTTATTGGATGATCCGGCCTCGGGCATACTTGATATTGACCGGGAAGTGGCGGGAACCCTGCGCAACGGAAATTTTCCGACCCAGAATTTTGGTGTGCCGCTGGCGGGTAGCCTTATCCCCTGGATAGACAAGGATCTTGGCAACGGGCAGACGCGGGAGGAATGGAAAGGTCAATCCGAGACGAACAAAATCCTGGGGCGGAGTGATCATGCGGTGCCCGTTGATGGCATCTGCGTGCGGGTTGGGGCAATGCGGTGTCATAGTCAGGCGCTAACCATCAAATTGAAAAAGGACGTTCCGCTGGACGAGATCGAGGATATTCTTGCCGCTTCCAACAGTTGGGTGCGGGTTGTCCCCAATGAACGCGAGAGCACAATGAAAGAGTTGACTCCAGCAGTGGTTACGGGGACGCTGACCGTACCCGTAGGCCGGCTGCGGAAGCTTGCAATGGGAGGGGAATATCTTTCCGCATTCACGGTGGGTGATCAATTGTTGTGGGGCGCGGCGGAACCATTGCGCAGGATGCTGCGAATCATGGTAGAAGTTTGACCCACAGAGCCTCCTGAAGAAGAAACTATGGAGAATTTTGCGGAGGGGATTTTATGTATATCCACCTACTAAGCGCTTTCCTATGTGTTCCGTTGCATCGTGGTACTTCTCAAGCGCATACGGCCGAGTACAAGAAATCTAGAGCATGTCTGCTTTTAATCATGTTTCTGTGCCCGGTCGCAAGCTATGGAGCGGGTCTGGGCAGGCTTGCGGTCAATTCCGCTCTGGGCCAACCTTTTAAAGCAGAAATCGATCTGGTAGCGGTAAAGAAAGAGGAGAAGCCTTCTTTAACGGTGCGTCTTGCGCCGCAGGAAATCTTCCGCCAGGCAAATGTGGATTATGTGCCGCTCCTTTCCACGTTTAAAGCGAGCATTGAAAACCACTCCGATGGGCAGCCATACGTCAAAATTGTCTCTTCGCAGCCTGTTGCCGAGCCACTTCTGAATATGCTGGTTGAATTAAATTGGTCGTCAGGGCGATTGTTGCGGGAATATACCGTGGTACTTGCACCGCCAGAGATGGATGCGAATCCGCCCATAACGCCGGTAACTCAACCCCCGCTTCCCCCTGTCTCTATTAAAGCTGAATCAGCTGCGGACGAAAAACAAGGTCTGAGAATCAACAGCCCGGTTAGCGGGGAAAAAATAGCGGTGCTGGAATTACCTTCGATTACCAAGGCTCACACTGTCTATGGCCCGGTAAAACGAGGTGATACGTTAGGCGGAATAGTGCGAAATATTATTCCGCCTGCCGGAGTAAGCTTCAATCAGATGCTGGTCGCTCTTCACCGCGCAAACCGGGATGCTTTTTTTGGCAATAATATACATCGGCTTAAGACAGGGCCTATTTTACGGGTGCCGGACGGTAATGAAATCGCATCGGTAACTCCAGCCGAAGCTGACAAAGAAGTAGAAATGCAGACAGTGGATTGGGTTCGGCATAGGCTGCCCGACAGAGCAGGTTCGGCTCCAGAAACTGAAGAATTAAAACAAAGAGTTACCGGAAAAATTGAGCCGGCATCCGGCGCAGATGTCGCCGGGGTTCAAGAGCCCCCGGACGGGTTTCTGAAGCTTTCCCAAGGTAAAAAGTTGCCGACTGCCAACGATGCTGGAGGGAAGAATATCGGTGGGAGAAACCTGACAGGAAAAGACGGCAGCGGCAGAGAAGCGGGAGGCACCCAGGAACAAATACGCGCAATGGAGGAAGATGCCATAGCAAAGCGCAGGTCGCTGGGCGAAGCCAATGAGCGCATCTCGCTGCTGGAAAAAAATATCAAGGAATTGCAACGTCTGCTGGAGTTGAAGAACCTGGCATTAGCCGACATGCAGCAGCGGGCAGAGGTTACCAAACCGGATGCTACCACCCCGCCTGGAGCGCCGTCGCTTCAGGGAGGGCTAACCCCGGAACCCATGCTGGCAACTCAGCATTCTTCGCTTAAAACTGAAGCAGCCAGTCTCGAAGGAGCGGCGATAACTTTTCCAGCAACAGTCGAGTCTGCGACGGAAATAGCTAAACCCAGGCAAGCTGCTTTAAAATCCGGTCTTATAGCGGACCCGGCACGGCGACTAACCAAAAATTCTGTTATCGACGATCTAACAGTCAATATCGAATACTTCGGTGGCGCGCTCGTTCTGTTGATTACCGGTATTGTCGGTGTATCCATCATAGGCCGGCCAAAAGAAGAGTCTGCGGCTGAATCCCATGCCGATAGGATGTCTTCGGTCCTCGACCTCGCACCGCACGATAAAGCGGAACCTTTGTCAGGATTGCCGGGTGCGAATATCGCTACGCAAGCTGATGAAGTGAATCAGGCCGCCAAAACTCGCACTTATCTGGAAGCGGGCGATGCTCAAACCGGGAAAATCTTCAAGGATACCTCGGCGGGGGATCGCAGCAATCCTCGCATTCATGAGACCGATGCCAGCTTCAATATCTCCGATACAATGGTAAATATGACTCACACATCCAAGCTTGTCGCACCAGCCGTATCTACATCTCCTGCATCTTCCGTCGTGCGATCGGCAGACCCTGATCTGGATGACCTTGGTTTAAATCTGGATGGTACGCAACCCGCCTGGCCAGTGGAAGTGCCGGAAAGGAATACTCATTGGCATGAAATTGTTACCAAGCTGGACCTTGCCAGGGCTTATCAGGAAATGGGTGATAAGGACGCCGCCAAGCAGATTTTTCAGGAAGTGATGTGCGAGGGCGATGTTCAGCAGCAGGAAAGTGCAAAGCTGCTACTGGCGAATCTGTAGAGATTGGTTTGCGGTGTTCTTATTCAAGAAATTGATATCAAACCTTTTGCTCACTCGTTCCCGGTGAATTGACCGTGGGGCCGATAATTTGAGCCCGCTGCTCTTCAGTGGAAACTTCCGGTCTGCATCAGAATGACGCTGACGGTACCTATATTTTGAGAATTGCGTTGGTGCTGGAGTACGATGGCAGTCATTATTGTGGCTGGCAAAGCCAGCGATCCGGTGGTTCAGTGCAGGATGCTCTCGAAGCTGCTTTATCAAAAATTGCATGTAGCGATATTCGGGTAGTTACGGCGGGGCGTACCGATACGGGGGTTCACGCATCGTATCAGGTACTGCATTTCGACACCCAGGTACAGCGACCGAACAGTGCCTGGGTACGCGGTGTCAACGCATTGTTACCCAACAGCATTGCAATATTATGGGCATCGCAAATCGCGGATGATTTTCACGCCCGCTATTGTGCCAGCGAGCGCTGCTATCTCTATCTGCTGTTGAATCACCCCGTGCGCCCCGGCCTTCATCACGGCAAAATGGGATGGTTTCATCAGACTCTTGATCTTGAGCCAATGCAGGTCGCGGCGAGAATATTGCTTGGTGAACATGATTTCAGCGCCTTTCGAGCTGCCGAATGTCAGGCTAAGTCTCCCATACGTAACTTGACCAAGCTGGAAATCACGCGACAAGGAGACATTATTGCATTTGAACTACGTGCCAATGCATTTCTGCATCACATGGTACGCAATATTGTAGGTTGCATGGTTTACGTGGGCAAGGGCAAGCATCCCCCGGAATGGATGGAGGCATTACTAAAAGGTGGGAAACGCAGTGATGCTGCTCCTACTTTCTCAGCTGCCGGGTTATACTTGGCGGGCATCGTCTATGATGCCAAATGGAAATTGCCTGGTTTCGTCGAGCCGCCGCTTGCCGGCGTATTGCCCAGGATAAGCAGGCCTGCTTGAGAAGCCGATTCCGGCAAGAAGAATGCTGGTAAATAGAGATCGGTAGCCGGCCTCTTTTTGCATTGCGGTGCCAAATGTTATGCTTTAAAAGATGCGGGGGGTTTTTCCGAAATACCGTCTCGCGCATTGTTCTGCACATCACAGCATCGCAGCAGGTAGGGCATCACTTAAATCTGCCTCCCATCGAAATCTACGCGAGTACGAAAATGCAGACATGTCTGTTCGGGTAAAAATTTGCGGCATTACGCGCGTTGAGGATGCATTGGCAGCAGCGCATCTCGGTGCGAGCGCTATTGGGCTTTTATTGTGGAGACAGAGCGCGCGTTATGTCGCGCCGGCTACCGCTCGGGAAATTATCAGGGCCTTGCCGCCATTCGTCACCACAGTAGGGGTCTATGTTGATCCAGATCCAGAATGGGTAAAAGAAACTTCCTCCGTGGCAGACCTGAATTTATTGCAATTTCATGGTGATGAGTCCCCTGAATTTTGTCAGAGATTTTCGTTGCCTTATATAAAAGCTGTGCGAGTCAGGCCAGGGTTAGATTTGCTACAATACGCAGCCCGTTATGTCGGCGCCAGGGGTTTGTTGCTGGATACTTATGTCGATGGCGCGCCGGGAGGAACCGGACATGTGTTTGACTGGAGTTTGATTCCGCAAAACTTACCGCTGCCGCTAATTCTGTCAGGCGGGTTGCACCCAGGCAATGTTACGATGGCGATCAATCAGGCCCGGCCTTGGGCGGTAGACGTATCAAGCGGTGTGGAAGCAAGTAAAGGAATCAAGGATGCAGAAAAAATTGCCGCTTTCATGCGAGGAGTTCGAACCAGTGAAAGTTTATGATTTTCCTGACAGGCACGGTCACTTCGGGCCATACGGCGGCGTGTTTGTCGCCGAGACTCTGATCGCGGCTCTAGAGGAATTGCGTATTCAGTATGAGCATTATCGGGGTGATCCCGATTTTCAGGCGGAATTTGCCCATGAGCTGAAGCACTATGTAGGGCGGCCCAGCCCTATCTATCATGCGAAAAGATGGTCTGCTCATTTGGGAGGCGCGCAGATATTATTGAAGCGTGAAGATTTGAATCATACCGGCGCGCACAAAATAAATAATGCCATCGGACAGGCTATTCTGGCCAGGCGTATGGGCAAATCGCGCGTGATCGCGGAAACGGGTGCGGGCCAGCATGGCGTCGCCAGCGCCACGGTGGCCGCCCGCTATGGCATGAAATGTGTGGTTTACATGGGTTCCGTAGATGTGGAGCGGCAGGCTGCCAATGTTTACCGAATGAAGCTTCTGGGCGCAACCGTGGTGCCGGTCGAATCAGGCTCCCGAACGTTGAAAGATGCGCTTAATGAGGCCATGCGCGATTGGATTACGAACATTGAAGATACGTTTTACATCATTGGTACGGTGGCGGGACCGCATCCCTACCCCATGATGGTGCGTGATTTTCAGGCAATTATTGGAAGGGAAGCGATTGTTCAGATGCAGGAAGAGTATGGGCGCCAGCCGGATGTGTTAATCGCCTGCGTGGGAGGCGGATCAAACGCAATCGGCCTGTTTTACCCTTACCTGGACAGTAAGGTCCGAATGGTCGGTGTGGAAGCGGCGGGTCTTGGACTTCAAAGCGGCCAGCATGCCGCCACGCTGACGCAAGGAAGGCCCGGTGTGTTACATGGTAATCGGACTTACCTGATACAGGATGAAAACGGGCAGATCGTCGAGACCCACTCCATTTCGGCGGGTTTGGACTATCCCGGCGTGGGACCCGAACATGCATGGCTCAAGGACAGCAACCGTGCAGAGTATGTCGGAATAACCGATGCGGAAGCGGTGGCGGCATTTCATGATCTATGCCATTACGAGGGCATTATGCCAGCACTGGAATCCAGCCATGCGTTGGCTTATGCCGCCCAGCTCGCACCTACCCTCAGTCAGGACAGGCTACTGCTGGTGAATCTTTCCGGGCGCGGGGACAAAGATATGGCCACCGTGGCGCAGGCTTCCAATATTGTTTTCTAACTGAAACGGCCATTCATGTCCCGTATTACAATTGTTTTTGACAAGTTGCGCCAGCAAAACAGAAAAGCCCTGATACCTTTTATCACCGCTGGTGATCCCGAGCCTGCGATGATGGTGCCGTTGATGCATGAGCTGGTGAAGGCCGGTGCGGATGTCATCGAACTGGGGGTTCCATTTTCCGACCCCATGGCTGATGGACCTACCATACAGCGTTCTTCCGAGCGTGCACTGAAGCATAATGTGAGTTTGAAGCATGTATTGGCCATGGTGGAGGAGTTCAGAAAAAGCAATGCCTTCACTCCCGTAGTATTGATGGGCTATGCAAACCCGATCGAAGCGATCGGGTACGAGACATTCACGGCAAGAGCAAAGGTGTGCGGCATAGATGGGGTATTAACGGTGGATTATCCGCCGGAAGAATCCGAGGAATGGGTTAAATACCTTGAACGACAGCAAATCGCCCCGATCTTCCTGCTCTCTCCCACTACCCCGCAAGCGCGCATCGAGCACGTAGCGAAAATGGCGAAAGGATATATATATTACGTTTCTTTAAAAGGAGTCACCGGCGCATCAGGCCTTGACTTGAGCGATGTAGCCAGCAAGCTGGCCAGATTACGCTCCATTATTTCCATTCCCATCGGCGTCGGTTTCGGTATACGCGACAGTACGACGGCCAAGGCAGTGGCGGAGCTTGCCGACGCGGTAGTGATCGGTAGCCGGATCATTGAGGAGATAGAATGCTCGCCCAAGGAAGAGCTACTCGCGAATGTACATCGTCTGGTAAAAAGCCTGCGTAGCGCAGTCGACGAAGCAAGTCCGCAACACGCGAACTTATGAGCTGGTTTCAGAAACTTCTTCCGCCAAAAATCAAGCGCAAAGAAAGCGGCGAAAAGAAAGTCGTGCCCGAGGGTTTGTGGAGCAAGTGCGCTTCCTGCGAAGCAGTACTTTATTACTCGGATCTGGGAAACAATCTCAATGTCTGCCCCAAGTGCAATCACCACAATCGTATTTCCGCCAGAGTACGACTTGATTTGTTGCTGGATGCCGAGGGGCGTTATGAGATCGGTCCGGAAGTGCTGTCGCTCGATCCGCTTAAATTCAAGGATAGCAAACGCTACATTGATCGATTATCGGACGCAAAAAAAGAAACTGACGAAGATGATGCCCTCGTCGTCATGCAAGGCAGCGTAAAAACTATCCCTCTAGTTGCGGCGGCGTTTGAGTTCGGTTTCATGGGCGGTTCGATGGGATCGGTGGTGGGTGAACGCTTCGTGCGTGGAGTACAGGCATGCGTTGAGCAGCACCTGCCGTTTGTATGTTTCGCCGCCAGCGGCGGCGCGCGTATGCAGGAGGGGCTGCTATCGCTTATGCAAATGGCTAAGACAGCCGCGGCGCTTACCCAGTTGAGTCAGGAACAGCTTCCTTTTATTTCCGTACTCACAGACCCCACTATGGGTGGTGTATCAGCCAGTTTTGCGTTCATCGGTGACGTGGTAATCGTTGAGCCGGGCGCGCTGATCGGTTTTGCGGGACCGCGCGTGATTGAGCAGACCGTGCGGCAAACCCTCCCGGAAGGTTTTCAGCGCGCTGAATTCTTATTGGAGCATGGTGCCATAGACATGATCGTGGATCGCAGGGGAATGCGCGATAAGCTTGCCAACCTTTGTACGTTACTGATGCGCAGGTCTGCGCCTGCATCCTGATCCCGGCTGTCCTTTCATAATATCCGACGTGTATGCCGATGCGGCATGGGACAGTAATGATAGAACGCGATTTAAAATCCAGAACGCTTTCTGATTGGCTGGTCTTCCTAGAACGCCTTCACCCCAAGGCCATAGAGATGGGTCTGGAGCGTGTAAACCGGATCAGGGTCGAGCTTGACCTTAAACTGTCTTTTCCTGTTATCACAGTCGGCGGCACCAATGGCAAAGGATCAACATGCGCTATGATGGAGGCAATTCTGAGCCGTGCCGGGTACCGAGTGGGCTGTTACACTTCTCCCCATCTGTTGCGTTATAACGAGCGGATCCGGATAAGCCGGAAGGAAGCGAGCGACGAGGAATTATGCAGGGCATTCCATATTGTAGACTCAGCCAGGGTAAGGCTGGATATCTCCCTGACATATTTCGAATTTAGCACGCTGGCTGCGATGCAATTATTCAATCAAGCCGGGGTAGACATTGCGATTATGGAGGTGGGGCTTGGCGGGCGACTAGACGCGGTCAATATTTTTGATGCTGATTGCGCAGTTTTGACCAGCATCGACTTAGATCACATGGATTATCTTGGCGATACACGCGAAAAAATCGGATTCGAGAAGGCGGGAATTTTCAGGAGCGGAAAGGCCGCGATCTGTTCGGAACCAAATGTTCCCGAGACTATACGGCGTCACGCACGTGCGATTGGTGCAAGATTTATGCATATTGGCGAGGATTTCGGTTATTCAGGCAACGCAGCAAACATAACACAATGGAATTATTGGGGCGCCGGGGGGATGCGCCATTCGCTTCCTCACCCCACGCTGCGGGGTTCCTGCCAGTTGAATAACGCAAGCGCCTGCCTCGCCGCGCTGGATACCCTCAGGGATAGGTTGCCAATTACCATGAGCGACATACGCCAAGGTTTACTGGAAGTGACATTACCAGGACGATTTCACGTTTTACCTGGGCGACCGGTGACGGTGCTGGATGTAGCGCATAACCCAGGTGCCGCGCATGCTCTGGCTATCAATCTTGCCAGCATGGGACTCTACCCCAAAACCTATGCGGTATTCGCAATGCTCAAGGATAAGGACATCGTCGGCGTGGCACAAGCGATCGCATCAAAAGTGGATATATGGCTGACCGCTGGGATTGATGCGCCCCGCGGTGCTTCGGCAAACGAAGCGGCGGAGGCATTGCAAGCGGCAGGAGTGGTTGGGAAAACGATTCGCACTTTCCCCAATCCCGCTATGGCCTATGCATATGCCTGTGAGAGCGCGATTGAAAATGATAGAATTTGCGTATTCGGCTCGTTCTACACCGTGGCTGAAGTACTACGGTACCGAACCACCGTTGAGCACGCATAGCATTAGGCAAATTCATGGCAAAAGCCGTCAACGAAGAAGAAATTCAACTGAGAAAGCGCGCCAGAAGGCGCCTGATCGGCGCCATTACCTTGGTGATCGCCGCAGTTGTAATTTTACCAATGGTGCTCGATAGTAAACCGGAACAGCGGCGTCAAGAAATTGACATCCGCATTCCCTCAGAAGACTTGGCGGATGAATTCACTCCTGGCGTTGCGCCCCGAATGGACGCCCCCGCTACCGCCGTTCCCGAGGAATCTGCAACCGGATTTCAGCAGGAACCGCAGAAAAAATCACAGTCATCTGTAGAGTCTGCGCCATCCGCTCACGAATCGGTACAAAAGCCTGTTGTAGGTGGGAAAAGCCCGGATCCCAAGGTTGAGTCCGGAGGTTCCAAGGGTACCGGCGCGACGGACGCATTTGTCGTGCAATTAGGCGCTTTTTCCGATCCCGTCAAGGCGAAGCAACAACTGCAAGGCCTGCTACAAAAGGGCACCAAGGCTTATACGGAAACACTCAAGACTGACAAGGGTGAAGTAACGCGTGTACGCGTGGGCCCTTTTCGCACCCGCGAGGAGGCGGAAGACGCACGCAGGAAACTGAAGAAGTCGGGGCTGGATGGCGTAGTGGCGGATAAGTAGCACCATGATAAGTTTGTGAACTCTCTGCATTCAGGCAAGACAACAACGTTTCTGTACTTTATTCATGCTTACGAATGACCATTTTCGATTACTCCGTTCTTGCCATACTTGTGGTATCGATTCTGCTGAGTGTGGTACGCGGGGTAGTACGCGAGTTGTTGTCACTGGCCGGCTGGGTCGTGGCATTCATGGTAGCGAACTCATTCGCGGCAGTGCTTGCACCTATGTTGCCGTCCGCCATCGCTGCCCAATCGCTGCGTACGTTGCTGGCCTTTGCCGCGCTGTTTTTGTCGGCATTGCTGGCAATGGCCCTGATTACCATGTTGATCTCAGCTTTGGTAAAAACCGTTGGGCTAGGATTTGCCGACAGGTTCTTTGGTTCCTTGTTCGGTTTTATACGCGGCTTTATGGTGGTGTTATTAATTGTATTGGCGGCAGGGTTGACCGCATTGCCGCAAGAGCCATTCTGGCGGAAAGCCTTATTGAGCAAGCCGCTGGAAAAAGTGGCGATGCTGGTAACTCCATGGCTGCCGCAGGAATTGTCGAAGCGCATTAACTACGTGAAATTAAATCGTGAACAATGAACGGTCATTGTCCAAGTATAATAAGAACGTCTAAAATTCGTATTAACCCGGTCCTCAGTTGACTGGCGAAAATTTTTATTCGCTCGCTTAATGAACGGATAACTGCCTGAAACGGTGATTCTGTGATGCCTATATGCCTAAGAAAGCTCTTGAAACTTTTTGTACAGCGTTAATCTAAACCCCCTTTGTGGAGTACCAACATGTGTGGAATTCTGGGACTAGTCGCACAAACTTCCGCCAATCAGTTGCTGTACGACGGACTGCTGGTGCTCCAACATCGTGGGCAGGACGCGGCGGGAATCGTTACTGCCCAAGACAACACTTTTCACATGCACAAGGGTGGCGGTCTGGTAAGGGATGTGTTTCGTACTCGAAACATGCGCGCTCTTGTTGGCAATATGGGTATAGGTCATGTGAGATATCCCACTGCCGGTTCCGCCGAATCGTCGGCCGAGGCGCAGCCATTCTACGTCAACTCTCCCTTCGGAATCGTGCTCGCACACAACGGCAACCTCACAAATGCCGCTCAACTTAATCAGGAATTGTTTCGCGAAGATTTGCGGCACGTCAATACCAATTCCGATTCAGAAGTCCTTCTTAATGTACTGGCTCACGAATTGCAGAGAGCCACGAAAAACTACCAGCTCGACCCAGCCGCCATTTTTGCGGCCGTCTCGGGCGTACATCGGCGTTGTCGAGGTGCGTATGCGGTAGTGGCGATGATCGCAGGGTATGGGTTGGTGGCTTTCCGCGATCCTTACGGCATCCGTCCGCTGGTGTTTGGCTGCGCCGACACCGAGCGTGGGATGGAATACCTGGTAGCGTCCGAGAGTGTGGCGCTCGATACCTTAGGCTTTAAGCTGATGCGGGATATCGCACCGGGAGAGGCGATTTTCATTGATGAGGAAGGCAACTTCTATAACAAGCAATGCGCTGCCAATCCCACGCATAATCCTTGCATCTTCGAGTATGTCTATATGGCACGCCCGGATTCGGTGATGGATGGTGTTTCGGTATATGAAACGCGACTTAACATGGGCGAGAGCCTGGCCGATAAAATTAAGAAAACTATGCGGCATCTGGATATCGATGTTGTAATTCCGATTCCTGATTCCAGTCGTCCAAGTGCCCTGCAGCTTGCCAATCGCCTGGGGTTGAGTTTTCGTGAAGGCTTCGTTAAGAACCGCTATATCGGCCGAACTTTCATCATGCCGGGACAGCAGCAACGGCGTAAATCAGTTCGGCAGAAGCTCAACGCCATGGGTGTGGAATTTCGTGGCAAAAATGTACTGCTGGTGGATGATTCAATCGTACGCGGAACGACCAGCCGAGAAATCGTACAGATGGCACAAGGGGCGGGTGCGAATAAAGTATATTTTGCTTCCGCCGCTCCGCCGGTGAGGTTTCCCAATGTTTATGGCATCGATATGCCCACCCGCCAGGAACTCATCGCCACCGGCCGGAATGATGACGAAATCTGTCGCGAAATTGGTGCGGACTATCTTGTCTACCAGGAACTCGATTCCCTCATTAAGGACGTATGCCGGGTCAATCCGTCCATTACGCATTATGAAACCTCCTGTTTCGACGGCAATTACATCACAGGTGACGTGACGCCCGAATATCTCGCCTTCATAGAGGCTCAACGGAATGGTGGTGCGTCATTGTCACATGCCGGGTCCAGCACGCAGCTGGATTTGAATCTGGCGCCCGTGGATTAGGAGGTTTGACAAACGCAGTTGCCGCGTGTAATTTAGTGATGTGCGCCGATTTGATATTCAGCTTGCGGGCGCGTTATAAATTCGGCTAAAGCGGGAAACCCGTTTTGGCAAATGCTGAACGGGTTTTTTATTGGAGGAGATTGCATGTCAGACGAATTTGAACTGGAAACATTGGCCTTACATACGGGCATTCACCGCAGCCAATTCAACGAGCACTCCGAGGCCTTGTACCTGACTTCAAGTTTTGTATTTGACAGTGCTGCCCAGGCTGCAGCGCGCTTTTCCGGAGCGGAACCGGGGAATATATATTCGCGCTTTACCAATCCTACGGTTACTGCTTTTGAAGAGCGACTTGCCGCTTTGGAAGGGGCGGAAACTTGCGTCGCCACTTCTTCCGGGATGTCAGCGATACTTGCCTGCGTAATGGGACTGCTTTCCGCCGGCGATCATGTTATTGCGTCCCAGAGCCTGTTTGGCGCGACAGTAAACCTGTTCAACAATATCCTCAAGCGCTTTAATATTGAGACTACGTTTGTATCCGCTACCAACGTTGCAGCATGGGAGGCGGCAGTAAAACCCAGCACTAAACTATTTTTTATTGAAACGCCCTCCAATCCCCTCACCGAAATTTCTGACATCGCTGCGCTTGCAGCAGTGGCAAAAAAAGCTGGGGCATGGCTTGCGGTCGACAATTGCTTTTGCTCGCCGGCGCTGCAAAGGCCGCTGGACCTGGGGGCCGATCTTGTGATTCACTCGGCTACCAAGTACCTTGAAGGCCAGGGCAGGGTATTGGGCGGTGCCGTGCTTGGGAAGCGCGACCTGCTGATGGAACAAGGAGTGTTCGGTTTCCTGCGCACCGCTGGGCCGAGCCTGAGCCCCTTCAATGCCTGGGTAATCCTGAAAGGCATGGAGACTCTTAAAATCCGTATGGATGCTCACTCCGCAAATGCCCTGCAAATTGCTCGCTGGCTGGAAGCCCAGCCAGGGGTGGCCAGAGTTCATTATCCCGGATTGCCCTCGCATCCACAGTACGAGCTTGCCAGGCGCCAACAGAAAACCGGCGGTGGCATTGTTTCATTTGAATTGGAAAAAGGAAAAGAAGCGGCTTGGCGAGTGGTGGATTGTGTGCGCCTGATTTCGATTACCGCCAATCTGGGCGATACCAAGAGCACGCTTACGCATCCGGCCACAACCACCCACGCTCGCATCGGCCAGGAAAGCCGGGATGCGGCGGGGATCACCGATGGCCTGCTTCGCATTGCGGTGGGACTCGAAGCAGTAGAAGATCTTAAGGCAGACCTGACACGGGGGCTGACGGCGTAGTACTCGCTATTCCGCTTATTTTCGGTAGCGTGAATTTGTCACGGAAACATAACAGTGAGTGAGCGTTAGCCTTTGCGGCGGGCTGTTTCGTAGAGCGGTGTGACAATTGGCAGCAAGGATTCAATCTGCTGGACGCGCGTCGAGTCAGCAGGGTGGCTGCTTAGAAATTCGGGGGGCGTCCCTCCACTATTGGCGCTCATCATTTTTTTCCACAATGTAATTCCGGCACGCGGATTGTAGCCCGCGCGAGCGGACAGTTCCAGACCGATACGATCGGCCTCGGCTTCGTCGGTTCGGCTGAATTGGGTGGCTATCAAGGCATCGTACCCGATTCCGGCAAGTTGGGTCGCGCTCTGGCTCAGACCAAGCGCCGCGGATCCGAGACCCATTGCCGCCTGCGCGGCGATCGCCTGCGATACCTGCTCGCGCGAGTGCTCGCGGAGGGCATGGGCGATTTCATGCCCCATCACCACCGCGATTTCTTCATCAGTGAGCTGCAATCGATTGATCAGCCCCGAATAAAACACGATCTTGCCGCCGGGCATGCAGAAGGCGTTAAGGTCATTACTGTCAATTATGTTGACTTCCCACTTCCAGCCAGGCGCATCTCTGCGGAAGATGCCGGTTTGCGGCTCGATTCGCTTAGCTATGGCTTGTACTCGCTGCAGCATTTTCTGATCTTTATTCAAGGTACCTTTCTGCGTCGCATCCGCCTTCAGCTTGCTATACCCTTGGGCGGCGGTTTGTTCCAGTTGCTCTGACGAAATAAGCATGAACTGGGAGCGGCTTGCACCAACTGCTCCATCCGTAGTGGTGGTTGCGCATCCGCTGAGCGTCAGTAACGACATGCTGGTGAAAAGAATTGCTAGGATTCGAAAAGCGGACATAGTTTCCCCATAAAAATGCTATTTACACTGTCGCAAACACTTCCCAGTTGTGACTTCGCCGAGTTTGAGTTCTGAAACTAAATTCCAAACTCTCTTGTCATCATATTACTTCTGCTTTCTGCACCACCACATCTTCAAGTGGCACATTTTGATGGCCGCCTCGATCCCCGGTTTTCACTTTCTTGATCCGATCTACCACATCCTGGCCTTCCACGACCTTGCCAAACACGCAATAGCCGAAACCCTGAGAGGTAGATGAAGTGTAATTCAGGAAATTGTTATCAGCGACATTGATAAAAAATTGTGCAGAAGCGGAGTGTACGTCGGATGTACGCGCCATAGCGACGGTATATTTGTCGTTCTTGAGGCCATTGGCGGCCTCGTTCTGAATCGGTGCGCGAGTCTTTTTCTGGGTCAGTCCCGGCTCAAATCCGCCTCCCTGTATCATGAAACCGTCAATTACGCGATGGAACACGGTATTGTCGTAATGGCCGCTATTCACATAGTCAATAAAATTCTGAACAGTTAACGGTGCTTTTTCGCTGTCGAGTTCAAGAGTAATGACGCCGTGATTGGTGTGCAGTTTGATCATGTCTGTCCTTATTTTTTGAGGAGGCTGGCAGCAGGAGCAGAGTCCGCTGTGATGAGTTTGATTTCTTCAATTATTACGGCTTCCTTGGGTACGTCGCTTGGGAAGGGCCCACTAGAGCCGGTGGGCGTTGCGGCAATTTTGTTGACCACTTCCATCCCCCGAATTACTTTTCCAAACACTGTATAACCGTAACCCCGTTGAGTAGGTGCGGTGTAGTTGAGAAACGCGTTATCGGCCACATTAATGAAGAACTGCGCCGAAGCTGACTGCGGGTCCGAGGTGCGGGCCATCGCCACCGTTCCGAGTTCATTCTTGAGGCCATTAGCCGCCTCGTTTTCAATGGGCTGCCTTGTCGACTTCTGCTTAAACGCCTTGTCAAATCCCCCGCCCTGAATCATGAATCCCGGGATAACACGATGGAATACGGTGCCTCTATAGTGACCGTCCTTCACATACCCTAAAAAATTTTCCACGGTCTTCGGCGTCTTATCGGGGTAGAGTTCCAATACTATATTACCGGAATTAGTCCTTATTTCAACCTGAGGATTGGCGGCAGGAGTGGCAGAATGAGCGACGGCGCTAAAAAGAAATGAAAGAGTGAAAAGCCTGATGATGTGCATGGGTTACCTATAAAAGGAAAGTTAAATGGATTGGTTTTTGTAATCACGCCGCATTTTCGTAAATAATCCTCCACCGTCCGTTCTTATTTTCCCTCATCCAGTACTGGCGTTTTTTCATTTTGTTTGAAAGATTGTTGCTGGAATATTCCTGGTCAAAATTGACTACCACCAGATCGTCTCTGCCCGGATAAAGATACATGCCAATGTTGCTGATGCCAACTTTGATCCAGCTTTTGGCGGCATTCACCTGGCGCTTGTGATTCGCCCATTCAGCCAGATTTTGATTATCGCTGGAGAAATCGCTGCCGTAGTGCCTGAGATAGGCGTCGACTTTTCCACTCTCCCAGTCGCGCCGCCAGTTTTCCAGATGTTGTGCCAGTTTGTCGCGCAGGACAGCAGCGTCCCCAGGTTTTACCCATTCTGTTTCGTCGCTGATGATGATAGGTGTGACGCCGACTTGCAGCGTTGCGCCCACGGCGTCCAGATCCTGATTGGATAGCACCACGCAACCATCGCTGGCACGGGGCGGCCGGCTGTAAGTGTTTGACGGTGTGCCATGCAGCCAGATGCCAAAACCATTACGTCCGTGGCGTTTATCCCATTCGTTTGGATAATCGATGGGGAATGCACCGCTGCCGTAGAAGTCAGTAAGTTTTTTACGCGGCAGATTGGCGGTGATGAAATATACCCCGACAGGGGTTTTCTTATCACCTTCCTTCAGTTTCTGCGATCCGTTCTTACCGCTGCTGATGTAATAATCGGCAAGATAGCGGGGCTCACCACCCACATTCTGGTACATATAAAGCCGCGATTTGCGTGTATCGGCGATGACCGCATATTTTTGCTCTGGCGGCATCCGCAGTAGGTATTTTGGCATCATATCAAGCGGTACCGGTTCTTGATGCCGCTGCATTCTTGCTCGTGCCTCCTCCCGCAGATCGGAAAGGTGCTGCGGAACCCCGGCAGCGCTTCCCATGTCACTGATAGGCCGAGAGCGGGCCAGCAGCAGATCGCCTTTAATCAGATGTGCCAGCCGGAAATTAGGATTGGTTTTGAGCAACTGCTCAATTCCACTCAAGGCGGAATCCATACGGCTTTCTGCAATTTCCCGCAGGCTTTTGACGAGCACTGTTTCCGGGCCAGTTACGGATAATTCGGACAAAATCGGGTTGTCACTCGCCAGTGCGCCTGCAGCAGTGAGGCATAATCCCGCCATTGCGGCTGTAGTAAGCGCAGCTGTAATCAATAGACTGCGCTTTGGGAAGCCCGTGTTGGTGAATGGCTTCATCGTCCTACTTGTTCTTGTTTTATCAACCACTTTTCTCCGGTCTTGACCATCTCAAGGGTTTTAGTGGTAGTAGTCTTGATTGCATCGGAATGATACGATTGCTTGAAACTCACCTTGGCGTGCCTGGTATCGGTAAAACTGGCTTTTGGGTTGGTAATTTCAACTTGGATAGACTTTGGTTTGCTAATGCGCTCATGGCGGCTTTTTTCCCATGTTGAGCGTGAGGTGCCCCGGGGCGTATGGAAATCGCTTGCATAAAATGCCAGGTATGCGGCGACATCCTTCTCTGACCATGCTTTTGCCCAGGCGTTTACCGCTTTCAGAACTTCGTTGGCGTCTCTGTCCGAGATCACGGATTTTTCCGGCACCCATTTTTCAGCAATGGAAGATTGCTCTGACACGGGTTTCTCAGCAGTCTTTTCCGGCGCTTTCTCTGCAATTTTCTCCGGGCTCTGTGCTGATAAGTCGCTTGGCGATTTAGCGGATACGGTCTGAATTCCTTTGGCCCTGCCCGAAAACAAATCCTTGATCATTGCCAGCTTGGTCTGCGCGGCGGCGTTCCCCTTGTCCAGTTGCAGAGCCTTGCCATATGCCTGACTCGCCATCTTTGCATAAATATCGCCCAGATTCTCGTGCGCGGTGGAATAGCTGGGGTGGGTGCGTATCGCCATTTCGAGCGCACCCTTAGCCTTGTCATATTGGCCCTGGCTGGCATAGAGCACTGCGAGATTGTTATAGGGTTCCGGCAGTTCCGGATAGTCTTCCGACAACGAGGAGAATATCTTGGTGGCGTCAGCGATCTTATTCTGCTCGGTAAGAATCAGGCCCTTCTGAAAGCGCATCTGGGCATCCTTGGGTCTGGTGGCAAGATAAGCGTCTGCTTGCTCCAGCGCTTTGGCTAGATTGCCTTGCTTATAGAGTTTGGCAACTTCCTCGTTTTCATCGGCAAACGTAGGAGAGCTCGACAGCACCAAGGCGGCAGCACAGGCTGTTATAAACGCCTTTGTCCGCTGAAAATTTAGCGTTTTCATTGTGCTATACTTCTCCGGTTTTGTTAAGTAATCCTAGAATATTCAAGATTCTACCAAGAAGCATACCGATTCTACCAAGAAGCTTATCCATTTCACAATCTCGCCAGATGCTCAAAATCCATAATTCGCTCATCAGGGAGAAACAGGAGTTCATCCCACTGGCCCCTGGAAAGGTCAAAATATATGTCTGTGGCATGACAGTTTACGATTATTGCCATCTCGGTCATGCTCGCATGATGGTGGTATTCGATATGGTGGTACGCTGGCTACGAGCGAGCGGCCTTGAGGTCATTTATGTGCGCAATATCACCGATGTTGACGACAAAATCATCAAACGCGCGCAGGAAAACAATGAGTCTATCGAGACACTGACCACCCGTTTTATCCAGGCGATGGAGGAAGATGCTGCCGCGCTTGGCGTCGCGCCGCCTTCCTGCGAGCCGCGAGCTACCCAGCATGTGGAAAAAATGATTGTCATGATCCGCACCTTGGTGGATAAAGAGCTTGCCTATGCCGCAGCCAACGGCGATGTATATTATGCCGTACACAGATTTCCTGGTTATGGAAAACTCTCCGGAAAATCACTCGACGATCTGCGCGCGGGAGAGCGAGTGATTATCGATCCACACAAGAAGGATCCGCTTGATTTTGTGTTATGGAAGGCCGCCAAGCCCGGCGAGCCGCAGTGGGATTCGCCTTGGGGTAAAGGGCGCCCCGGTTGGCATATTGAATGCTCGGCGATGAGCGAGCATTATCTGGGGGAACATTTCGATATACATGGCGGCGGGCAGGACTTGCAGTTTCCCCACCATGAAAACGAGATTGCGCAAAGCGAAGGCGCGCATGGGCATCCCTTCGTTAACTACTGGATGCATAATGGTTTCGTTCGTGTCAATGATGAAAAGATGTCCAAGTCGCTGGGCAATTTTTTTACCGTGCGCGAAATACTCACCTGCTATCCGCCGGAGGTGGTGCGCTTTTTTATCCTGCGCGCTCATTATCGCAGCCCGCTGCATTATTCCGACCAGCATCTGGAAGATGCCAAACGCGCGCTGGATCGGCTTTATACCGCGTTGAAAGGGAGGGAAGTCGGTGAGATTAATCCAGCGATAGATTGGAACCAATCCCATGCACGGCGTTTCAAGGACGCGATGAATGACGACTTTAATACTCCCGATGCCATCGCCGTGTTGTTTGATCTCGCCAGTGAAGCCAACAAGACCGGATCGCCAGGAGATATGTCATTGATGAAAGCGCTCGGCGGTGTATTGGGGCTGCTGCAACGGGATCCACAGCAATATTTCCAGGATGCTTCGCTGGCGGGAGATTCCAATTTCGCACCGGAACGTGTTGAGCAAATGATTCAACAACGTCTCATTGCCCGTGCAAACAAAAATTATAGCGAAGCGGATCGCATCCGCAAGGCATTGCTGGACGCTGATATTATCCTGGAAGATAGCCCGCAAGGCACGACTTGGCGCAGGGAGTAAAAATTTGTCGTCCAGTTTCCATCGCTCGACATTGTTGGATAACCGAAACATCGAACCGGAAAATGGTTCATAACACGGGTGATATGTGGGTGAAATTTAACCCAGGCAGTTCCAAGAGAGGCACTGTAATGCTATTAACAATCCATGTTTTCCCGATAAAAAGGGATAATTTATAGGGAGGGACGGGTCTAACCAATTGATTGAGCGAATAACGATGTTTACAAATTCATACTGCGCTGGAATGCAACTTGCAACATAAATGGGGGCATATATTTACCCGTAAATGGACATTTTTGACCCACCCCTTAGCCCGTGCAATTTTTGTGACCGAATTTAGCAGGTGAGTTTTAATTTGGCCATGTCACAATTAATTAGTGGTATAAAATATACTCATTCAAATCAATTGAATAGGGTGCTGAGATGAAAGCGAAAGATTTCCAGAAAATGCTTGAGCAATTCAAGAAACTGACGCTTCGACAAAAGAAAAGGCTGATGAATGATTTTCGCCATAATGAGCAGCAAGCAGAAGGTTCTGTTTTGGTTGAATCTCGTCTGAAGAATGATAAACCGGTTTGTCCGCACTGTAGTGGCGAGGCTGCGCGCTGGGGTTCTGCCTCCGGTCTGCAGCGGTACCGGTGCCAGTCTTGTCACAAGACCTTCAATGCCTTGACCGGCACCCCACTGGCGCGACTGCGCCACAAAGACAAATGGCTGACCTATACCCAGCAGATGGCGGAAGGTAACAGCATACGCAAAAGTGCCGAGGCGTGCGCAATTCACCGAAACACCTCCTTTCATTGGCGGCATCGATTTCTCACCCTGCCCAACGGACCAAAAAGCATCGAGGCTGGGTGGCATTGCCGAAGCGGATGAAACCTTCTTTCTTGAATCGTTCAAGGGCAAGAAGCGCGCAATGGCGCGTGCTCCGCGCAAGCGCGGTGGCAAGGCGAAAAAACGCGGCCTGTCTGAAGAACAGATTCCTGTGCTTATTTGCCGGGATCGCACTGGCAGAACGACGGATGGGGTGATGAAAAAGGTCAACGCAAAAACGATTAGCGCCGTGCTCAAGCCCTTGCTGGAGAAAGACACCATGCTGTGTGCCGATGGCAACCCGGCTTATGTCAAGGTTGCCCATGACATGGACGTTCCCTTGCGGGCAATTAATGTCAGCGCCGGTATCCGGGTGATAGACAAGATATTCCATGTCCAGAACGTCAATGCCTACGATAGCCGGCTGCAAACCTGGATGAGGCGATTCAATGGAGTGGCTACCAAGCACTTGCCTAATTACCTGGGCTGGAGACGAATGCTTGAGCGTTTGCACAATGCACCTACCCCGCAAGTGATTCTGCTTTCCGCCCTGGGGCGGGTTCAGTTGCAATAATTAATTGTGACATAGCCTTGAATTTTATAGTGTCGCCCTGCACGAGCTGACCCATTGGAGCGGAGCGAAGCACCGTGTAGCGCGTGACTTTGCCAATCGATTCGGTACAGAGGCCTATGCTTTCGAGGAATTGATAGCTGAACTGGGCAGCGCCTTCCTGAATGCGGAACTCGGTTTTTCCGCGACGACAATCCCGAATCATGCCGGCTATATCGACTCGTGGCTGAAGGTGCTGAAAAACGACAAACGTGCTATTTTCACCGCAGCCAACCAAGCCAGCAAGGCACACCGCTACATTATGGATTTGGTGGAGCGCAACCGAAGCAATCAACAAGCCGCTTAAATAGTTTGTTTCACCCCGGCCCGGCTTCGGAGCCGGGCTTGAGTACCGATGAAATGGAGCTGTTTCCTTTTCGGCGAAGCCCGTAATGATACTCTGCCCTATACATGCCGCGTTATGCTCATGCGCTGATGCAAGATGCGCACCACCTCGGTTGCGTCCTGTCGCGTCCGGTACACGATGACATGCGAACCGACAAAATAAAGACGGTGCGTATCCGGTAATTCCGCGCTCTGATATCCAAGCTGCGGATTCCCGCCAATCAGCAGGACGGCGTCGTTCAGCTTGTCGCGGTAGGCCAGCAATTGTTCGTGCCCCCACCGCTCGCCCGTGTAACGCAGGATGCTGGTGAAGTCTTTTTGTGCTTCCGGAGAAAGTGTGAGGCGGGGCTTAGGGGAGGACATCAGGATCAATCGGCTGGCCGTTGTGCATGGCGGCGATGGCCGATTGCGTCATGCGCTCCATCAGTTCCGGTGTGTAGGGCACGCCTTCACCCTGATCAAGTTGCGCATCACCCTTGGCGATCGCTGCCTGCCATGCTGCTACGCGGCTTTCTTCGGCCTGCATCCGGCGGATTGCGTCGCGGATGACTTCCGTGGCGTTGCCATAGAAGCCGCTGGCAACCTTGCCCTTGATGTACCCCTCCATTTCGGTGGAGAGATTGACGTGCATGGTCATGGGTAACCTCCTAACCAAATACACATAGAATATCCATAAAATGGATATGCATCAAGTCATTCTAACGACGCATCCCCTCTATCACTGTTGAGCAAGCTGGGATGTAACATCATACGTGACAAAACGGGCATCCAGCCATTGAGCCCATTTAGCGGCCTTTTGCATCAGATCCGCCCGATACGCAGCATTGAGATGGGGTGTATATGAATGGTAGTTGGATGCTTTCGTCCATAAATCGCCCTTGTCGTTGCGGATATGCACTCTGAGCCGCCATGCCGCGAGATCGAACGCATAGCACCCGGCTCGTTCGACATGGCTGGCAGTAATACCGTACTTGGCGAGATCGGCCAGGTAGGTGGTATTGAACTGCATCGAGCCGACATCGTAGGTATTGTTCGAGTTACGTACCCACCGCCCGGGCTTGCCACCCTCCTTCTCCGCAACGAAGCCAACGCAGCTATCGTTTTGCCCGCAAATTGGAATTATAGTCGAATTGTGGGTCGATTTCGGTGGCCGCAAGCCGGGAACCGATCTGGTGCTGCGTAGCCTCGAATTTGATATGCCACATATGGGTATGGGAGGTATGGGCGGCGGCGGCATGATGCCGGATGGACTAGCCCAGGGCGAGACCTTCTCGATAGCCAGGTTCCATATCTTCGAGAAGGTGAGTGAATCGTCCAAGCTGCTGCAGAGTCTGGTCAAATTGCGCAAGTTGACGGAACGTGGTGTATCGAATCCGGAGCGGCTTGTCCCGATTGCTGCCAGCATGGGCCATATGTCACCTCAACTGAATGGTCGGTCTTTCGAAATGTATGAGGCGATGGATATCGAAGAGATTCCTGTCAACACTATCCAGAAGATTCGCATAACCAATAATCATGGGCCGATGGGGGAAGAGATGGGCATGGGGGGAATGAGAGGCGGAAGGGGAGGCATGGGGATGATGTCCATGCCGCATCCGATTCATATACATAACCAGCAGTTTCGAATTATTTCGCGCACCTTAAAGGGCCAGGATACCAGCAGCTATGCCACCGTTCGGGAAGGCTTCATCAACAGCGGCTGGAAAGACACGGTACTAGTCATGCCTGGCGAAGAAATCGACATCATCAAGCCATTCGAAGATTACACCGGGCTGTTTCTGTATCATTGCCATAATCTCGAACATGAAGATCTGGGCATGATGCGCAACTTTCATGTAAGCTTAAAACGATCATTAGGCAGGAAGAAAGGAGGCCAATCATGTTCCCAAGAATAGTCGTTGCTACCGATATGTCCGCTTATGCCAACCGTGCCGAAGCAAGAGCCGCCATGCTGGCGCAAGAATTAGGTAGCGAATCACTGGACCTGCTACATGTTGTCGACAGTCTGGCCCTGGAATCCCTGCGTAACCTGACCCAGCCTCCCCTCGACACAGAGCAGCGGTTAATGGAAGCGTCGCGCAAGCAGATGGCCGAGATTGAACACAAACTCTCAGGGAATTACGGCATTCCCATCACAACGGCAACCGTGAATGTCGGCCGTGCCCACACCGAGATCGCACACTATGCCAAGCTGCTAAATGCCGGGCTGATCGTGATTGGGGCTCACGGCGTTGGTTTCTTGCGGGAACTGTTTGCCGGTTCCACCGTTGACAAGGTATTGCGCACGGTGACCTGTCCGCTGTTGATTGTCAAGCAGGCGCCTCAGGCGCGGTACCAGCGGATACTGGCGCCGGTGGATTTCTCGAAATCTTCCTGTCGGGCGACGAAATTTGCCATGAACATTGCTCCGCATGCACATATTACTGTTTTGCACGCATTTGAAGTGCCATTCGAAGCCAAGCTACGTTCTTCTAGTGTAGACGATAAACTGATTCAAGTTTACGAGACCGAAGTTCAAGCACAAAAGAACAGGGAAATGCAGCAATTGATCTCCGACTTGGAAGCGCCGGATGGTTCGTCATCCGGTATTATAGAGCCGGGTTCTGCATCTGCCGTAATCCGGAAAAAAATGGAAGCACTTAAACCCGATCTGATCGTCATTGGTAAACACGGCCAGTCCGAACGGGACGAGATGTTGCTTGGCAGTGTAACAAAGTACGTGATACAGGATGCGGATTGCGATGTACTGGTAGTTGGAATGAATTAAATTGCAGGAATATCGAAAAATCAAAACCTGTCAGACGGAGCACCGCCTATGAAAGCACTTGTATACCATGGTCCAGGTAAACGTGGATTCGAAGACAAGCCAAAGCCCGTCATCGAGGCCTCTACTGATGCCATTGTCAAAATCTCGAAGACGACCATTTGCGGAACAGATTTGCATATTCTGAAAGGAGACGTCCCCACCGTGAATCCAGGCCGGGTTCTGGGTCACGAGGGTGTCGGAATCATTGAACAGGTCGGTGCGAATGTTTCAACCTTCAGTGTTGGCGATCATGTCCTGATTTCGTGCATCACGTCTTGCGGTAAATGCATCAACTGCAAGAAAGGAATGTATTCACATTGCAAAAACGGAGGCGGCTGGATACTGGGTAATCTGATTGACGGAACCCAAGCTGAGTATGTCCGGGTTCCATTCGCGGACAATAGTCTTTATGCCGTTCCTCCTGGTGCCGACGAAGAAGCACTCGTTATGTTAAGCGATATCTTGCCGACGGGCTTTGAATGCGGCGTCATCAACGGACAGGTCAAGCCCGGCGACACCGTAGCCATTATCGGTGCCGGACCTATCGGGCTGGCGACATTGTTGACGGCACAGTTCTATTCACCTGCGGAAATTATGATGGTGGATATCGATGACAACCGACTGGAGACATCGAAAAAGCTTGGCGCGACGCAGGTCATTAACAACAGCGATGGCAAAGCAGTTGAGAAGGTGATGGCACTAACCAACAGCAAAGGCGTAGACGTCGCGATAGAAGCGGTAGGAATACCGATGAGTTTCGATATCTGCCAAGCCATCGTCACAGCGGGGGGTCATATCGCGAACATTGGCGTGCATGGCAAGCCGGTTCAGTTGAATCTGGACAAACTGTGGTCTCAAAACATTACGCTCACGACACGTCTCGTCGATACGGTGACAATGCCCATGCTGATGAAAACCGTGGCGTCAGGCAAAATCAAGCCAAGACAACTGATCACACACCATTTCAAGCTGGACGATATTATGAAAGCCTATGATACGTTTGGTGATGCGATGAAGGAACGCACATTGAAAGTAATTATCGTCAATCAGTAGTGTCCGGAAATTTAGTTGAATAGATTCAGTTGGTTGTTGTTTTGCTGTGTGGTCATTTGCATCTCCGTATTTTTAAGTAATTGATCGAGCGTCGTTTTCTCGAAGAGAGTCAGGCTCAGGATTTGTAGAATTGTGTAAAGCGAAGCCTCGGTATTGAGCCGCTTTTTCACGATGGCGACCAAGACGTAAACCGTTATGGAGATCCATATTTGCGTCTTGACCGCATTCTCGGTGGTGCCGTAGAACCGCTTGATACGAAGATGCTGTTTGATCCACTTGAAGAATAGTTCGACCTGCCAGCGGCAACGATAAAGCTGAGCGATGGTCAGCGCAGGCAAGTCGAAGTTGTTGGTTAGAAATACCAGATCCTTGTCGTGTTCAGCATCGCAGAACTTGATGCGCCGCAGGTGCTGCGGGTAATCCTTGCTGGCCTTGGGAGCGGTCAATGCAATGGTCTGATCGCAACGCAGTCCCGTGGATTTATCCACGGGGCGAGAGTAGACACGGCGAAAGAGCAGATTGGATTTGGCTCGCGTTACAAAAAACGCCTGCGCTGGATGCATGACGAACCAGCGAGCGAAGTCGGTGAAGCCACGATCCATGATGTAAAAGCTGGCGGCTTCGAGTATCAGGATGTCGATCACATTGACCTCGTGCATCTTGCCGTCGCTGATGTAGATGAAGGTTGGAATATTGCCGCGCAGGTCGAGCAGCGTATGCATCTTGACGGCAGCTTTGGCCTGACGAAAGCGCGCCCAGGGGAAGACGCTCAAGCACAGGTCGATGGTCGTGGTATCGAGTGCGTAGACCGTCTGCTCCAGCTCCACCGCAAAGTGGTCGCTGGCGTAAAGTGTTCTGGCAGTCTGGATTAGGCTCATCGCGAAATCCGCATAGATGCGACAGTCGCGTTGCTCGTTGGCATCGGCCAGTGTGCTCTTGGCAATGTTGCCTCGTATGCCCAAGTGATAGAGCTTGGCTTGGTGAGCACACAGACAGGTTTCGATGTCGCGCAGACTTTCGCGGTAAGTCAGTTGCGCGAAGGCCATACAGAGAAATTGATCGAGATGCGAAAACGTCTTGGCGGGATATTTGGACGGGTAACGCTGTACACAGCGGCGAAATGTGTGAAGGGGTAAATACTCCATGAGTTGTGCGAATACCAATTCGCTTGAATGCATGATAAGAAACCGCGCGGAGAAACCCCCAGTTTCGCAAAATTCACATTCAAATCGATGACACCCCTAAACATACTATTTCACATTCCAGATCAACCTGTTATATAACCGTCTGGACAAAATTGCCGGACACTACTGATCGTCAATGAATAATAAGCTCGTAAGTCCCCGTGAGCACCGGTGCTGGCAAAATCTGGATTTATTCATAATGCCCAGCTCCGTCCGCGGCGTAGTCTTAGTACTACGTTCAAACCGGAGGACTTCGGTTTGCAACTGTTCGCTGTCGTTGCGCTGATGTTTTGGAAGCTCATGCGTAGATTGGTCTTAGCCGTAACTCATCGATCAGGGCTTTAGCAGACGATTTTTCCTTGCGTGAGAAGATTCTATTTAGCGTGGAAGAACTGAGGAATCAAAAACTGTGACAAACTGCTCCCATTCTGGGAGACTGGATTTGGCACAAAGTTTTTGCAACAGTTCAAAGGCTGCCTCCAGATTTGCAGCCGCTTCTGAACTGAGTGGCTCTCCCAGTTCGAAGCTTTTTCCCCGAACCTTCAGAAAATAAGTGAGGGGCGGTTTTCCGTAGAGTTCCTGGTAAGCATGCAGCACCGCCATGGGACTCATGACGTGTGAAGTGTAGCTTGCATCTTTTTGCGGGCGGAGGCGCGAAAACGCATAGGGTGCCGTGCATGAAATGCTGGCGTCAATGAACAACACCCTTTCACGGTTTTGCAGATCGAGTGCATGCTCTACCTGGAGCTGGAAGTCGGTGAGCAATTCGAGATGCGGGAGGTTAAGCGTTTCCAGACGTTGTAACAACAAGGGTCCAAGCGCGTCATCGCCCCGGCTTGGGTTGCCGTAACCAAAGATCAGCAGTGGAGCCGTCAAGTCCTATACCGCCCGTCGGAATCCTTGATCAGGCGTTGTGTCATGACGCCTTCCGCATCTATCAGTTCCACTTCCAATGGCATCTTGCCGACGGCATGAGTAGCGCAGGAAAGACAGGGATCAAACGCGCGAATGGCCACTTCAATATAATTGAGCAAACCCTCGGTAAGCTGCTGGCCATCCAGATATTGCAGCGCCACCTGCCGTATCGCTTCGTTCATGGCCTGATTATTGTGAGTGGTGGCAACGATCAGATTGGCGCGTACGATCTGCTCGTCTTCATTGATGCGATAGTGATGGATCAGCGTGCCGCGCGGCGCCTCGATCACGCCCACCCCACGCAACTGCCGCTCCCCGGTGTTCAATAAGTCGTCGCTTAGCAGATCATCGTCATAGAGCAATTCCTCTATCGCTTCAGCGGCATGCAGCATCTCAATCATGCGCGCCCAGTGATAGGCAAGGGTGGCATGAGTCGCGCTGCCTCCGCCGAATTCCTTAAAAGTCTTTCGCTCCGCATCCGCCAGAGGCGTCGGTATGAAGTCACAGTTATTGATGCGCGCAAGTGGTCCCACCCGGTACCAGCCTTCTTCCCTACCATGCGAACGTATGAAGGGAAATTTCATGTAAGACCAGGATTTCACTTCCTCATGGATGTAATCCCAATAGCGGCTGTAGTCCACATGATCGAAAATGGTTTGGCCATGTTCATCCCTGGCACGCAAGCCGCCATGGTATAGATCCATGGCCCCATCCTCGCGCACCAGGCTCATGAAGCTGGAGCGGTAAGAACCGAAGCCATTATAAAGATCCGCATGCTCACTGTAGATGGTCTTGATCAATTTCACGGCATCCAGGCTCCATCGGAGAACCTGGTCTATTTCCTTCAGCAGGTAATCGCGGTCATCCTGCGACAGATTCCTGCTCATGCCGCCGGGAATCACGCCTGTGCCATGTACCCGTTTGCCGCTGGTGAGCCGGATGACCTCCTGGCCATACCTCCGTAACGCAATACCCTGTCTGGCGATATCGGGAAAATCCGCCACGAGGCCAGCGATGTTGCGCTTCCCGGCATCCGCAGCAAAACCGAACAGCAGATCCGGCGAAGAGAGATGAAAAAAATGCAGGGCATGGGACTGCAATATCTGGCCCATGTGCATGAGGCGGCGCAGCTTTTCGGCAGCGGGAGGAGGCGTTCCTCCGACAATCATATCCATAGCCTTCGAAGCCGCGAGATTATGGCTCACCGGGCAAATGCCGCAGAGACGCTGAACAAGTACCGGCACCTCGGTAAATGGCCGGCCTTGAATGAATTTCTCGAATCCGCGAAATTCGACAATATGGAACCGCGCCTGATGGACGCGGTTATCGGCATCGAGCAGCAGCGTGACCTTGCCATGGCCCTCCACTCTGGTAACCGGCTCGATCACGACCCGTTGCAGGTTGTCAGGGTTGGCGGCGGTTTCCAGTTCAAAGGGCATAAGATGATCCTAAAGATGCCTTAATCATAGCGCAACATTTCGTAACTGAGCTTTGGTTCCCTGCCCTCTATCAGATCGGTGAGAAACTTCCAGATCGTGTCCGCGGACGGTGGGCAACCAGGCAGGAAGTAGTCCACTTTGACCACTTCGTAAATAGGGTACACTTTGTCGAACGGCAGCGGCAGTTCAGGGTCGTTGGGTATTTGGTTTCCTTCGAGGCCACCCTCGTACAAATATACTTCGCGAAAGCAATCCCATAAATCGATGTTGTTGCGCAGAGCGGGCACATTGCCGTCGATAGCGCATGCGCCGATCGCCACCAGCACTTTGCAGTTATCGCGGAATTCCTTGAGCACACGAGCATTCTCGGCGTTACTTACGCCACCTTCAACGATGCCGATATCGCATGAGCCGCAATGCTTGATATCGGTAAAAGGCGTGCGGTCGAACTCGATCATTCCAAGAAGATCAAATAGCTTTTCATCAATATCCAGCAGGGACATGTGGCAACCAAAACAGCCGGCCAGGGAACAGGTTGCAACCCGGATTTTCTTTTTCTCATCCATCATCCGGCTCAGGTTTTATTTGTTCAATTAATTCCATCTGAACTTCACTGATTTTCTTGCGATCGAAGGTACGCTGCCCGATGGGTATCTTGTAGCCCTGGCGCTTGATGAGAATGGCGCCCGTGGGACAGACATGGGCAGCCTTGTCGGTTGCGGCGAAATTGGTGTCACCCAATCGGCCGCTGGCCGAATTCACCACCAGGTGTGTGTCAATACCGCGGCCGGAAATTCCGAATACGTTCTTGCCGTCAACCTCGCGGCTGGCGCGAACGCACAATTCGCAAAGGATACAGCGGTTGAGGTCGAGAAAAATATCGGGATGCGAAGCATCCACCTTCCGTTGCGGATAGAAATGCGTGAAATGTGGACTCAGCATGTTCAGGTAATAGGCCGCCGCCTGCAACTGGCAATTACCCGACGCCTCGCATGCTGGACAGATATGGTTGCCCTCGACGAAGAGCATTTGCACGAGAGCCTTGCGATCATCGTTAAGCTCAGGCGTATCATTTGCCACCACCATATCCTCCACAGCCGGCATGGTACAGGACGTCATGTTGCGCCCGTTGACGCTTACGACGCACAGCTTGCAACTACCGTGTGGTTCGAACTCGGGATTATGGCAAAGATGAGGGATATAGATGCCAAATGCCATCGCGGCATCCATGATGGTCTGGCCATCGACAAACGGCACGGTTTTTCCGTCGATCGTGATGGTTTTATTCATGGGAGATGCGCCCATGGATCGTCCCTGCCACTAATCTTGCGCGCTGTTTCCAGCGCGCTGTCCAGGTCGAAAGCCGGTTCGAAGGCCAGGTTCTTCAGCTTTTTCTCGTAGGCGCCAGGAAACTTATCCAGCATATCGAGAACCGGATTTGCCGCCGTATGTCCCAACCCGCAGTGACTCATCGTTCTCATGATATGGCCAAGATGCTTCAACTCTTCCAGATTGGAAGATGTACCGTTACCATTCGCCATTTTATCCACGATTTTTTTCTGCAGCTGGGTCCCCACTCGGCATGGGGTGCAGAAGCCGCAGCTTTCGTGGGCGAAGAAGTGGGCATAATTCCGCACGACCTGCAATATGTCGCGCCCGCGCTTGAATATCGTGAACGCGCCCGCGGTAGGCAGATCCTCAAAGGAAATGCATCGTCCGAATTCCTTCCAGGAGATCAGAATGCCGGAGGGTCCGCCTATTTGAACCGCGTAGACATCCTCCCCGCCACAATCGTCGAGTATTTCTTTCACTGAGACGCCAAACGGGTATTCGTAAATACCCGGTCTCGCGCAGTCCCCGGAAATACTGAGTATCTTGCTGCCGCTGGACTGCCTGGTGCCCATCGCGGCGAACCATTTGCCGCCTTGCGCAGCGATTCTGGCGGCACAGGCGAAGGTTTCCACGTTATTCACCACAGTGGGTTGATGGAAGTAGCCATGCGCTGCCGGGAACGGCGGGCGATTGCGCGGGCGGCCGCGCTTGCCTTCCAGCGACTCGATTAACGCCGACTCTTCCCCGCAAATATAGGCACCGGCACCCAAATGAACTTCAATATCAAAATCAAAACCGGTTACCCCCAGGATATCCCTGCCCAATAAGCCGGTCGCTCGCCGCCTTGCCAATATGCTTTCCAGCCTTTCCAGCAAGTAGCGGTACTCGCCGCGCAAATATAAAAATCCCTTCGCGGAACCCATTACCTTCGCGCCGATTGTCATGCCTTCAAATACCAGATCAGCATAACTGTTCAGCAGCACGCGATCCTTGAAAGTACCCGGCTCACCTTCGTCCGCATTGCACACGATGTAATGCGCCAATCCCGGAGATGCGCGGCATCCTGACCATTTTCTGGCGGTGGAAAAACCTGCGCCGCCACGCCCGCGCAGTCCGGATGTTTCCATCTCCCTCAGCGTCGCATCGGCGCCTCGTTCCAGCGCCGCTTTGATCGCAACACCGGGTTCAAGAGCATCGCCCAGCAATACGTCAGCCCGGCGAATGTTGTCCTTGACCTCAAACAGTATGGGCGGCCAGCGAGAAATGGGTTCCTTGCTACGGATCAACTCCGCGATCAGGTCAAGCCGATCTTGATCCAGATTAGTAAGCGGCCAGCCATTGACCAGTGCCGCTGGTCCCTGGTCGCACATGCCCGTGCAGGAAGTACGGTCGGCACTTACGAGATTATCTTCCGACACCTTGCCCGGTTCCAGCCAGAGCTTGTTGCAGAAATACTGCATCAACTCCGGATTGCCCAGCATCTGATCGGTAACATTATCTGAAAACAGGATGCGGTATTCGCCTGCCGGTTTGAGAGACAGGAAGGAATAGAAACCGGCCGCCCCTTCCACACTCACCCTTGGCAGCCCGAGGTGCCCGGCAATACAGGTGACGGCTTCGGGAGGAATAAAGTGAAAAGCTTCCTGCACATCGAGCAGAATTTGCAACAATCGGCTTGACTCACGTCCATGCCGTTCAAATATGGGCGCGAGCTGCTGTTCGATATCGGGAAACTCACAAGGCTCCATAAATCTTCTTCCTCATGGTAAACCTTCCTTCTGGTGGCCTGATGTTTAGCATATCCGTTGCGTTACAGCTACCGAGTGCATACGACAAAGAACTCTTATCTCATTATTAGCATATTCTTGGAAGCGGATCATCCTCCAGCTCTTCCAGAATCCGCTCGCCACCCAGTTCGGTTTTTAATACCACGTGCGCGCGCCCCGAGTTGACACTACCAATGATCGCGGCATCGCGCCCTTGCGGTAGCGCTTGCAGCCGCGTCAGTGCTTCAGCCGCTTGCGATGCCTCCACGACCGCCACCACTCGCCCCTCGCAAGCCAGGAACATCGGATCGTAGCCCAGCATCTCGCATACGGCCGTCACTTGTTCACGCACCGGAATCGCGGTTTGGGTCAGCCTCACCTCCAGACTGGTGGCCCGGCAAATTTCATGCAATACCGTGGCTAGTCCGCCCCGTGTCGGGTCGCGCATGAAACGCAAACCGGTAACGGATGCCAAGGCTTGCGTCAGGGGAAATACACTCGCAGCATCCGATAACAATGCACCGCTCAGACCAAACTGCTCGCGTGCCAGCATGACAGCAATACCGTGATCGCCCACCGGTCCGCTCACCAGAATTGCATCACCGGACTGCACGCGATTCAGTCCAAGTTGTATATGTCTGGGCCGGACACCAACGCCGGTAGTGGCAAGGTAGAGTCCGCCACCTTCACCACGCGGCAGTACTTTCGTATCGCCCGCCACCACAACCACCCCCACTTCACTCGCAGCGTCCGCGAGGCTGGCGATAATACGTTCCAGCCGGGCGATGTCAAAACCTTCTTCGATGAATGCATTAAGCGTCAGATAGAGTGGCGTAGCACCCGATACCGCGAGATCATTCACGGTTCCATGCACTGCCAGCGAACCAATGGTGCCGCCCGGAAACTCCAGCGGCTGCACGGTAAATCCATCCGTCGTTACCATCACCACGCCCTCCATTGCCGGCAATGCAACCGCATCCGCCTGCACATTGAGCAAAGGGTTGGCAAGATGGCGCGCGAACACGGTTTCGATCAACTCGCGCATGTAACTCCCGCCGTTGCCATGGGCGAGACGGATATGCGTATCATCCATGCGCGAATTCCGCTTCGGCAAGCTGGCCAAACGCGAGACCGCCATCATTGCAAGGTATCCTCTCCGGCAGATACGCGTCGAATCCGGCGGCGGCAAGCTGCGCTACCGCTAGTTCGGCAAGCAATTTGTTTTGAAACACCCCGCCTGTCAATCCGACCAGGTCGAAAGGGGTTGACGCTTGGATGCATTGCGCCTGAGCGACAATGGAGCGCGCGAGGCTCATATGAAATTGCATGGCCCTTTGTGCCACTGGCACATCTCCCCGCAATAATGCCTGTATCAGCGGTTTCCAGTCCGCCGTCAACAAGCCGGATGTATCCTTCTCAAGTGGCAAGTCTATTGCTTCAGCATCGCCTGCTGCGGCGCTTTCCAGATACATACCAGCCTGACCCTCGTAACTCGCCTTATCGATTAACCCGAGCAAACTTGCCGCACCATCAAACAAACGGCCAACTGCGGTAGTGATCGGGGCATTCAATCCCTTCTTCCATGCCTTTTTCAGCAACGCAGAATCAACGGTGCAAGGCTGCTCATCAATGCCGCTTTCCCAGCATAGCGACATGCCCGAACGCCATGGCTCACGCCCCGCCCGCTCTCCGCCCGGCAGCCGGAATGGCCGCATGCGTGCAACACGGCGCCATGCGCCGGGGCGTCCATGCAACGCTTCACCGCCCCACAAGGTACCATCTTCCCCCAAGCCCGCCCCATCCCAGGTAAACATCAACCATGTCCGCTTCGGGCCATGTTCCATCGCCACAGCCGATGCATGGGCATGGTGATGCCAGACACGGACAAGCGGCAATCCCTGGCGCGCGGCCCAGCGGCTGCTTGCATAACCGCTATGAGCGTCGCATACGATGACTTGAGGTATAACACCGTACAGCCGTTGCAAATCCGCGATTACCTGCTCAAATACCGCAAGGCTGCGCGGGGCATCCAGGTCGCCAATGTGGGGAGCGAGCACCGCTCGTCTATCCCACCCCAGAGCAACGGTATTTTTCATGTGGCCGCCAACAGCCAGCAATGATCGTTCAAACGCATCAGGGAAATCAAACTCCACCGGTGCGATACCACGCCCGGCGCGCATCAAGCGAGGCTTACCGGCGATGATACGCATTACCGGATCGTCCGCTGGACGTGCAATAGGGCGGTTATGATGCAGGAAGACCTTCGTTACGTTACCGAGCCGCTCTTCCACCTCTCCATTTTCTGTCAGCACAGGCTCACCGCTGACGTTGCCCGAGGTTATAACTACCGGTTTGCCCAGCTCATCCAGCAGTAAGTGATGCAATGGGCTATATGGCAGCATTGCGCCAATTTCATTGAGTTCCGGCGCAATCGATTCCGGCAGCATCGAATCCCCGCGCTGGCGCAAGAGTACGATGGCCCGTGCTGGATCACGTAGTAGCGCCTGTATTCTGGCATCGACTTCCAACTCCCGCTGCACATGCTCCAAACCGTCCACACCGCGCCATGGGAACATCAGCGCAAGCGGTTTGTGTGGCCGATGTTTGTTGGCGCGCAGCCGCGCAATGGCCGTAGCGTTACCTGCATCACACATCAAGTGATAACCGCCGATACCCTTCACCGCGACGATCTCACCCTGGCGCAACGCCGATGCACAGGCAACCAGCGCTTCATCCCCAACTATATTGTCAGTGGGTGTTGTGAAGCACAGCCGAGGACCGCACGCAGGGCACGCAACCGGCTCGGCATGAAAGCGGCGGTCAAGCGGGTTTTCGTACTCGGTCCGGCACGCCGCGCATAATTCAAAACCCGCCATGGTGGTATTGGGGCGGTCATAGGGCATGTGTGTGATCAAGGTGTAGCGCGGCCCGCATTGCGTGCAGTTAATGAAGGGGTAGCGATAACGCCGATTGTCCGGATTCTGCATCTCACGTCTGCAATCGTCACATAGAAAATAATCCGGTGGTATGTGAATTTGCAGCAGCGGAGCAGCTGCGCTTGGCTTGATTTCGAAACAATCCAGTCCGCGGTATGAAATCTTTTCTGCACAGATCAATTCCGGTTGCGCCAGCGGCGGCGCATCGGTGAGCAGCGCCGCGCCAAACGCATCGAGCATGGATGTCTCGCCCTCGGCCTCGATCAATACCTGACCCGTAAGGTTTTGCACTCGTCCCGTAAGACTGAACCGCTGCGCCAAGCGGAAAACGAATGGACGGAAACCCACGCCCTGTACCCGTCCCGTTACCAGCCAGCGGCGTGCCTCAGGTCCTCTACCCTGAATGACTTGCTGATCCTTTGCTTCATCGGGATGCACCGGTAGTGGGTTGATTAAAGTCTTAGCTTCAGTAAAATAACAACGAAGCGCTCGAAACCGTCAGCCAGGCATTCGGGTTTTGCTGCTTTCGGCCGAAGTTGTTGCATTCTCCCTCACGCCGGCGGCCCACCATATCCGGCAGGCTCCTTCATCCGATACCATGCATGGGCCGATAGGGGTTTTTGGGGTGCAAGCGCGGCCATAAATCTTGCACTCGTTTGGGTTGATTTTTCCCAAAACCACGCTTGCGCATTCGCAGCCAGCCGGCATTTGTCCAGCACGCTTGCGCCCCTCCAAATCGAAATCCGGGAATTGAGTGCGCGCATCATGCTGGGAAAAACATGGGTCAAGCACAAAACCGGAAGCGGGAATAGTGCCAATGCCGCGCCAATTGGCATCAGTATCATCTAGCGCTTGCGCGATTTGCGCTTGAGCCGATCGATTGCCGCCGGGCCGGACCAGCTCGGGATAACAATTATCCAGAAAGCGCTTGCCTTCAAGTAGCTGGCGCAATACAGAATACATTGCCGCCAGCAGCGAGACCGGGTTGAAACCGGCGACCGCCGTGGGGATGCCATGTTTTTCCACCACGAAATTCCACTCTTCCGGCCCCATCACGGTGGAAACATGACCAGGCGCCACCAACCCATCGAAGCCAGGGGTGTCTGAATCGAGCAGCATGGCGACGGCGGGCCAAGTACGCCTGGCAGATAGCAGTACGAACAAATTATCCGGCACACCCTCCAGTAACATCGCCGCCACGGGCGCGGTGGTGGTCTCGAAGCCGGCAGCGAAGAACACTACCGCCCGCCCTGGATTTTGCTGCGCTATCTTGACCGCTTCGCGCAAACTTGCAATTGGCCGTATGTCGGCGCCTGCGGCCTTGGCCTGCTCCAATGAGCGCACCTCTTTTTGGGGTACATTCACGGGCACGCGCAGCATATCCCCGAAGGCGATCAGAATCACATCCGCACGCAGCGCGAGTTGAATCGCCTGGTACACATCTTCTTCCGGGCACACGCACACCGGGCAGCCCGGCCCAGCAATCAGTTCAACGGTCTTCGGCAGCGCACTTCTTATGCCTGCCATCGTGATCGAGCGTTCATGCCCCCCGCAAACATTCATGATTCGCACACGCCGGTCCAGCGGCAGCGCATGGATTTTTTCCAGCCAATCCTGGGCAGTGAGGATCATCCGGATACTTCGCGCAAGTGCCCGCCATCCAACTGCGTTCGGAGCGGCTGTACTCGGGGCTGCGCAATTTCCGCGTGATTCGCTTGCGCACGTTGCCGCACCAGTTCATTGCGTAGCCAATCCAGCCAGGCTTGCAGATCCAGATTCTTGCGCGCGGAAAGCAGCATTACCGGCGCTACGCTGGCGAGGTTGCGAAGATGCGATTCCGCGCGTACGGGATCGAAATCATCCAGCACCGGAAGCAGATCACTTTTAGTAAAAAGTACTACATCCGCCGTGCGGAACATCACTGGATATTTGGCAGGTTTATCGTCTCCCTCAGTAGTTGAGAGCAGGGTGACATTATAATGCTGGCCGAGGTCGAAGCTGGCGGGACACACGAGATTACCGACATTCTCGATAAACAAAATGTCCAGCCCTTCAAGAGGAAACTGGTGCAACGCATCGTGGACCATGTGTGCATCCAGGTGGCACGCCGAGCCCGTGGTGATCTGATACGCCGGCGCGCCTTTAGCGCGGATGCGTACAGCATCATTCTCGGTTTCCAGATCACCCTCGATCACGCCGATGCGATATTCATTTCGCAATGCGTCGATAGTCGCCTCCAAAAGCGCGGTTTTGCCGGAACCAGGGGAGGACATGAGATTGATCGCCAGTAACCGGTGCTTGTCGAAATGCTGCCGGTTGTGTCTTGCCTGATCGTCGTTCTTGGCCAGAAGATTTTTCAACACCGAGACGGCTGTTGTACCATTCACCGGCTTATAGGCGAACTCGCGATTACCGGGTGTAATATTGCAGCCGCACGTATCACACATTATTCGTTCCTTCTGCAGTAATCAGCTCGACACTCATGAGCGTCATCTCATCGCCGCTCACCAGCTTGGTATGGTAGTCACCACACACTCCGCATATCAACCAGTTCGGCTCAGCTTCTGTCTCGGCACCGCAGGTCTCACAACTCACTTTGAGCGGCACCCGTTCGATCACCAGCATGGATCCCGCTACCACGGTGCCTGCGCTGGCAAAGGGATAGGCATGTTGCAGTAATAAAGGCTCAATCCCGGCAAGGGGGCCGATCCTCAATCTAACCGATTCAACCGATTGCGCTCCATGACTTATTGCAATTTGCTCAACCTGAGCAATTAATGCCTCACAGACCGAGAGTTCATGCACCGCTCGCCTCCGAGGCAAGCATCTCGTCGTGGACCTCCCAAGCCGAGCGTGCGTCCTCCTCGTTCATTTTCTGGATCGCATACCCCACGTGTACCATGACGAAATCGCCGATTGCTACCGGCTCGCCCTGAATCAAATATAGACTTACCTCGCGCGTTACACCCTTTGCCTCGCAGCGGGCATTAAAGCCATCGATTTCGACGATTTGCATGGGGATACCTAGGCACATAAAAGCATTGTCCGCTTAATTTACGATGAATTCAATCACGCATCGCCAGTCTGGACTTCATCAGACGAGTTCCGGCCAGGGACCGCCGTACGTGAGACAAAAGCCCATGCGCTTCGGGAAGGGGCAAACCGCCTGCACATGACGGAGGGAACAACCGCGCCGGGGGGTAGTCCGATCTTTAGCGACGTTTTAAGGTTAACGCAGGCGCTCGAAAGCAGAGCACTGAAGCAGATTCAAGCTCACTTTGTCAGTCGGGGAACTCACAGGTCCGCAGAAGGCAACTCGTGCTGCCCTTCGAAGAAGCGGAGCCCTGCCGAGGCGGGCGGCCAAGCCACGGAGAACCGCCAACTAGACTAAGCCGCTTCCAATTACCAGCGAGTTCAGGCAGCCTAACGGAATGACTTAACCTGGCCGGTGGAGCGAGGAAAACCGACTCACGATTTGGTGATCATGAATGAGGAGTATAAGCTATTCCCGATAAATACTTGCTTAATAGGAAACTTCCAACCTTGAAAGAGAAGTAAAATGTAAAATGACTGCAACTAGACAATTTCCTATGAACCGATCGAAAGCTTGATGTTCGATGTTCAAAAAGCCGAAATCCCATGAAATTCGCTGTTTTACTATAGGCTTCCGCCTTCACCGTGCTTAAACAGGCAGAGCACGCGTTGCGTGCAAGCGAGATGCGTTTTAACAAAATACAGCGCATCGCCAAAATGGGTAGCTGGGAGCTTGACCTCATGAGCGGGGAGTTGCTGTGGTCGGATGAAGTCTTCCGCATCTTCGAAATCGACCAAAACTTATTCGATGCCAGCTACGAAGTCTTTCTGAGCAGGATTCACCCGGAAGACCGGAACGCCGTGGGCCAGGCCTACGATCGCTGGCTGGTGAACCATTCTCGTGATGAGATCACTTGCCGCCTGCTCCTGCCCGATGGCGGCATCAAATGGGTCCATATGCACTGCGAGACCTTCTGCAATGATGACGATAAAACTGTGCTCGCTATTGGTACAATGCAAGACATCACGGAACGCAAGGAAATTGAAGCCAGGTCAGCTACCTATCTGGAGGCTATCGGAAACCTCGCTCTGGTCTCCATCGCCGATCGTACCGGGCGCATCCTTCAGGCCAACCCGATGTTCTGTGAAGTCAGTGGGTATTGCGAGGAAGAGTTGATTGGCCGGGATCATCGCATACTCAACTCCGGCACGCACAACAAAGCTTTCTTTGTCGAGATGTGGTCGACAATCGCCCGTGGCGGCAGCTGGCGTCAAGAAATCTGCAACCGCAGCAAAAGCGGCGCGCTCTATTGGGTAGATTCAACTATTATACCGCTCAAGGATAGTAGCGGACGGGTCGGCTCCTACCTTTCCTTCCGGGTTAATATCACTAAACGCAAAATGATTGAACTAGACCTGATAAAAGCCAAAACCGATGCCGAAAAAGCCAATCTTGCGAAAGCACATTTCATTTCCCACATGAGTCACGAGTTACGTACGCCTCTCAATGTCATGCTTGGTTTTACCCAATTGCTGGAGTGCGGCTCTCCATCTCCATCATCCGGTCAGATGACCATGCTCAAGAAAATTTCTGGCGCTGGGTGGTATCTGCTGGAGCTGATCAATAAAATCCTCGATCTTGCCGCGATCGAATCCGGCAAGCTGGTGGTGTCGCGCGAAACCGTATGTATTGCGGAAGTAATGGCTGAATGCCGGCGCATGACCGAATCGCAGGCACTCAAGCGAGACATTCAGCTAATCTTCCCCCTGCTGGACACTCAGCTGTTTGCTAACGGCGATCGAATACGAGTAAAGCAGGTTCTGATCAATCTTCTATCCAATGCGATCAAATATAATCGCAAGGGGGGAACGGTGGAAGTGAATTGCGATACGGTGGGGCTCAAGCATGTCCGCATCAGCGTCAAGGATACCGGACCAGGGTTGCCTCAGGAAAAACTGCGACAGCTTTTTCAGCAATTCAACCGACTTGGGCAAGAGACCGGCTCTATTGAAGGTACAGGTATCGGACTCGTGGTGACAAAGCAATTGGTTGAACTGATGGGAGGCAAAATCGGTTTTGAGAGCACCGTTGGGGCAGGTAGCGTGTTCTGGTTCGAACTGATCTCTGTCGACCTTTAGCGAGCAAATCCGAAGACAATGCAAAGTCGTCAGTCTCACCCCTCATTCCCTTAGCTATAATATTCATTCCTATCAAACCCTGAGTCCTCCCGTGGACGCGTTGACGGCAAAACCGGGATTTGGATTTCCCTCCTAAAGTGGCTTGCTCACCTCCATAATGCCGTGATCTGCCTCGCTGGTTTTGATCGAGAAACCAAGGCGATTCATGAGTTTGAGCATATTGCGATTGCTGTTCAATACCTCGCCCTCAATTGTCTTCAATCCCTGCGCCCGTGCCGCCTCCATCAGCGAAATCATGAGTTTCTGCCCCAACCCTTTTCCTGCAACGTTATCCGCCACCACCAGCGCGAAGTTGCAGGAACTGCCATCCGGGTTGAGGACATACCGCGCAACACCCAGTGCAATTTCCTTGTCTTGCTCCTGGGTCACGGCAATCAGGGCCATTTCTCTGCTGTAATCAATCTGCGTGAGCGATATAAGCGTGGTATCAGAAAGCTCATGCATGATGTTCATGAAGCGAAAATATTTGGATTCCTCCGATAGCTCGCGTATGAACCTTTGTTCCAATTCGGCATCTTCCGGGCGAACCGGACGTATGATAATGTCGGTGCCATCGGCGAGCTGCCACCGGCTAACGAGCTGGGTGGGGTAGGGGCAGATGGCCATGTGCGCATAGCGGTCTATACCTGGCTGCCGATACTCCACTATCACGCGCGCATCGGCCACCAATGCACCGTTCTCATCGAGGATGAGCGGGTTGATGTCCATCTCTTTTAGCAGGGGAAGTTCGCAAACCATTTCCGACACCCGCAGCAACACGTCCTCCAGCGCTTCCATGTTGGCCGGAGGCATTTGACGGAATGCACCCAGCATCTTGGCAATACGTGACTCTTGGATCAGCTCTCTTGCCAGAAACCTGTTCAAGGGCGGCAAGGCGACGGCAGGATTGCTCATAACCTCGACGGCAGTTCCGCCCGAACCAAACGTGATTACCGGCCCAAATGCCGGATCGCTGGTCACACCTATCATCAACTCCCGGCCATTCGGTTTGGCGATCATCGGTTCAATGGAAACGCCATCCAGATGCGCATCGGGACGATTGCGCTGAACGGTGTCGTGGATGTGCTGGTAGGCGGCGCGAACCTCATGCGCAATATTCAAATTGAGCAGTACGCCACCCACGTCGCTCTTATGGGTGATGTCGTGCGAATTGATCTTCATTGCCACCGGAAACCCCAACTGCTGCGCAATCAGCAGGGCCTCTTTGGGCGAGCGGGCGACCATGGTCTTGGCGACAGGAATATGGAAAGCCGACAGCAGGGCTTTGGATTCCATTTCCGTTAATACCTTGCGGTGCTCCTGCATGGCCCCTTCAATGATCAGCCTCGCACCTTCCACGTCAGGCTCGATGTGGTGCGAAAATGAGCCGGGCAGCTGCTGTAGCAACCGCTGATTACGATAGTATGCGGAAAGATGGAAAAACACTTCGACCGCCGGTTCGGGCGTGCGAAAGCAGGGTATCCGAGTTTTGGCAAAAGTGTCACGCGCTTCGGCGACCTGTGTTTCACCCATCCAGCAGGCCAGCAGCGGTTTACAGTGATCGCCGGCAAGCTCGATCAGTGCTGTTGCCGATTCCAGCGGCTTGGACATTGCCTGTGGCGTGAGTATGGCCAGCACCCCGTCTACATTTTCATCTTCCAGACAGACCTTGACAGCGTGATGGTAACGATCTGCCTGGGCATCCCCGATGATGTCCACTGGATTGCCATGCGACCAGTTTAGCGGGAGATACTGATTGAGATATTCAATCGTGGCATCCGAGAGTGCCGCCATGAAGAGCCCCAGGTCAGCGGCCCGGTCGGCTGCCATTACGCCCGGTCCGCCACCATTGGTGACGATAGCGAGGCGGCTGCCGACCGGACAGAACCCGCACGACAGTGCCTTGGCTGCAGTAAAGAGTTGCGTAATGGTCAGCACACGTACAGCGCCAACCCGATTGACGGCCGCATTGAACACATTATCCGCTCCCACCAGTGCTGCGGTATGCGACATTGCCGCTTTCGCGCCTGCCGCATGGCGGCCGACCTTGACCAGAATGACTGGCTTGATGCGCGCGATGGCACGAAGCGCGCTCATAAAACTGCGTGCGTTGCGGATGCCTTCGATGTACATCAGGATGCTGTGGGTGCTGGCGTCGGAAACCAGATAATCAAGGATCTCGCCAAAATCCACATCCGTCGATGATCCCATCGATACGATGCTAGAAAAGCCCACGTCGTTGCTTTGCGCCCAATCCAGGATTGCAGTACACAGCGCGCCAGACTGAGAAACAAATGCAATGTTGCCGCTATTTGCACCACCCCTGTTGAACGTGGCGTTAAGCCCGATGGAGGGGCGCATGATACCCAGGCAGTTCGGGCCAATCAGACGAATCCCATAAGAACGTGCGGTTGCCAGTAACTCTCGCTCCAGTACCGTGCCACCATAGCCAGCCTCGCCAAATCCGGCCGTGATGATAATCGCCGCCTTCACGCCGTGGATTCCACAACTCTTGATAATGCCCAGCACCGTCTGCGGCGGCGTTGCTATGACTACCAGTTCAACAGGCTCGCCAATTTCTGCGATCGATGGGTAGGCGAGCTTGCCTTGTACTTCGGAGTATTTAGGGTTGATCGCGTAAAGTGCGCCCTGAAAACCGCTTTTCAGCATGTTCTGGAACACAACCTGACCGACCGAGTCGGGTCTGTCACTCGCGCCAAATACGGCAACAGATTTAGGCGCAAAGAGAGGATTGAGGTAGTGCTTGCTCATGATTTGCACTTCTGATTGAAGTCAACTTTATTATGATAACATCGTAACAGCGGAAGTCCCGGGGCAATAGCGCATGGCGAATCCTCCCAGTGAAGGTCAGGTTTTTCTTGACGAATTCAATGTGCGCACCGCGCTAGGTCAGTTCCACCACCATGCCACTCTCGCGCACGAAAGCAAGCAACCTTTCCAGCTGCCGTTCCGGGTTCTGGTCGAAGCTGCTTAGCGTACGATTTTCCCGTTTCGTGATCTGACTCCTAGCCGAATGCAAAGGCAAGATTCTGCCGAATGTTGCGCATGGTGGCGCGCGACAACACGATAGCACGTTCAATGCCGCGCAGATCGCCCTTGACAAGCGTAATGCCCGCACTTTCCATCGCCACATCGGTGCCGGTGCCCATCTCAATGCCGACTTCGGACTGGGCCAGCGCCGGCGCATCCATTGATGCCGTCACCCGCCATCGCCACCGTGCGCCCGTCGGCCTGCAGGCGCTTCACCTGACCGGGCGTATCGCCGTGCTTAAAGGGCGAATGAATGCCGATCTGCACATGGATAACGATCTTAAGAACACCGGCAAGGGTAATTTGTTTGTCATCTTCGGCGAGCCCGATATTGACATTCTCCCCGCGGAAGATGGCAAGGTAGGGTGAAGGTCAGGGACGTTTTTCATCCCAATACCGGCGAAGTCCGCAGCGACGACCTCGATGGGATCGTCTGCTGGTTCATCGATACGGACTACAATGAGGAAAATTTCTTTGTCCAGGGACGCCTAATTTCTCGGCGCAAACGATCCTTATAGCGCACTCAAAACTACTCTTAAAGCCGAGATCAGCGAAGAAGACTGGGCCACACTCAACAGCGATACGTCACGCGCTTTTCCGAAACCCAAGTCCGGGCGGGTTGCGTGAAGTTGATCAATCACCTTGGAGACGACCTGATGAAAGTGTTTAAGGTTACCTAATGATATTGCGTAAGCTTTAGCGTTGCCGACCCGCTGATTTAGGGTGTGATCGAATAGCACTCACAGGCGGGACGCCCGGGCCAACTTGAATGCCTCAAATAACCCGAATGTCGTAAAGCCTGCAAAGAGGCAAAACACAAGTTCAGCGGGGTCCAGTTTACCGAAGGAGAAAAGCGCGCTCAGCCCCGGAAGAAAAAGAATCAGGGAAAGACCGGCTACGGCGCCGGTCGTAATCCACCATAAAGCCGCATTATGCGATCGTAGCGTAGCCAGTGCGGACCGCGAGCGGGAACGATTGGTAAAAATGAGGCCGATGCTGGCCAATACCAGCGTTGCGAAGGTAAGCGCCCTTGCTTCATCGGCGCCGAGTCCACGATAAAGCGCAAAGGCAAATATCGCCTGGACAATCACCAGCAAAACCGAACCTTGGATAAATCCAAGCTGCAATAGTTCGCGATCGAACAGCCTGGCATCGGGTGATCTTGGCGGGCGCTGCATGACGTCCGTTTCCTCAGGCTCCGCTTCAAAAACGATGGAACACACCGGGTCGATAAGGAGTTCCAGAAAAAGTATGTGCACTGGCATGAGCACAATCGGCCAACCCATCATGACCGGAATGAGCGATAAACCGACAATCGGGATATGTACCGCGATAATAAACGCGATGGCTTTTTGCAGATTGTCGAAGATGCGTCGCCCCAGCTTTACCGCCAGCACGATCGATGAGAAATCATCATTCAGCAATACCAGTGCGGCGGACTCGCGTGCCACGTCGGTACCGCGCGCGCCCATGGCGATGCCGATATGCGCCGACTTCAATGCGGGTGCATCGTTTACGCCATCACCCGTCATGACCACGATGTCGCCATTCGATTTGAATGCATTGACGAGACGGAGCTTCTGTTCCGGTACCATGCGGCAGAAGATATTGACTGTCCTGATGCGCTTCTGAAGGTCCGCATCGCTCAAGTCACCAAGCTCCGGGCCGGTAATTATCTCCTCCGGCGATTGCAGGCCGATCTGGCGCGCGATATTCCTGGCCGTAGCCGGATAATCCCCGGTAATCATCACGACCCGCAGCCCCGCAGCATGACTTTCTTCAATCGCAACCGGAACCATGGAACGTATCGGATCGGCCAGGGCAACGAGACCCAGAAACTGAAACGGGAAATCGTGCTGAATGTCAGGCAACGCCGGATTTGTAAATGCCGCCTTGGCCACCCCCAGCACGCGCAAGCCTTGTTCAGCCGCGGTATTAACCTGATCGATAATGCCCCGTGCCATTTTTGCATCCAGATGACATAAATCGATGATGGCCTCGGGGGCGCCTTTGGCTGCGATAACATATTGCACCTGGTCGGGGGATTGCCAGACCCGCGACATGGCGAGTAATTCCCTGGTGAGGGGATATTCGTTCACCAATTGCCAATTGCTGTGCAGGTGCTCGGTATTGGCCAGCAGCTTGAGGCCGGATTCGCTGATTGCCATCTCCATAGGATCGAAAGGATCTTGCTGGCTTGCCAGAATCGCAAACTCCAGGGTTTGATGGAATGCTTCAGGAAAGCTGACGGCATCCGTTCCATCCATGCTGGTGGCATCGAAGACCTGATCTGCCGCGCAGATCCGCGCCAGCGCCATTTTATTCTGGGTGAGCGTACCAGTCTTATCCACGCACAGTACAGTCGCCGCACCCAGCATTTCGATGGCAGGAATATGCCGTGTCAGTACTTTTTCCTTGGAGATGCGCCATGCGCCCAGACCAAGAAAAACCGTTAGTACGACTGGCAATCCCTCCGGCAGCACCGCCATTGCGAGCGTGATACCGGCAAGAAAACCATTTAGCCAATCGCCACGCGCCGCGCCATACCAAAGCGCGACAACGCCAGCAAGCACGAGACCAATCCAGGAAACGCGTTTTACCACCCGCGCCACTTCGTTTTGTAAGCGCGTGGCCTCCTGTTTGATTCCCGACAAGGCTTTGCCGATGCGGCCGATTGCTGTATCAGAGGCAGTCCGGACGACTTCCGCCATTCCCTTGCCTTGTACTACCAAGGTGCCGGAAAACACGAATGGCAGGTCGTCTCCGCCCGGCGCACCCATGCTCTGCGGGTTATCGCTGCTTGCAAGCTTGCGCACGGGAACGGATTCGCCAGTCAGCACCGCTTCGTCCACCGTCATGCTGGTGCATTCAAGAAGAATGGCATCCGCCGGGACGCGATTCCCCTCAACCAGGACAACAATGTCGCCGCGCACAACGTCGCGTCCGGGTATTCGCTTCTGCCGTCCTTCCCTGACGACCAGCGCCCTTGGACTTGAGAGGTCGCGTAAAGCGCCCAGTGCGCGCTCGGTCTTGCGTTCCTGAACAAACGTGATGCCCATGACGACAAAAACAAAACCGAGCAGCATCAGCGCTTCCTGCCTGCTTCCCAGCAACAGATAAATCGCCCCGCAAGCGACCAGAAGCATGAACATCGGTTCCCGCGCGACGGCAAGCGCGATTGCGAATACATTGCGCGGCTTCGCCGAAGGCAACTCGTTGTATCCTTCCTCGGCAAGGCGCTGCGAGGCTTCATGATCGGACAGGCCGATCATCAGATCAACTTCAGGCGGCTTATTCACGAGAGTTTGTGCCACCGCATGGCTATGAAACAGATTGTTTTGACACGGGAATAGCGAACCACAAGGCAGTAGATATTGCTAATCTGCCCGCAGCAATTCGACTGTTACTTCGTTCTGGCATATCCCACCGCGCTCGAATATGCTGATGTTTTGCAGCGTGGTTTGCGCAACGCTGGAAAGCGCTTCAGCAGTGAAGAATCCCTGATGTCCTGTAATCAGTACATTTGGAAAAGTCAGCAGGCGCGCAAACACATCATCTTGCATTACTTGATCAGATAAGTCTTCGAAGAACAAATCAGCTTCCTGTTCATACACATCCAATCCCAGGTAGCCGATTTTCGAGGATTTCAGCCCTTCAATCACCGCCAGCGTGTCAATAACCGCGCCGCGACTCGTATTGATCAACATTACACCGTGTTTCATGCGCGTAATCGCCGCGGCGTCGATTAAACGATGCGTTTGCTGGTTCAGGGGACAATGCAGGGTAATGATGTCGCTGTCCGCGTAGAGTTTTTCCAGCGGAACATATTCCACACCCAGGCTGATGCATTCAGGATTTGGTTGCGGATCATGGGCGATCAGGTGGCAACCGAAACCGTGCAGTATGCGTGTGACCGCGGTACCGATGCGTCCTGTACCGACAACACCAACAATTTTGCTGCGTAATTCAAAGCCGAGCAACCCTTGCAAAGCGAAATTACCGTTGCGCACACGATTATAGGCGTGGTGGAGACGCCGATTGAGTGCCAGCATCAGTGCCACACTATGCTCCGCTACGGAATGCGGTGAATAGGCGGGCACTCGCACTACATGAAGCCCCAAACTGTTTGCCGTCTGAATATCGACATTGTTGAAGCCCGCACAGCGCAGCGCGATCAGGCGTGTGCCCTGTGCCGCCAAAGTTTTCAGCACCGGGGTATTCAGCGTGTCATTGACAAACGCACACACGGCGGTAAATCCCGCCACCATCTGCGGCGTCTCCTCGCACAAGTGCGAATCAAAAAACACCAACTCATGCCCGATGTCACGATTAGCAGCCAGCAAAAATTGACGGTCATAGGACTGTGTACTACAAACAGCAACCTTCATTACGGCCTCTTTAACTCAAAGAGGTAAGCCCCCGGCTATGCCGGCGGACTCACCAAGGTTTGACTTACGGCAGTCTGCGTGAATTTCTGATCTCTACCAAGAGACAGGAGATTCACAATGAAAGATTACCAGAGTCTGAGCCATACGAGATGGGTCTCAGAAAATAACGCCAAAGCCCAACCACCGCTTCTTCTATTGTCTTTGTCGTAGCGATGGCATTGCGGTTGAGTATGACATTGAAAAAGAACATGCCAATAGAGCTTCTTGCAAAACTCCCGGGTGATCTGAGAGTAGGCATTGTTATTACTAATCAGGAGACCTGAAGAGTAGTTTTGTTAAATTTCCTGACTCGTTTTGTTCAGGAACCCTGTTTTCGACCTC
>JACCWK010000133.1 GCA_013697655.1 Nitrosospira sp.
ACAAACGTTTCCTGCTCAATGTGGAGAAAGAACGCCTCGAATCGGCGCCGGGATTCAATAAGGATGATTGGCCGGACATGGCGGACCCAAGCTGGCAAAATACAATCAATGCTTATTATGGAACAAAATCTTATTCGGGACCCACAGATACACCGGACATACCGTATGAGGACACGCCTTACACCAAGGCTTATACGGAAAAAGACCCAAAAACGAAGAATCCGGCTTCCCATGAATAATCTGGGTAGATGTTGCTCTAGCGGTCTTTATAATTCGCGCATAGAAGAACCAAGCACCGGACGATTGGTATAAATGTCACCGGCTTTACCGGTGACATTTATACCAATCCCACAATCTGCGCGGACGTACTCGCATCTGCAAACTGAGTATTGACGCAAGATACGCCAGCTCACGTCCGGGCATTGTTTCCCGAAAATTGCGAACTAAAACTACAGCATATCCGGGGAAATACTGGTGTGTAACACCACTTCCGCAACACTTCCTTTCTTTTTATGACTAAACCACCATACAGCACCTTTCCGTATGTTCCAACTCGTTGGGTCACCGGACATGAGAAATGCCGCGACTTCCCCCAGCGTAGGCTGATGGCCTACTATTAATACTGCGCCTTTAGCATCCGGCCAGCCAGCAGTCGCGAGAATTGATTTTGCGGTGACACCAGGTCCAATTTCCTTAACGGTTTCAAAATCGTTGTCGAGCGCTGTCGCGGTCTGCTGAGTACGCTTGGTGGGACTGACTAAAATGCGCGTGTTTTTTGGCAAACGTGTCTCAAGCCATTCAGCCATGACTTGCGCTTGTTTTAACCCTTTGTCGGTAAGCTTGCGTGTGCTGTCGGGTATGCCATCCTCAGCTTCCGCATGACGCCATAGAATGAGTTCCATCACTTCCTCCTACAGTAAGGTCATTGACCCAAATTCCGACCATTTCGAGGGCGGTTTTACCATATATACCGCTAGCATACGCCGGTTTCTCATGCACCATCTGTAAGTAACGGATTGTCCGTCATGCAGGAAGCGCCAACTTTGAAAAAAAATGGACTCTAAAGATGGTGAAGTGCGGTTTTTAAATTCCGGCAATGAAAACTTGCGGTCCGATCAATTGAAGGCATGCAAAGCGAATCTTACGGAAATAGCGGACATATTCATCCGCCATTCTCCGCAATTAGGACTTCAACGCTGAAATGGGGGCGCCAAAGTTAATGTGGAAAGGTGCTCCGTTAATTACGATTGCCGGCACCGATTTGACGCCAGCGGCTTCAGCGGCAGCGATGCGATCCGCGTGCTCGCCGAGGTGTACTATCTCAACGTCATAGCGGGCGGGATCCAGCGCTTCAGCAATCTGACGCTCGGCATCTACACATACAGGACAACCAGCGTGATAAAAAGTAGCAGGTGTTTTCATAGTTGATATCTCCATAAGATTTAGATGTCAGTGGGGGCTGCCCACGTTCGCAAGAACCAATTAAGCTGTAACTATGCGACAGGGTATTATAACCGAAGACCTACGGGGTATCAAAGATAACAGGCTGGTCCATCGGTCATTCTCCGGATCTGGACATAACTTTGCTTATCGAGTGCGGCACGAAGCCGCGATACTTCCTATTTTTTTTTATCGGCTTCCTCCTTTAGCATTAATGCCTGTGCATACAGCACATTTTTGCTTTCACCAGTTACGCCTGTGGCAATTCCGACCGCCTGTTTTAGCGGCAGTTCCCGCAATAACAATTTCAATGTAAATAGGGTCTGATCACTTAAGCCCTTTCCTTTCTGGACTTCCGCCCCAGCCAATAGCAGCACGAATTCCCCCTTTTGACGGTTAGTGTCGGCTTGCAGCCATGCGGGAGCATTATCCAGCGTGCAGGTATGGATAGTCTCGAACAATTTAGTCAGTTCTCTGGCAATTACCAGTTGGCGATGCCCCCCCATCACTTGTGCCAGGTCGTCTACGCACTCGAGAATACGGTGAGGGGTTTCGTAAAAAACCAAAGTGTACGGCTGCGATTTTAAGCCCTCCAATTCGCGTCTGCGAGGCCCGGCACTGGCGGGAAGAAAACCATAAAACAGAAAATGGGGCGCAACGATTCCCGCTGCTGACAGTGCGCAGACCGCAGCATTGGCACCAGGTATCGGCACTATGGTATAGCCTTCCTCTCGCACCAACTTTACCAGAATGGTGCCGGGGTCCGAGATCCCCGGCGTACCTGCATCGGTGACGAGGGCTACAGAACTACCTCGGGCGAGCAAGTTCGCGATTTTTTTTGCCATGGCCCGTTCGTTATGCTGGTGCACGGCCATCATCTTCTTGATTATTGAGTAATGCGTGAGGAGGTGCGCAGTGGTACGAGTATCCTCCGCGGCGATCACATCCACCGCCGCGAGTATATCCAGCGCTCGCAGACTAATGTCGCGCAAATTTCCGATGGGGGTAGCAAGGACATATAACGTGCTCGTGGAGATCATGTTCTTTCGGTAGATATTGTGTGGATTTGTTTGCGAAGATCTATGCTTTATATAATTACCTTCCGGCTTTCATTCGCATGGAAGTTTCTTTAATGATAAATGCCGCCGGAATGGAATTCGTGGAGAGCGGTAATTGCAACTTCTGGGAAATGGCAATGCTCCCCCAACATACTCTTTCAATTTCAGTTGTGGGAAAAACTGCGTAACCTGGCTATAAAGTTTATGATCGGATCACGCAACGTTGTAAAATATGCCTTAGCCAGCACAGGTCCCTTGCTCATCCTGAACAAGGTCGAATTGTATCCTTAAAAAGATAAAGCCTGACGCAGCGATTATTGATCGGGCCTTGAAATGAAGGATGTTTCGGCATTCCGCGGCGCAAATAGATGATAGCAAGGCGCGGATTGACCGCGAGTTCGCCAGTGTGCCGTACGCTGGGATATCCATTTTCTTCGGCGCTGTTTCATTCCAGGCCGGATTATTTTGGACGCTTGATATGAATGGCAGTGAAGCCGAGCGGAGTGCGGAGGGGTTTCTTCTACAGCGGCAGCTGGTTTTACTTCAAAGGAATTATCATTGCCGTTTTGGTGAGATTGATCTCATCATGAAGGATGGCGAAACGCTGGTATTCGTCGAGGTGCGGTTGCGCGGCAGTTCAGTCTTTGGCGGCGCGGCGGCTAGCATTACTTCATCCAAGCAAGCGAAATTATTACATACTGCGCGGCACTATCTTGGCAGTTTGAAATCCGTGCCCCCATGCCGTTTTGACGCTGTATTGCTGTCGGGGCGTAACGGTGAGGAGATAGAATGGATCAGGGATGCTTTTGGTGAATAATAGTAGTTCTTTTCAGCTCTTTTCTCTGGAGACGGCGGGGGAGCATGATAAATATGTAAAGGATGCGGTTGATTATTTACTATTTGAGGTGGGATAAATGAAAGGTTTGAGCCTGAGGTTGTTTGTAGTGACATTGTTGTTTGCATTTCTTCCTGGCTGCGCTCTGTTAATCGCGACTGGCGTCGTAGCGGGCGTGGGGACTAGCACGGCTGTATCTCAGGATCGGCGTACAGGTGGTATTTTCGTGGAAGATGAAGGGATAGAAATGAGGGGCGGGCGGCGCATCAGTGAGAAGTTTGGCAGTAACGTGCATGTTAATGTCACGAGCTTTAATCGTAACGTGCTGCTTACTGGTGAGGTTCCCTCCGAAAGTATAAAGAAGGAAATTGGCAACCTTGTTGCGGGGGTTGAAAACGTACGCAACATTACCAATGAGGTTGCAGTAGGTGAAATAAGCACATTTATGTCTCGCAGTAATGATGCGTTGATCACATCTAAAGTTAAGGGCCGTTTTATGGATGCGGGCAAATTTCAGATCAATCATGTGAAAGTAGTCACAGAGAATGGCGTTGTTTACCTCCTAGGGCTGGTAAACCGGCAGGAAGCCCTCAGTGCGGTTGATATCGCCAGTTCGACAAGTGGAGTAAATAAAGTGGTAAAGGTATTCGAGTACCAGGGTTGAATGCCCACGCCAACGATATCAGTAGCTGAGCCTGCGCGTCCGATTGCAAGCCCGGATGCCGCTCATGGCCGGCAAGGTCGCGCGCCCACATCGGCGTTGTTTTATGGGGAACTCGCCAATTATTTGCTAAAGATCGACGGGCGCCACGAAACGGTCATGTTGCTCCCAAATGCTTCCTGCTAGCTTTCTTTCCCGGCTCCGGACTCTTTTGCCATCCGATCGGCTGCTTACGGATCCGGTGGATTGTTACGCTTATGCCTACGACAATAGTCGTAAGGTTTTTCCTCCCGATGCGGTAGCATTTTCGGTTTCGGCCGCAGAAGTGCAAACTATCGTGGCGCTATGCAATGAATATAGGATTCCACTTACGCCACGTGGGCGTGGCACCGGTACTTCGGGTGGCAGTCTTCCGGAACAGGGTGGTGTGGCACTATCACTGGAACGTATGCTGCACATCGTAGCAGTTGATCCCGCCAACCGTGTGATTGTGGCTGAACCGGGCGTTCTCAACCAGTCTGTGCAAGATGCTGCCAAGCCCCATGGGTTTTTTTGGCCGCCCGATCCCTCCAGCGCAGCCTATTCAAGCATAGGCGGAAATCTTGCCACCTCCGCGGGTGGCCCTCACGCGGTGAAATACGGAACGACCCGCGATCATGTCTTGGGGCTGAAAGCGGTGACTGGAGGAGGTAATCTAATTAAGACGGGTTGTTATACCACTAAAGGGGTGGTGGGCTACGATCTCACTCGACTTTTAATCGGCTCCGAGGGGACGCTCGCCGTTATCACTGAAGCAACACTTAAACTTACACCTTTTCCTGAAGCGCGTACCGGTCTTACTGCGCATTATAGAGATGTCAAGAGTTGTGCGGCAGCAATACCTCAGATCATGGCACTCCCTCAGACCCCTAGCGCGCTTGAGTTCCTGGATGCGGGTGCACTCCACCTGATACGTAGCCACTTTCCAGAGATGCTGCCTGCAAACACATGTGCCATGCTGATGATCGAAGTTGATGGCCCTGCACGCTTTATTTCGGAATGCTGCACGGCGGTTCTATCCGCGTGCCGCAATCCGGGACTGATACATGCGGAGGAAACTGCGGATGCTGCTGCTTTATGGCTGGCTCGCAAAACATTATCCCCATTATTGCGCGACGTGGCACCAAGAAAAATTAACGAAGATGTCGTGGTACCCGTTGCAGCCTTGCCCGAATTTCTTGACGGACTAGCGCAACTGAGCGATAAATACGCTATTACCAACGTCAATTTCGGGCACGCTGGCAATGGCAATATTCACGTGAATCTATTGGTCAACCCTGATATGGCCGATGAAATGGATCGAGCGGAAAAGTGTCTGAATGAGATGTTTGACCTCGTAATCAGACTCAATGGGACGTTATCCGGGGAACACGGGGTTGGTTCCGAGAAACGGACTTATATCAGCAAAGAGATCGATGCGACGACCTTGGCGCTTATGAAGGAAATCAAGCGGGTATTTGACCCCTGTAATATTCTAAACCCCGGAAAAATGTTTCCGTAATTCGGGGAGGGCGTAAAACATCACAGCCTTTTTTAGAAAGTTGGGGGGTTTTCTTCGGCTCGAAGCCCAGATTTGCAAGATATATGGTTATCCGGATGTTCTTAGCAGTTCTCCAATATCCTGAGCAAAAACGTTTCGACCTGCGCCGTTGCTCACATATAATCTAAGCTGCCCTTTCGTATCAAAGATATAGCTTCCGGCGGAGTGATCCATGGTGTGATGGTCGCTCGATGTCCCCATCTGCTTCTGATAAACGATTTTAAACTCGTTGGCGATACCTTTGGTTGCCTGAGCGTCGCCTGATAAACCGAGGAACGTCGGGTTGAATGCGGATAAATATTCCTTAAGCAATGCGGGGGTGTCTCGATCCGGGTCGACCGTGACGAATAACACCTGCACACGCGCCGCATCTTTGCCAAGCTTTTGCATGGCAGCGGCGAGTTCCCCCATCGTGGCCGGACATATATCGGGACAGTGTGTATAACCGAAAAACAACACTATTGCTTTACCCTTGAAGTCACCAAGGGAGCGAATCTCACCCGTATGATCGGCTAGCCTGAAATCTTTGCCAAACTCCGCACCGGTAATATCCGTTGAAATAAAAGTCGGCTTTCCGGTAGTGCCGCAGCCCGCCAGCAAAAGCATCGCCGACCATATTAAAGCCGCACAAAAACTGCGATGCCTCATGAGATCGCTCAGAACCGGATGTAATGGTCCACCAGTAGCACGACAAACAGCGCTGTTAAATAGAATATCGAATAACGAAATGCCCTTTTTGCAAGCTGGTCGCTGTAATCAAGATAGATTTTTATTGCGTAATACAGGAATACGGCGTCTAAGGCCACCGCACCGACGAGGTAAATAAGTCCGCTCATCTGAGTGGCGTAAGGCATCAGTGTTACGGCTATAAGTATCAGCGTATACAGCAGAACATGCAGACGTGTAAATTTGTCACCGTGGGTTACCGGCAGCATCGGCATTCCAACTTTCGCGTATTCCAGCTTACGGTAGAGCGCCAAGGCCCAGAAATGAGGAGGAGTCCACGCAAAGATTATAAGGAACAGCAGCAGCGCATCGGCAGTTACCTCGCCAGTCACCGCCGCCCATCCCAATACGGGCGGCATGGCGCCGGAAGCGCCACCAATAACTATGTTCTGCGGGGTCATGGGCTTCAGTATTACCGTATAAATGATTGCGTAACCCACGAAGGTGCCAAGGGTAAGCCACATCGTCAGCGGATTTACCAGTTGGTGAAGGATCAGCAACCCTGATCCACCAATCAGCGCCAAAAAAAACATGGTTTCGGGCGAAGTCACCTTACCCCGGGGCAAAGGTCTGCCACGTGTACGCGCCATAACCGCGTCAATTTTTTGTTCCACCAGACAATTCACCGCCGCAGCCGCCCCAGCGACAAGAGCGATTCCCAGTGTGCCGAATATCAACGCGTTCAGTGGTACAGCACCGGGAACGGCAAGGAACATACCGATAAATGCGGTAAAAACGATGAGTGATACAACTCTTGGCTTAGTCAGCCGGTAAAATTCCTGCATACGCGAGGCGGTTTGCTGCAAGGCCAAGTTAGTAGCCATGGTTTTTCATCTCCTAATCCATCGCAGGTGAAATGCCTGCTCATAACCGATTTGAGGAATAAGGCAAAATTCTTTGAAACTATTTCCCGATTACGCGAAGTTGGGCTTTTCGGTAAAACGTCATGCGATCGGACGGTATGTTTCAATGCTTTGTGTCGCTCGACCCCATCGCATGTTCCATCTGGGAGACCTGAAGCAAACGCTTAAGATCTTTTACCATTTTCGCCGGATCCGGATCCTTGGGAAAACGCATCATTAGATTTCCCATTGGATCTATGAGGTAAATATGATCGCGCTGTGATACTTTTGCCGGGATCGATGTAAGTATTTCGCTATTTTTTGCGCTAATAAACCAGCTGTCCTTGTATTGATTCAGGATGTCGGCGCCGGGTACTTCATCATCATCAATTAACCACACCCGCTCTACCCTATTCATTTCTTTGTTCTGGACCAAACGCACCTGACGCATGTAATACAATTTTTTTAGGCATCGCTCATCGCATTTTCCTGAATCCACCGTCAGCAGCACCCATTTGCCCCGTAACTGACGAATGCGAAAGATCGTATCATCACGTATATTCAATCCGGTACCCGCCATGGGCTTAACTTCCAGCAATTCGCCGTAATTAATACTGGCAGGCCTGACCTCCCAAAAATAAAGCAGATAAGAAACGATAACCGGCGCGCATAGCAATACCAGCAAAAAGATTAGCGTACGCCTATTTGTCTTCGGAGCGTTCTCGTTTGACACTTAACACCAAATAAATTATCAATACGGCCAGCGCCATCGCGAACCATTGAAATGCATAACCAAGGTTCCTGGCGGCACCCGAATCCGGCCGAGCCCATTGACGCACCAAACCATCTTTAACGTCGTCTTGCTGCAATATCATCACTGGCTGCAACGAAAGGCCTGTGCTGCTGCGATAGCGCTCCAGATCAAGGTTTTCCCACACTTGACCCGACACCATTTCTTTGGAAAGCTCCAGCGTTTTCTGTACCGCTGCCGTTGCAATCCCTGAGACCGCTACCGGACCATCCGAAGTTGAAACCTGTGGCAACTTGCTACGGTCACGGTCCGCAGCTGCCCAACCCCTATTCACCAGAACATGCATGGAACTTGTACCGATTCTTAGTGGTGTGACTATGTGGTAACCTGCAACGCCTTTGTGTATCTTGTTGTCAAGATAAATCGTATGCGCCGGTAAATACACGCCACGTGCTTCAACCCTACGGTATCTAAAATCCTCAAGCGTTACCGGAACTGCAGGCAACGCTATTGCCGGTTCCCGAGAGAGCAGATCAAGCTGTTCCTGCCTTGATTCCTTTTCCTGCGCCCGGGAAAGTTGCCAGTTGCCAAGTTGCAGCATGATCACCGCGACAACCGCTGCAGCTACTGTTGACCATAATCGCGGCGTAAACCGCCAGCCTGAAATAGTCATTGGATAGTATGCAGAACTCGGCTAAACTTCTTTCCGAACCCAACAATTCCTGGAATTAACCTTGAAAATCGCCGTTGTCCTATTTCTGTTCTTTATACTTGCCAGCCTGGCATCCGCCTTGTATTACTTAGTCAAGGATAAAGGCCAGGGCACGCGTGCGGTCAGGTCTTTGACCCTTCGCATTAGTTTGTCGCTGCTTTTGTTCGGCTTACTAATGCTAGGGAGCTATTTAGGCTATATCCCGCTTTAGAAGCAGGGACTTGCCCGATGTTTATATCAACCAGTAAACGAAAATAAATAACCCCAGCCAGACCACGTCCACAAAGTGCCAGTACCAGGCAACCCCTTCAAAGCCAAAATGATTCTCTGGAGTGAAGTGACCCGCCAATACGCGGCAGTATATGACTAATAGCATGATGGAACCCAAGGTCACATGGAAGCCGTGAAAACCGGTCAGCATGTAAAATGTCGCGCCATAAGCCCCGGTTGTCATCTTGAGGTTAAGGTCGGAATAAGCATGACCGTATTCATATGCCTGCAGGCCGACAAACAGAAATCCCAGAGCAAAGGTCAAAAACAATCCTGCTTTAAGCTGGCCGCGCTTGTTCAGCTTAAGCGCCCAGTGCGCCCAAGTTACGGTTACTCCCGACGTCAGCAGTATGAACGTATTTATCGCCGGGAGACCCCATGGACCCATTGGCATGAATTTTTCGAAGACGCCGGGACCGGCTGTTGGCCACTCACCCGTGAAATCCGGCCAAAGAATCTTATGCTCCAGGTCAGAAAGCCAGGGAATTGAATACACTCGCATGTAGAACAGCGCACCAAAGAAGGCGGCAAAAAACATGACCTCCGAAAAAATGAACCAGCTCATCCCCCAGCGGAACGAATCACCCACCTGCTTGTTGAACTTGCCGCTCTCACTTTCGCGAGCCACTGTGCCAAACCAGCCGAAAAGCATGTATATGAGTATGGCAAAGCCAATAGCCAGCAGGCCATAGCCAAGTGGCATTCTATTGACTGAAAATGCCGCGCCGAACCCCATGAACAGCAACGCCGTAGACCCAATGATGGGGTAGGCCGATGGCGCTGGAACGTAATAGTGGCCGTGACCGCGACCGTGATCTGCTTCTTGGCTCATGCTCTCTCTCCCGCGTATGATTTAATCGATTCTAACTTGTCACAAATTTAACCAACAACAGCACAACCATCACAAATATAGCCGCTCCAACGAGCCCAGCAATAACCACCTGCCCCATCGTCAAGGTTGACGCGTCATGGTCGTGATCGGTGTGTTTTCGTACACCAAAAAAGGCCCAGGATACAGCTTTCATCGCCTGCATGAATGTTCCCTTAGACGGATCTTTGCTGTCGTCTTTCAACTTTGATTCGCCTTGCCCCCTGCCTCCGCGACGCTGTCGCCTCCAAGCTCAAAAAAGGTGTAAGAAATGGTCACGGTATCATAATCAGCCGGCAGACCAGCTTCGATCATAAACTGAACCGGCATCTGTCTGACCTCGTTCGGTTTCAACACTTGTTTACTGAAACAAAAACATTCAAGTTTTTTTAAATGCTTGGCAAGCAATTGTGGGCTGTAACTGGGTATCGCCTGCCCGTTGATCTCCCGATTTGAATTATTCCTGACTTCATACATCACCTGCACCAATTCGCCAGGATGCACACGCACACTGGATTGCAGGGGCTTGAACTGCCACGGCAATCCGCGTGTATTGGCGTCCAGTTGTACTGTTACCCAGCGGCTGGTATCTACTTGCGTGTTTTCCGCTAGCGTATCCGCCTGCAGCAGATTATTGATCCCGGTAACCTCACAAATCTTTTCGTAAAACGGCACCAGCGCGAAACCAAAACCAAACATAACCGCTGTAACAATCAGCAGCTTTCTCATCATCACTGAATTAGGTTGCGCTACGCTCATTTCCAGTGCTTTACAATGACTGCTAAAAAAAGACCCGCAACGATTGCCAGCAGAATCAGCGCTGTTCTGATTGCCCCACGCTTTCTTCCCGCATCTTCTGCTGACATATCGTATCTGCTGATGTTGCTATTACCTGACGACCGGAGGCGTCTCAAAGGAGTGGTAAGGAGCTGGTGAGGGCAATGTCCATTCCAGCGTGTTTGCACCTTCCCAAGGTTTGGCTGGTGCTTTCTCTCCGCCGCGAATGCATTTCAACACAATGTAAAGAAATAGCAGCTGGCTGAACCCGAACCCGAAA
>JACCWK010000247.1 GCA_013697655.1 Nitrosospira sp.
ACCATTATTGAAATAGAAGGAGAAAGCTATCGGAAAAAACAGAGCTTAAAAAAGTAACCCATTTCTTTTAACCAAAACCGGCCAGGGTAATTGTCGCCGACCGGTCAAGATAATTGACGCCGGACACTTGTGCAAGATGCGCGGTATTCCCGTAAAACGGCTGGAGCGGGAAACTTTCCTCGTGCGTGAGCCCGGTTCGGGCACGCGCGGAGCAATGGAACGTTTTTTTGCAGCGCATCATATCGCCATTAACAGAGGGATGGAAACGGATACCAGCGAGGCAATCAAACAGGCGGTGCAGGCGGGAATGGGGCTCGGCATCATGTCATCGCACACTGCTGAACTGGAATTGGAAGCAAAACGTCTCTCGATTCTGGATGTGCAGGACTTTCCAATCATTCGCCACTGGCATGTGGTGCACCGGAAAAACAAGCGGCTTTCGAGCGTAGCGCAGGCATTCAGGGAATTTTTGTTGAAAGAAGCCCCTGGCCTGATGCCGGGAATAACAGGAGCGAAAGACTGAAGAATCTTGCCATTATTTTGATTCGTCCGCCATATCTGGATGCTGTTATTGGCATAGGCGCTATGATTTTTCGTCAGGAGAAAAATCGTCGGCCGCAATCTGCGCGGGCTCAGTCGCTAATCGCTTGCCTCGTCGAGCGATCTTGCCAATCATCACAAAAAAAAGCGGTACAAAAAAGATAGCCAGGAACGTGGAGGCCAACATTCCGCCGAACACGCCTGTTCCGATGGAATTCCGGCTCGCCGCGCCTGCCCCGGACGCCACCACGAGGGGAAACACGCCCAGGATGAAGGCCATGGAGGTCATGATGATAGGCCGAAAACGAAGCCGTGCCGCTTCGAGCGCGGCGTCGACCAACGGCACGCTTTCGGCGTAGCGTTGGTTCGCAAATTCGACAATCAGGATCTCATTTTTTGCTGTCAGACCGATCAACGTTATCAACCCGATCTGAAAGTAGATGTCATTCGTTAGCCCGCGAGCCCATATGGCCAATAGTGCGCCCAGAACCCCAAAAGGTATCGCAAGAATGACTGCGAAGGGAACAGACCAGCTTTCGTACAGCGCGGCCAGTACCAGAAAGACCATGAGCAGAGCGAAGGCAAACACCATGATGGACTGTCCTCCAGCCTTCTATTCCTGAAATGATATTCCGCTCCAGTCGATTGTATAACCGCGAGGTATCAGAATTTCATTCGCTGCTTGTTGTAGCGCTTCCAGCGCCTGTCCCGAGCTGTATCCTGGCGCGGCACCTCCCAACACGAGGGCGGTATTGAATCCGTTGAAATGCGTAACCGGGTCCGGGCCGCTACTGAATTCGGTGGACACGACCGAGTCCAGTGGAATCATGGTGTGTTCCGACCATTCTGAGCGCGCACATATACCTTGCTGATGTCGTCCGGGCGGGAGCGATACTCTGGTAGCGCTTCTGTTTGCACCCGGTAGACGCGACCAAATTTCACAAAATCGTTGATATACAGATTTCCAAAATAAGCCTGCATGGTATCGAAAACTTCAGAAATGGGCACTCCCAGTGCTTTAGCCCGCTCGCGGTCTACCTGGGCATATAGCCGGGGAGTGCTTACACGAAAATTCGTATTGGCAGCAGCGATCGCCGGGTATTCCACAGCCTTGGCTACAAATTCCTGAGCGACGGCGGCAAACTCGGTAAAATCTCCGCCGCTGGGATCCTGCAATTGAAGCGAGAAACCTCCGGTGGAGCCGAGGCCCGGGATAGAAGGTGCATTAAATGCAAGAATCAAGGCCTCAGGGATTTTGGCAAATTCCCTGAGAGCCGCCACAATCAGACCCGGAACCTGGTCGCTGGCATCTGTGCGTGTATCCCAATGTTGCAGCGGCACGAACATCGTTGCTTGATTCGTTCCCCGCGTGCCGAACACAAAATTCTGACCCGCCAGAACATCCGTCGAATGGACCGCCGGATTCGCCCGGAAATAGTTTTCTATTTTTTTCAGGACCTCGATCGTCCGTGTCTTGGAGGCGCCTTCCGGCAGTTGGACGATCGTAATAAAATAGCCTTGATCTTCTTCCGGAAGGAAACTGCCCGGAATGGTTTTGAACAGCCCGAGAATGACGATTACCAGAGTCACAAAGACGGCCAGGGCAATCATGGATCGCTTCAGGATAATCCCCACGCTTCCAACGTAGCGGCTCTGGATCCAATCAAACGACCGGTTGAACATATTCCAAAATTTATTGAACGAGTCATGGCTTGGCTTGAGAACCAGCGCGCAGAGCGCGGGACTGAGGGTAAGCGCCACGAACCCTGAAATGGCCACAGACAGGGCAATGGTAATCGCAAACTGTTTATACAGTTCACCGGTAATTCCGCCTAAAAAGGCGACCGGCACAAATACAGCAGCCAGCACAAGGACAATCGCAATCACCGGCCCCGTTACCTCATCTATGGCTTTTTTCGCTGCATCCCTGGGTGAGAGCCCGCCCTTGGTCATGTGCCGCTCGACATTCTCGATCACAACGATCGCGTCATCCACCACAATGCCAATGGCCAGGATCATGCCGAACAGGGTCAGCGTATTAATTGAAAACCCCAGCGCTTCCATTCCCGCAAGAGTTCCGATGAGCGAAATGGGAACGGCGACGGCCGGAATTAGCGTCGCACGCCAACTTTGCAGAAAAAGAAAGACGACCAGGATGACCAGGAACGTTGCTTCGACAAGAGTCTTGACCACTTCCTTGATAGAGACATCAATGAATATGGTAGTGTCGTAGGGAATATCGTAGGAAACCCCTGGCGGGAAGCTTTTGGCTAATTTGTCCATTTCCTGACGGACCCGTCTGACAGTGTCGAGCGCATTGGCTCCCGGGGCAAGAAAGGTTAAAAGAAAGGTATTGGGTTTCCCATTCCATCGGCCTTCAAGATCATAGGATTGGGCACCCAGCTTCACTCGTGCGACATCCCGCATCCGGACCATGGAGCCATCCGGATAAGCCCGGATAATCATGTCCTCGAATTCCTTGGCCTCGCTCACTCGACCGCGCGTGATGACCGGGATCGTCAGTTCTGTCCCTCCTGGAGTGGGCTCGCGGCCTATCCTTCCGGCCGGGAAATCCCGATTTTGCTCGCGAACGACATTCGCAATTTCGGTCGGAGTGAGGTCGAGCTGCGCCATGCGGACGGGATCCAGGATTAACCGTATGGAATAGTTTTGGCCACCAAAGATAATGGCATCTCCAACACCAGGAAGCCGTTTTACGCTATCAAGGATTCGAAGCAGGGCATAATTTGAAAGATAAATAGTGTCGTACCTGGGATCGGTGGAGCTCAGTGCAATGACCGCCAGCAGATCCGGCGAGTTTTTTTACGGTTATACCCTGGCGAACGACTTCGTCCGGCAACTGGGGTTCGGCAAGGCGTTGGCGGTTCTGCGTCTGCACTTGCGCGATATCCACATCTGTCCCAATTTCGAAAGTGAGCCTCATGGTCATATGTCCATCATTCGTGCTTGTGGAGTCGTAGTACAGAAGGTTATCGATACCGGGCAGCTGCACCTCAATGGGACGTGCTACGGCTTCTGCGACAATTTCTGCGCTTGCGCCAGGGTAATCCGCATCAATCTGCACCATGGGTGGCGTGATTTGCGGAAATTGCACTATCGGCAGCTTTTGCAAAGACACCAGGCCTAACACCACAATAATGATGGACAGGACTGATGCAAAAATTGGGCGGTCAATAAAAAAATATGCCTCTAAACCATTTTCAGTTTTATCTGAGTATGCGTCAGGCAAGCGTTGAGGAGGCGTAATGGCAACTCTGCTTCCCATTCCCGCCGGTTGAAGCGGTAACAGAACTCATTGAG
>JACCWK010000250.1 GCA_013697655.1 Nitrosospira sp.
AAACGGCTGCGGAAAGGCGTCTTTTGCAGACCAGTTTTATGCATTGGCAAAATAAATCCGCCCAGTTTTAGAAACGGCGGACATGCTCGTCCCATATCTTCGTTTTTTCAATTAACGCGACAGAACCGCGTTGCGTGTTGGCCCACCATCCGCGCGGGATATGCTGTGCGGCGATGTTGCGTCCGATGTCGAGCAAATGTCCATATTGCACGCCGGATGGGCAGGTGGTCTCATAGGCGCGGCAAGTCAGGCAGCGGTCCAGGTGCAGTTGCGTCTTCTCCGTGACCGGCGCGCCCTCCAGCATCTGTTTGATCAAGTAGATGCGCCCGCGCGGACTATCCAGCTCATCGCCGAGCAACTGGTAGGTTGGGTAGGTCGCCAGACAAAAACCGCAATGCACGCAGCTGCGCAATATCTGGTCTGCCGCCTGACCATCGGGTGTGTGTTCGATGAAATCAGCGAGATTGGTTTGCATGAGCGATGAGTGTAGATGACGCAATGGCCAGTTTAAAAATTGATGACGTTTCAGAATTCCTGAAACAAGCGGCATGGATTGAAAATTCCTTGTGGGTCTAAGCTTTGTTTGATGCGTTGCTGGATGGCCAGTAACGCAGGCGGCAAGGGGTGGAACACCCCGCTACATTTGTCGCCGCCGCGAAACAGCGTGGCTTGCCCACCTGCCGTGGCGGCAGCGTGGCGAATCGTGTCGGGTGCGGCATCGCTGCGCAGCCAGCGCAACGCGCCGCCCCATTCGATCAGTTGTGTGCCTTCCAGTGTCAGTGCTGCTGCGGCGCTGGGCACGGACAAGCGCCACAGCGGCGATCGAAAGAATGCCGCACGCTGTTCGCGGAGGTCGTGCCAGAATGCAGTGTCATCCGTTAGCAGTTCTCCGCCGAGTTTATTGCGCGCACTTTGCAAGGAGCGCTGCGTGCCTTCTAGGCGAATGGTCAGCTGCTCATCCTGCCAGCAGGTGGCGCTCAGCGGCAGTGCTTGCCCAGCCCAGGCATTCACGCGCTGGATAGCGGTCTGCTGATCGCATTCGAAACGCAGGCTGAGCGCAGCAGCGGGCAGCGGCAACACTTTTAGCGAGACGTCGAGCAATACGCCCAAAGTGCCCAGCGAGCCGGTCATCAGGCGCGATATGTCATAGCCGGCGACATTCTTCATCACCTGGCCGCCGAATTTCAATTGCTGGCCGCGCCCATCGAGCATGCCTACACCCAATACGAAATCGCGCACCGCACCGCTGTAGGGGCGGCGCGGGCCGGATAGTCCGCTGGCGACACAGTCGCCCAGCGTGGCATGGGGTCCAAAATGCGGCGGCTCGAACGCCAGCACCTGGTTGTGCTCGCGCAGCAACTGTTCGATTTCGCTGAGCGGCGTGCCAGCGCGCGCGGTCAGTACCAGTTCGGAGGGTGCGTAATCGATGATGCCGCGATGAGTGGTTATGTCCAGTGCTGTGCCATGTGACTCGCCACCATAGAAAGCCTTGCTGCCCGAGCCGCGAATCACTAGCGTTTGGCTATGGGCTGCTGCATATTGAATTTTTTTTATCAGTGCGGTGATCATGTGGTACTCAGAATCTGGGCAGCTCAGGGTGCTTCAATTGCCCGGCATGCACGTGCATCGCGCCCAGCTCGGCGCAGCAATGCAGGGCCGGTACCGCCTTGCCCGGATTGAGCAGGCGCGATTGATCCCAGGCTTGTTTGATACCGTGGAATAGGGCCAATTCCGGCGCGGCGAACTGGTTGCACATCTGGTCGATCTTTTCAATGCCGACGCCGTGTTCGCCGGTGATAGTCCCCCCTGCGGCCACGCATAACTCCAGAATTTTTCCGCCGAATTCCTCGGTGCGTTCCAGCTCGCCGGGGATGTTGGCATCGTACAGAATCAGCGGGTGCAGATTGCCGTCGCCGGCATGGAATACATTCGCAACACGCAATCCATATTCGGCAGAAAGTTCACTGATGCGCTGCAAAACATGCGGTAACTGGCGGCGGGGAATGGTGCCGTCCATGCAGTAATAATCCGGTGACAAGCGTCCGACCGCAGGAAAGGCTGCCTTGCGCCCCGCCCAGAATTTCAAGCGTTCGGCCTCATCCACGGCGGTGCGCAAACTGGTCGCGCCGTTGCTTTTCAGGATGTCGTGCAACTGCAACATCTGCTCCGAAACCTCTTCGTTCAGGCCATCCAGTTCGCATAACAGAATCGCGACTGCGTCGCGTGGATAACCGGCATGCACAAAGTCCTCGGCGGCCTGGATCGCCAAGGCGTCCATCATTTCCAATCCGGCCGGGATGATCCCTGCAGAGATAATATTGCCCACGGCCTGTCCGGCTTTTTGCACGTCATCGAATGCGGCCAGGATCACCTGTGCGCGTTCGGGCTTGGCTAATAATTTTACCGTCACTTCGGTGATCACCGCCAACATGCCTTCCGAGCCGGTGAGTAAGGCCAGCAAGTCATAGCCCGCGCTGTCTAGCGCCGCGTTACCGATCTCCAATATTTCACCTTCGATTGTGATGACACGCAGGCGCAGCAGGTTGTGCACGGTGAGGCCGTATTTCAGGCAATGCACGCCGCCGAAATTCTCCGCGACGTTTCCGCCGATGGTACAGGCGATCTGGCTGGAAGGATCGGGCGCGTAATAGAGACCGTATCGCGCCGCCGCCTCGGAAATAGCCAGATTGCGCACGCCGGGCTGTAGCCGTGCAGTGCGAGCCTCGGCATCGATTGCGATGATGTTTTTGAAGCGCGCCAGCGACAGGATCACGCCATTGCCGAGTGGCAGCGCCCCTCCCGACAGCCGGTTCCCGCGCCGCGTGCCACGACCGGAACCGCGTGCCGGTGGCAAATTTTCAGCGCCTGTTGCACTTGCGCTTCGGTCTCCGGCAGGCACACCGCCAACGGCAACTGGCGATAGACGGAAAGGCCATCGCATTCGTAGGGATGCAAATCCTCAGGTTCGACCAACAGGGCGTGTTCGGGCAGGGTAGCGCGGAGCAGATCAAGGAAGTTGGCGTTCATTCTAAATCCGGCAGTTGGCAGGTGCTCAACCCTTCGACACGCCTGCCGCGCGGGCTGCTCAGGAAGAACGGGCTATCCACCAACTTGGTGAGCGCCACAAAAAACCGTTTGTGCTGAGCCCGTCGAAGCATGGGTGTTTTTTTTATCAATTGCTGTTTCTAGGTTCATAGTATGTGGGCTTCAGCGTGAGGCCATCATCATATCCCAGTCAAGCGGCAATAGGCCGTGGCCAGTGCATCATCGTCACCGACATTGCCGGGAAAGATCACCACCAGCATCTCGGCATAGCGCGTGTGATCGGACGGACAGCGCACCACTGAGCAGCCCGGCAGAATCTGCCCCAGTACCCGCGAAGCCTTGAGCGCAAGCCCATCGGACAGCACGTCATTCGAAGTGATGCCGCCTTTGCTGATGAGAAAGCCCAGTGTGGTCGGCAGGCCGCGCACCACGTCCATCAGGAACGCGGATACTTGTTCGCCAAATGCCAGGCGTGTCGCTTGGTCGGCAAAGCCGCGTTCTGCGCGGCTGGTATAGATCACCGGCGTTGTACCGGCAGCGTGGGCAAGCGCGGCTTGATGCAATACTTCCTGCAATAGGGTGGAACGTTCCGTGGCGATGTGATCCACGTCCACTTCGATGGCACGGATGCCTGGTTCTTTCAACAGCTGATTCAGTTGCGCCATGGTCTTCTTGACATGCGAGCCGACGATCACCGCACCGGGTTTGCCGTTGCGCACGTACTGGCGCATGGCGCTGGCAGCCACAGGCTGAGGCGGTAGTTGCGCCAGTGCGGTGAGCAGGCTGGCGGCAGAGCGGAACAGGAAGCGCTTGCCGCTGGCAGCGGCAGCCTGCAATTGCGCGGCAAAGTGATTCAGATCGGCCTGGGTTTCCGCATCCACTACACAGCACACGTTTTCATGCAGTCCCATCAGGCGCGCCGAGACGTCACCGCGTATTTGGGCGAGCAGAAAACGCTCGACCTGATTCGCCTTGATGCGTCCGTCGGTTTTTTCCTCGACATAATCCGGCAGGTAGCTGGTGGAATAGCCGAACACCGAGTCGCGCGCGAATTCGGTCTGGTGTGCCGGTGTGGCCACGCCATCGACCATCAGGTAGTGGATGCTGTCGCGGGTGAAACGCCCGCCTTCAAAGAAGGTCGGAATCAGGAAATGCGCATCGAAACCTGTAGCGCCGCCCAACTCTTTGCTCATCACGTCGGTTTCCACCGGGTAATGACCGCGCAGCGTGGAGTCGGAGCGGCTGACGAAGATCGGATTGAAATGCAGCCCTTGCGCGGCCAGTCCATTCAAGGTCAGCTTGAGGTTGTGGCACACCTCGCGTGTCACCGTGGCGGCACGCACCGCATCCATGCCACGGGTGTTGGTGAGCACAAAGAACAGCGGCGCGTCATCCAGCAACGCGGCACGCAGCGTGTCCTGATCCCAGCGGGTCAGCAGCAGACAGGAATGCACCGTCTGCGAGCCGGTCGGGTCATCGTCGAGTACGATAATCTTGGTTTCAGTCATTCCGGTTCTGCTTTTTCTAAATGTTGGCGGGAGTGTTCATTCAAGATTGTCCATTAGCTAACTCCTGGAGCGCGGGCAAGATGCCCGCGCTCCCAAGAAAATACGAATAAATCTGTGCTCCCCTAATGGATTATCCGTGTTCAACCCAACATGACCGTCGCCCTTGCCAGCATCGCGTCCGCAGTCAAGCCGTTGAAGGCCATGATCTCGCCGGCGCTGGAGGTGGTCTCGCCGCGCTTCCAGGCCATTACTTCACGGCGTGCGGCACGGGTGCGCAGCAGCACCGGTTCGAGCGGGCCGGAGGGTCCGCCGGATACGGCGATCAGTGCGTCACCATCGAACAATGCGTTGAAGTGATCGTCATCCATGAAGGCGTTGTCCGGCTCCGATACGGTATCCCAGGACACATCGGTCGGGCGATACAGGCGGCGCGGATTGGCCATGCTGACGATGCGCACGCGATGTCCGACCGCTTCCAGTTTGTCCTTGGCCTCGAATACCGGCAGCAACACCATGTCGCCGGTCACCGCAAATACCACGGTTTTTTTCCCGGCAGCGCTTTCATATAATTTCACCGCCCCATCCGCGATGCCCCGGCGCGCCTGTTTCAGCGTAGTGTACACCGGCAAAGGGCTCTTGGAAGCGATCACGATGATGCCCTTGTTATAGGTGTCCAGCGCCCATTCGTAAGCAGCCTGGATCTGGTTAGCATCGCAGGGAAACAAGGGATAGACGTTGCCGTTGCGCATCTGCGCCGCAAAGTAGTTCTCGATCTCCGGGCGTTGATGGGTCCAACCGTTGCGTCCCTGTTCCAACGCGCCTGCGGTGAACATGCACACCAGCGAGGGCGTCTTGCGGCGCAGTTCCGCCATCGCCTGAGTGACGGTCTGCATGATGGGCCAACCGTTGATCGCGAAACTTTCATAGGACAGCCAGATCGAACGGGAACCGAACAAAGCCAGCCCGGCCGCCAGGCCTGCACAGGCATCCTCGTTGAGCGGCTCATAAACTTGCCCGGATGGCCCCTGATGGTACAGATCATCTTTTACCGGATGGCGTATTTTCAGCGCGACGTTGATGTTGGACATCGCCGACGCTTCGTTGCCGTCGGCGTTGGTCGCCACGAAATTTTTGTCATGTAGACCCACGAATGCCACCAGTGCGCCGAACGCTGTAGCCGGCACATGTTTGTCGCCCGGCGCAAACTCCTTGATCGGCAAGGCCGGCAAGCTAGGGACAGGCAACACGTGTTCGGTGACCGCGGTCTTCGCAGCCGGGCCTCCGCCGGCGCGCGAGAAGTTGTCGCGCACGATCTGCCAGGCTTGAGAGTTGAGCGCACGGCGTTGCAGGGCGGTGACGATGTGTTCTGCGTCGAGCGTGTCGCCGGGGTACAAGTTGTGCGACTTGGCGCCCAGCCTGTGTACACCGCTGCCTTTTAATTGTTTCAGGATCAGCGCAGTGCGGGTTCCACCCAGTGCGCTTTTTGCTGCTGCATCGGTTGCTTGCAACACAATTGCGGCAAACGCTAGGCGCTGCTTGTGCGAAAACAGGCTGCTGTCCACGTAGGCGCCGGATTGATTCTGGTCGTCGAAATCCTTTGCGTTCACCAGCAATACGTTCTCGAAACCGTGTCCGCGCCAGTAGGCAATCATTTCTTCGTTGCTCCAGGTGGTGCACATGGAGTGATGCTCCTGGCTGTAACCATTCCAGATCAACGCAGGCAGGAAATTGGTCACCTTCGGGTAGGCGGTATTGAAATGCATCATGCTGTTCAATACATAAGGTTCGCCCATGCCGCCATCGCCTATGGTTACCGGGAACAACGTGCCGGAATGCAAGAAGGCTCCTGCCATGGCGAAATGTTGACCCTGGCCCAGCGGACCGGCAGGCGCCAACAGTCCGGGAATTGCGCCGGACAAGTGGCCGAGCAGGCCGTGCTTTTCGCGGAAACGCTCACGCATGTGCTGCACCGTGGTGATGCCCATCTCCTCCAGTGAGCTATCCAGAAACATCGCAGAATAAAAGCCGGGTGCGTGATGCCCTACTTCGGTGACGATGTTGGTGTGGCCGAGCATCACCAGTGAGGCGTAAACCTCGGCACTGGAGGCGAAGCCGCCGGGGTGACCGGAAGACTTCGCAGCGCAGATTTGCAAGGTCAGATAACGCAAGGCATCGGCGGCCAGCAGCGTCTGATAAGCCGCCGATGGGTCAGCGACATCGCTTACTGCTTTTGCATGTGCTGAGATGGCCGGTTGAGAGGCGTGTTTGGCAAAGTCCGGCCATGCAGGGTTGAAGTATTGGATGCCCTGGCAAAAATCCGGGATGGTCTCGGAATGGGCAGATGGGTACATGGCAGGCTTCTAAAGTTAAGGTGATGCCATCTTACGGCAACAAATAGCTTTTCACAATACAATTTTTATTTCATAATATGAAATATGAAAAAAGGAAAATCTCATCCTGTGTCTTCATCCATCCAGGTCATCGACCGCATGGTTGCTTTGCTCGATGCGCTTGCCGCAGAAGGCAGTACATCGCTAAAAATCCTTGCGGCGGAGACCGCACTGCATCCGTCCACCGCATTCCGCATATTGAATTCGATGATCCGCCATGGCCTGGTTATACGCGATGAGGCTGGGGCTTACCTGCTCGGGCCGCATCTCCTGCAACTGGCCGCGCAAGCGCATGTCGATCTGGATCTGCGTGCCGTTGCGCGGTCGGAAATGGAGTGGTTGCGCGATCAAATCGGTGAGACAGTAAATCTCACCGTGCGCCAGGGGGATGAAGTGGTATATGTTGAACGCGTCAGTCCTCAACGCATGATGCGTGTGGAGCAGGTGGTCGGCAGCCGCGCTCCTCTACATGTCACCGCAGTGGGCAAGTTGATGTTGGGTGAGGCGGGCGAGAGCGTGATCGGCGATTATGTGCGCCGCACGCGCTTGCCTGCTTATACTGTGAATACGCACAGCAATCGCAAGCAGCTGCTGGCGGATATTCAAGCCAGCCTGACTCGTGGCTACGCACTGGATGATGAGGAAGCCGAGCTCGGCGTGGGCTGTATCGGCGTATTGGTGCGCGACGCAAGCGGTGCTGCGGTTGCCGGCTTGTCGGTGTCCGCACCGGTGGAACGGCGCCAACTCGACTGGGTGGGTCTGGTACAGGAGACCGCGCGCCGTATCTCGGCGCGCATGGGCTATCCCGGGTAAGCTGCGCAAAATGGAGATCGTTTTATGGCAATCTTGTGGTGGAAGGATGAGCAACATCTGGATGCACGCTATGCAATGGGCGGCTACCTGTTTGGCACGCAGCCGAATGCTTTTCTGCTGTCACAACAGACTTTGCAGAAACGAGGCGCGTACTGCCTTGCCGTGGCCGATGGCGAAGGACGAAACGGTGTGTGGCTGGCGGAGCAGGGATTGCGCGGGCTCTGTTGCAAAAAATAAGAAGCATGGCGCACTATTGTGTTTTTCAGGGTAGATCCTCAATGTCAGATTTCAAATGGCGCCATTACCGTGGGGAGCCAATTCTGAGTCGTGTGCGGTGGTATTGTAAATATGGAATTAGTTACCGCGATTTAGAGGAAATGATTCTGGAACGTGGTCTTGATGTAGATCATACGACGCTCTACCGTTGGGTTCAGCATTACGCGCCGGAAATGGAAAAGCGCCTGAGGTGGTATTGGAAACCTTTCATGGGCTACAGTTGGCGGGTGGATGAAACCTACGTCAAAGTAAAAGAGGAATGGACGTATCCTACCGGGCAGTTGATAACCAAGGCCATACGATTGATTTTTATCTCTCCGCTATGCGCAATACCCAGGCCGCCAAACGCTTCCTTGGCAAAGCCCTGAAATCCATGAAATCCTGGGCGCACCCCGGTGCTATCAATACCGACAAGGCGCCTGCTTACAGGGCCGCCATTACCGAATTAAAAGCGGAAGGAAAGTGTCCGCCGGACACCGTGCACCGGCAGGTAAAACACTTGAATAATATTATCGAAACCGATCATGGCAAGCTCAAACGCTTAATAAACCCGGTGCGGGGCTTTAAATAGATGAAAACAGCCTACGCCACCATCAAAGGTTTCGAGCTCATGCGGATGTTCAAAAAATGGACAGCTGGACATGTGGAAATATGGCCAAGATCTCACAGGAGAAATCCGCCTCATTGAAAGGCAATTCGGTATCTACAGCGCATAATCAATCAGATCAAGGGCAGAGTTCTGGTTTGTCCTTTTTTTTTTGCAACAGAGCCATCATTTGTCTTGCCGACGTATTGTTATACACGCGCCTCAAATGCTACCGCACTAGCAACAAGGGCTTGATAGAAAGCGTTTGAGCGATTTTATCGGCCGCCTGCCTGGCCACAACATGATCGGAGTAAGGTCCCGCGTGAACCTTGAACAAGCCGTCCTTTGAAACGATGCCAAGGATATTGGTCAATGAAGGAAGTTCTGCACGCATGTGAGTGAGGAAATTATCGGCGTTATCGTAGGCACTGAATGCACCCAATTGCAGATAGATTCCGCCTGTGTCTGGGGTCACAGGTGTATCAGCAAAGCCGGAAACAGGCGTGCCGGATTGCACGGGCGGGTAGGTAGCTTCAAATAAATCTGGCCTGGCCTCTCCGTTTTGCAGCTCTGCGGGAAGCGGGTGCGGGACTGTTTGTCCCCGGGCAGTGGCGGGTATCGGGGAAGGTTGGGGGGGTGAATTTGGAACAAGGGCGGGTGCTGATGCAACTTGCATGGCCGATCCTGCACCCAGTAGAATGCTTTCCACTTCCACCCTGGCGCTACCGCCACCCAGCACGTCGAGCTTGTAAGCGGCAGTGTAGGAAAGATCGATCAGACGGTCGGAGAGGAAGGGTCCGCGGTCATTGACACGCACCACTACGGATTTCCCGTTCTCGATGTTGGTGACGCGAACGTAGCTGGGTAGCGGCAGCGTGGTGTGTGCGGCAGTCATGCTATACATATCGTAGACTTCGCCGGATGCGGTTTTTTGTCCATGGTAGCGGCGGCCGTACCAGGACGCTACTCCTCGCGCTTTGTACGATTCCAGGACGGCCATCGGTGTATAGGATTTACCTAGCGCAACATAAGGCCTCATGTTAGCTGGACGCAGAGGTTCATCCCGTGGAATGGCATCAGGAACGGAATCAAGGTCAGTCGGTGGATTGTCGCCGGGGCCGTCATCCAGATAATACCCCCCCTTTTTTGTCGCAATACCCGATTTTATGGAAGTGGCGGAAGATGTCTTTCCCGCCGCATCGCGTTTGAGGACACTGCCGCAGCCCGCAACAAAGATCAGTAAGGCTACGGTGACAACCCAGGTGACCGCCGCCAGGATGGTGGACGCGGGATTCGGTACGCTGCTTAACCCTGAATCGATGTTTTTCAAGTCTTTACCAGTTTAGGATGTGTCTGTATGCTCATCAAAATACCAAATCCAAGCAGCATTGTCACCATTGACGTACCTCCGTAGCTGATCAGTGGCAGCGGCACTCCCACCACAGGCAGAATGCCGATAACCATGCCCATGTTGACAAAAATATAAGTGAAGAAGGTCAGGGTGATCGAGCCGGCGATAAGACGCGTAAACTGCGTCGAGGCGTTGGCGGCGATGATCATGCCGCGACCTATTACCACTAAATACAACAGTAACAGCAACGAGTTCCCCACCAGGCCGAATTCCTCGGAGAACACCGCAAAAATGAAATCGGTACTTTTCTCGGGAAGGAAATCGAGATGGGTCTGGGTCCCGTTTTGCCACCCTTTGCCGAGGACGCCGCCGGATCCTATGGCAATGGTAGACTGGATGGTGTGGTAGCCGGCTCCCAACGCATCTTGGGTCGGATCAATCAGGGTCATAACACGCCGGCGTTGGTAATCGTGCATCATTGACCATAGAATGGGGAGACTGCCAGCGCCGGCGATCAGCAGCGTAGCCATGATGCGCCATGACAGTCCGGTGAGAAACAGAACATAAAAACCGCTGGCTGCGATCAGCAAAGCTGTACCCAAATCCGGCTGACGTATAATCATCACTACCGGCAGTAACAGCAGCAACGTTGCTACTGCGTAATCCCTCAGCCGCAGAGTGGCTTCATGTTTGTCAAAATACCACGCCATCATCAGCGGCACCGCTATCTTCATCAGCTCGGAAGGCTGGATACGCGTGATCCCAATATTTAGCCAGCGCCGCGCGCCATTGTTGATTTCTCCGAACAGCGTCACCCCTAGCAGCAGGAAAAGACCGGCGACATATATCGGCAGGGCAATACGCATGATATGCTGCAACGGGATGTTGGCCACCAACCACATGATGGCAAGAGCAACCAACATGTTAATCGCCTGATTGGTGACGCGATTCAGGTTCGCATCGGTGGCGCTGTATAGCGTAACAAGGCCAGTCAGCATCAGAAGCAATATTCCGCCCAGCAACAAGCCGTCCACATAACGCGTCAAATAGTGCCATAGAGGCAGCGGCCTAATCATGAGCGCTCTCTTCGTCCTCGTTGACGGTCTTTGCCGCGGGTTCTTCCGGCAACTTGCCGAGCAGGAAATAGTCCATCACCAGTCTGGCAATCGGAGCAGCGGTAGCGCCGCCGTGCCCGCCATTTTCGACCAGTACCGATAACGCAATTTTCGAATTTTCGGCCGGCGCGTAGGCAACAAACAGTGCATGATCGCGATGACGTTCCTGAACCTTGCTTTCTACGTATTTTTCCCCCTGCTTCATGCCGACGACTTGCGATGTCCCGGTTTTTCCCGCAAAAGTGTAAGCGGCGCCCGCGCCGGCTAGCGCGGCGGTGCCGCCGACGCGCGTTACATCTACTAGCGCGTTTCGTACATGCGCCAAATTATTGGAATTAAGATCGAGGGTGTATAGCGGGTGCGTCACGACTTCACGCACTACGCCGTTCTTGTTATTTTGAACCTGCTTCACCAGATGCGGACGGAACGCGGTGCCCTTGCTCGCGAGTATCGCGGTAGCGAAGGCCAACTGCAGCGGCGTGGTTAGATTGTAGCCTTGTCCGATACCAACGGAAATAGTATCCCCTGCGTACCATTTCTGCTTATACCGTTTCATTTTCCATTCTTGCGATGGCAACAGACCAGCTACCTCGCCTTCGATATCGATCCCGGTTTTCTTTCCCAACCCGAATTGACTGATGAAATTGTAAATGTTGTCTATGCCGAGATCGTTGGCCAGCCCGTAGTAATACGTATCACACGATACTACCAGTGATTTGTGCAGGTCCACGTATCCGTGGCCACCCGCCTTCCAATCACGGAAACGATGTGTGTTGCCGGGGAGGCTGAAATAACCGGCGTCATTAATACCGTATTGGGGCGAGCGCTTTTTCAACTCCAGGCCAGCCAGCGCCATGAATGGCTTGAATGTGGAGCCTGGAGGATACAAGCCGCGTAGCGCGCGATTATTTAGCGGTCTGTCGATGGAATTATTCAGCAAGTCCCAGTTTTCGGAATCGATACCATCGACAAATAAATTGGGATCGAACCCTGGCTTACTGACGAATGCCAGCACATCGCCGGTTTCAGGATCAATGGCGACCAGCGCGCCGCGCCGGTCTCCGAATGCTTTTTCCGCTACCTCCTGCAATTTGATATCGAGCGACAGGGTCAGATTATTGCCCGAGATCGGTGGTGTACGAGATATCACCCTTATAACCCGACCGGCAGCGTCGGTTTCCATTTCTTCGAAGCCGGTGATGCCGTGCAGCTCCTTTTCATAGCTTTGTTCGATGCCGATTTTACCCATGTACTGCGAGCCGCGATAATTGGCCAGGTCCTCGTTGGCCTCCAGTTGCTCCAGATCCTTATCATTAATGCGGCCAATATACCCCACAACATGCGAGGCAATATCGCCCTTTGGGTATTGCCGGAACAAGCGCGCCTTGATTTCCACTCCTGGAAAACGATAGCGGTTAGCGGCGAAACGCGCAACTTCCACATCCGATAAACGGGTGCGGATTGGCAGGCTTTCAAATCGCTTGCTTTCGTCCATCAGTTTCTTGAAACGTTTTCGGTCTCTTGCTGCTATCTCTATCACGGTGGACAATTCGTTGATGAGCGTGTCGAGGTTGGCAACCTTGTTAGGCACAATTTCGAGCGTATAGGCCGAGTAGTTGTGCGCCAATACTTCGCCGTTGCGATCGAAAATCAGGCCTCGATTGGGCACAATGGGGGAAATGGATATGCGATTGGCTTCCGCCAGGGTGTGATAATGCTCCCGCTGCGATACCTGGAGATAAAAGAAACGGATAAACAGTAAAAGGAACAGCAACAGTACGAAGCCGCCCCCGATAGCAAGCCGCAACCGAAAATGATGCAGCTCCCGCGGGTGATTACGAATCTCTACTGTGCGGTTCATAGGACATCGGAATCAGACTTGGGGCTCCGGGGTATTCTCACTAATGAGGACAATAGCGGCCACAAGAATGTACCGGTAGCGCTGGCGAGAAAAAAGTCCCAGCCAGGAAACTGAGATCCGTCCAGCAGCCCCGTCAGAAGTAGAATGGATTGTCCTACAAGCAATATCAATCCTGCCTGAGGAGCCTGTTTCAGCACGCCAAACACACGCAAACGGCGGTGAAATACCAGTGCAACAAAAGCCATAATGCTATATGCCAGGGCATGCTGACCAAAGGTACTGGCGTCGCCGATGTCCATTAACAGACCCATAACAAATGCCGTGGTCATGCCAACGCGTTGCGGCTGGTTGATGCACCAATAAAGTATCATCAATGCGATGAAATCCGGCCACAACGTCAATACCACGCCTTTAAGCGGTAAAAGATTCAGCAGCAACGCTAGCCCCAGGCTGAGAACGATGAGTGAGCCTTTGACTGGTCGCAGAATTTCCTGTTTAGGATAATTAGCGAATGCCAACTTTCTCTCGCTTCTTTCTCTCGGGCTTGGTTTCGATCGCTTCCACCGGATTTTCGGTAACAGGTGTTAGCAGGGATAATATCAATAACTGCCGGTGATGGCCTACCGCAGCAGCAGGTGTGCAGGTAACGTGCGCAAATACATAGCTGGGATTGCGCTCTATTTTCGATACCACCGCAACGGGGAGGCCAGGCGGATAAACGCCATCTATTCCGGAAGTCACCAGCGTGTCCCCCTCCTGGATATCGGTGTTGACTGCCAGATAACGTAATTCCAGCATTCCATCCTTGCCCGTCCCCGATACTACTGACCGTAACCCATTGCGTATTACCTGCACCGGCACCGAATGATCTTTGTCGGTAATAAGCGTGACTTCGGACAGCCACGGATAATTTCGGGTAATCTGTCCTACTACACCCACATCGTCCACCACTATCTGGCCTGGCTGAATACCGCTTTGACTGCCTTTATCAAGTATGACTTTGCGATTGAACGGATCACGTGGAACATGTAGGATTTCGGCCATGATAGCTTTACTTTCCAATCTTTGCGCGGTTTCCAGCAGTTTTCTCAAGTGCGCATTTTCAGCCTGGAGCGCCCCTAACTGTTGGAGCTGCCCGCGATCGATAAGCCGCTGCTGCTGGAGGTGCATGTTTTCGTCCGTCAAATGCTGACTGACGAAAAATTCATTTATGGTGTCGTAAATCGCAGTGGGTACACTAGCCAATCTCTGTAGCGGATAGATCACTACAGCGAAAGCCTGGCGGACTTCGAAGAGGAATTTAAGCCGAGCATCCGCTGCCATCAACGCCAATGAGAGCAGTACAAAAAAAACAAGCCGCGCCAGCAAACTGGGGCCATGCCTGAAAAACTGCGGAGCCATTTCCATTACGTCTCAGATTTCGGGGATGCCTACTTTAAAGTGCGCCCCAGCAGAATGCTGACCTGAATATTCAAGGCCATTTAGTCACTGGCAAATATGCCGACCAATTGGTCCATATTTTCCAGTGCGACTCCTGAACCGCGCACGACGCAGGTGAGCGGGTCTTCTGCAATGATTACCGACAATCCGGTTTCTTCCATGAGCAAGCGGTCAATATCGCGCAACAGTGCGCCACCACCTGTCAATACCATGCCTTTTTCCGCAATGTCCGCACCCAGTTCGGGCAGTGTGTGTTCTAGCGCTGATTTGACCGCACTGACAATACTATTCAGGGGGTCGGTCAGAGCCTCAAGGATTTCGTTACTGGAAATAGCAAAGCTGCGTGGAATTCCTTCTGCGAGGTTGCGCCCCTTTACTTCCATTTCACGTACTTCCGATCCCGGGAAGGCAGAGCCGATTTCCTTCTTGATTAATTCGGCGGTGACTTCACCAATCAGCATGCCGTAGTTGCGGCGGATATAATTGATAATAGCTTCGTCGAACTTGTCCCCGCCAACGCGCACCGAGTTGGAATAGACGATCCCGCCCAGCGAGATCACACCAACTTCCGTAGTGCCGCCGCCAATATCGACTACCATTGATCCGGTGGCTTCCTCGACCGGCAAATTGGCGCCAATAGCCGCAGCCATCGGCTCCTCGATCAACTCCACCTTGCGCGCACCTGCGCCGTAAGCAGCCTCGCGAATGGCGCGGCGCTCCACTTGAGTAGAACCAAAGGGAACGCAAATTACAATGCGGGGATTGGCAGAAAATAGTCGAGGAGGATTTACCTTCTTGATGAAGTGCTTCAGCATCTGCTCGGTAACGGTGAAGTCGGCAATTACACCATCCTTCATGGGCCGGATCGCAGTAATATTGCCCGGAGTACGCCCCAGCATCTGCTTGGCTGCCAACCCTACTTGCTGAATTACTTTCTTGCCGTTGGGGCCACCATCCTGACGTATTGCCACTACCGAGGGTTCATTGAGGACAATGCCCTGACCCCGGACGTAAATCAAGGTATTGGCGGTGCCAAGATCAATCGCCATATCGGTCGAGAAATAACCCCTCAATATATTATTGTTTATAAAATTAAGCATATGACGGAATCCGTTGGGAGATGACAGTAATAAAAAGCGCGCGAAAAGAATGTGTCAGTCAGGCGGGCTATGATACTCTATTAGCTATTTGAATATAAGGGTATTGGTGGTAATGTCACTGTCTCTGGATGATGTAAAACGTGTTGCAAATCTTGCCCAAGTTGAAGTTAGCGAGGATGAGGCCCATACAGCACTGACGCAATTATCAGATATCTTCAGCTTGATTCAGCAGATGCAGGCTGTGAATACTTCGACGATAAAACCGATGTCTCACGCCCAGGATGTTATGCAGCGATTACGCCCGGACCTCGTAACCGAAATCGACCAGCGGAAATTGTTCCAGTCGATAGCGCCCAAGGTAGAGGCAGGGCTTTACCTGGTGCCGAAAGTTATTGAGTGAAGCTTGGGGAATCCCCGAATAAGTCCCGATTTTGTCAGCAACCCGCTCCACGGAGAACTTATTCATAGGTTTCTCTAAGGTACTCGAACTCTCCTATTCTTCTTCCGCCCCGCTCTGTTCCGTAAACACTATGTTTAACTTTAGTCTCAAGCAACTTTCCGGACTGCTCTCGGCAAAAAAAATTTCCAGCATCGAACTGACTGGCGAGTTTCTTAAGCGCTTAAAGACGCTAAACCCAGGTTACAACGCTTTCATCACCATTAACGAAGAGACAAGTCTTGTCCAGGCGCGAGCTGCCGATGCGATGATCGCAGCGGGACAGGCGCATCCGTTAACCGGCATTCCTGTTGCGCAGAAGGATATTTTCTGTACCAAAGGGTGGCGTACCACCTGCGGGTCGAAGATGCTTTCCAATTTTATTTCGCCTTACGATGCCGATGTGGTCGAGCGTTTCAATACGGTCGGAGCGGTCAATATTGGTAAAACCAATATGGATGAATTTGCCATGGGGTCTAGTAACGAAACTTCTTTTTACGGGCCAGTGAAAAATCCGTGGGATATTACAGCTGTACCGGGCGGCAGCTCTGGCGGCTCCGCTTGTGCAGTTGCTGCGCGCATGACCCCCGCCGCCACCGGTACCGATACTGGCGGTTCAATTCGTCAACCGGCAGCATTGTGCGGCATTTCAGGTATTAAGCCTACTTATGGGCTGGTATCGCGCTATGGCATGATCGCGTTTGCTTCCAGCCTTGACCAGGGCGGACCGATGGCAAAATCAGCGGAAGATCTAGCACTGATGCTAAACGTCATGGCAGGATTCGACGTGCGCGACTCCACTAGCTTGCAGCGTGAACCGGAAGATTACACGCGCGATCTGGAAAAGCCGCTGGCTGGGCTGCGTATTGGTTTGCCAAAGGAGTATTTCGTCAAAGAAATAAATGATGACGTCGCGCGTGCTGTGGAAGCGGCTATTGCGGAATATCGCAAGCTTGGCGCCACAACGGTGGAAGTGTCCCTTCCCGCTACGAAACTTTCCGTGCCTGTATATTACGTGCTGGCGCCCGCGGAAGCGTCGAGTAACCTTTCTCGTTTCGATGGTGTGCGTTACGGCTACCGCGCTCCGGATTATATCGATCTCTCCGACATGTATCGGAAGACCCGCGCCCAAGGTTTTGGCGCAGAGGTGAAGCGCCGCATTCTGATAGGCACTTATGTGCTGTCGCATGGATATTATGATGCGTATTACATTCAGGCACAGAAGCTGCGTCGCCTGATAGCCCAGGATTTTATTGAGGCATTCAAACAGTGCGACATTATCATGGGTCCGACTTCGCCCACGGTTGCATTCGATCTTGGCGAGAAAAGCAGCGATCCGGTGCAAATGTATTTATCCGATGCCTATACCATCGCGGTAAACCTTGCCGGATTGCCTGGCATGTCCATTCCGGTGGGTTTTGGCAACAAAAACAGGCCGGTAGGATTACACCTTATTGGCAATTATTTTGCGGAAGCGCAAATGTTGAATGTAGCGCACCAGTACCAGGAGGCAACCGATTGGCATGTGCGCATGCCAGTTCAACTACAGACTTGAGTCTCCCCCGGTAGAGATGCAGATATCTGATGACTATTTTTATTTTCTGGTCGCGTTAGCGATGAAACTCCCGGATAAAAAAGGATTTTCGTAATGCAATGGGAAATTGTTATCGGTCTTGAGGTGCATACTCAGCTCTCGACGCAATCAAAAATATTTTCTGGCGGCTCGACCGCATTTGGCGCGGTGCCCAACACCCAGGCTTGCGCGGTCGATCTCGCGTTGCCGGGCGTATTGCCGGTATTGAATCGTGGTGCGGTGGAGCGGGCAATCAAACTGGGTCTTGCGGTGGGCGGGAAAATCAATTCGCCCTCAGTCTTCGCGCGGAAGAATTATTTTTATCCTGATTTACCCAAGGGATATCAGATCAGTCAATACGAATTGCCGGTGATTGATGGAGGCAGTGTCAAAATCCAGGTCGGGCATGATGGGACCGAATGCGAAAAAACCATACGCCTCACCCGCGCGCACTTGGAAGAGGATGCTGGCAAGTCGCTTCATGATGATTTTCATGGTATGACCGGTATCGATCTGAATCGCGCTGGTACGCCTCTGCTCGAGATCGTTTCGGAGCCGGATATGCGCAGCAGTGCCGAAGCAGTCGCCTATGCTAAAACGCTGCACTCGCTGGTACGCTGGATTGGCATTTGCGATGGCAATATGCAGGAGGGCTCGTTCCGCTGCGATGCCAACGTTTCCGTGCGCCCTTTCGGATCAGACAAGCTCGGTACCCGTTGCGAGATAAAAAATCTCAACTCATTCCGTTTTCTCGAGAAAGCTATTAATTACGAAGCCAGGCGGCAGATAGAGATCATTGAAGATGGCGGAACGATACAACAGCAAACTCGCCTCTACGATTCAGAAAGAGATGAAACGCGAGCCATGCGCAGCAAGGAAGATGCACAGGATTATCGCTATTTCCCCGATCCGGATCTGTTGCCGCTCGAAATCTCACTACAGTGGGTTGCGAAAATCAAGGCCGCTATGCCGGAACTGCCCATGCATCGACGTTATCGTTTTATGGCTGCGGATGCGGCCGGCTTAGCAGCGCTGCTCCAAGAACACTCTAGTGTAGCCTTTGAGGCCGGTTTGGACGTTCCGGTGGGAAGAGATTTTTATCAACTTTCTGCATACGACGCAGCAATGCTGACCGCCGATAAAGACACAGCCGACTACTTTGAGCAAGTCATGGAAGTTATTGGCGGTAAGAACGCAAAACTGTGTGCCAACTGGGTTATGGGCGAAGTTACGTCACGGTTGAATCGTGACGATAAGGATATCACTGCTTCCCCGGTATCCGCGGGTCAATTGGCCGGTCTGTTATTACATATCAATAATGGGACCATTTCCGGGAAAATTGCCAAAGAGGTGTTCGACGCCATGTGGCTCGGCGAGTACGGCGGCGATGCCGAGACGATTATTAAAACCAAAGGTCTGAAGCAGATTTCAGACGAGGGTCAGATCGAGAAACTTGTTGACGAGATTCTCTCCGCTAACCCGCAGCAGGTAGCCGATTACCGCAATGGGAAAGAAAAGGCTTTTAACTCGCTAATTGGTCAAGTGATGAAGGTTAGTAAAGGCAAGGCTAACCCTGCACAGGTGAATGAGATATTGAAGAAAAAACTGATGGAATGAACGCGAAGAGCAGGTTATGAAGGGCGCCTTCTAAATTCTGGCGTGACTACAAATTCACACTGCGTCCGCCGTCTACTGCGATGATTTGCCCGGTGATATAAGGCGCATCGGCAATCAGGAAAGTCACCGTTCGGGCGATGTCGTCGGGTTCGCCCATACGTTTCAGCAATGTCCTGTCGATGATGTGCTGGCGTGATATTTCATCCGCCCACTCGCCATTTTCAGGCCACATAATGGGGCCGGGAGAAATGCCGTTTACCCGGATTTCCGGTGCCAGCTCGAGTGCAAGTGATCTGGTAAGCGCAGCCAGGCCCCCCTTAGCGGAGTTGTATATGACGTATCGCTTTAGTGGCCATTCTGCGTGAATATCGACGATGTTGACGATGCAGCCACGCTGTTTCCGGAGTTGTGGGGCTGCCGCTTGGGCCAAAAACAGCGGTGCTTTTAAGTTGCTCCCAATAAGGTCGTCCCACATTTTCTCCGTAATTTCTTCCATCGGCGTAGGGAAGAAGCTCGAAGCATTATTGATCAAGGCATCGAGTTTTCCGAAATGGTTCACGGTTTCGCCAATCAGGTGTGGTAACCCTGCAATGTCCAGCAGATCGCCCTGCATCAGCGCCACCGAGCCGGCCCGGACCTGGTTGAGTTCGGCTTGTAATGCTCGCGCGTCTTTTTCCGACGCCCGATAATGCACGGCCAGGTTTGCGCCTTGAGCGTGCAGTCTGCGGCAGGTCGCCGCACCCACGCGTTTAGCCCCACCGGTGATGAGTATCACTTTCCCCTGCATCAGTATCTCCTCTAAACTTGCATTCCATGTAATTTACTAAAGAGTAGCATAGCTCCAATGCCGTCACTACCCATACCGAACGAAGCTGCCCTGCAGCATAGCCGCGAGCTAAAGGAGCTCATCCATAAAGAACTTATTGCTGCTGGCGGCTGGATTTCATTTGCGCATTATATGAGGTTGGCGTTATATGCACCTGGCATGGGTTACTATAGCGGCGGTGCAACAAAATTCGGACAGGCGGGAGATTTTATCACTGCACCGGAAATCTCTTCTTTGTTTGGTCGGGCCGTGGCTCGGCAGGCGGCGCAGGCGCTTGAACTTATGGAGACCAGGGGCAATATTCTCGAATTCGGAGCAGGTACGGGCAAACTGATGGTCGATTTGCTGCTTGAACTGGAAAGGCTCGACAGTTTGCCTAAGCAATACTTTATTCTTGAAGTCAGTGCAGAGCTGCAGAAAAGGCAACGACAGCTATTGCAAAAGCATGCACCGCATCTTGTCTCGCAGGTTGTCTGGCTGGAACGTTTGCCCGATGAATTCAGCGGACTGATACTTGCCAATGAAGTACTCGACGCCATGCCGGCGCACCTGATTGTCTGGCGCAATGCCAGCCTGCTCGAACGGGGCGTAGCGTGGCGTGATAATGAGTTCGAGTGGGCGGAGCGTCCTCTTGTAGGGGGAGAGCTTTTCGAGGCCGCGCGTGAATTAGATCTCCAGAATGAGCTCGGCAGCGACGCCGGCATCTATGTCAGCGAGATTAGCCTTACTGCCCGCCATTTCATGTTCAGTCTCGCAAATATTTTGAAGCAGGGCGCAATGCTGTTGATCGACTACGGTTTCGGCAGGGGCGAGTATTATCACCCCCAGCGTGATCGCGGTACGCTGATGTGCCATTATCGTCATCATGTCCATGACGATCCGTTTTATTTGCCCGGTTTGCAGGACATTACCAGTCACGTCGACTTCAGCGCAATTGCGAGAGTTGCCATACAGGCGGGACATGAGTTGCTGGGTTATACCAATCAGGCACATTTTCTCATCAACTGCGGCATAACTGGAATTCTGGCGCAAATCCCGGCGGAAAACGCGAAAGACTATCTGCCACTCGCGAATCAGGTGCAAAAGCTGGTGAGCCCGGCTGAAATGGGCGAAATATTCAAAGCCATCGCTTTCGGCAAGAATATTCATCAACCGCTTATTGGATTCGCCAGTGGCGATAAAAGCCGTCTATTGTAAAATATGAATGCTGCTCACGGCATTGAAGAAACCCCATGGCGAGTGTACGCTCCGGGAGCCGCGCCGCAAGGATAGGTGTTAGCAACAAATAGAATTGTCCGGTTTGGTAGCAAATAGAGTGTCCGCTTTCTAACGCATCGAATTATGGATTCGATTCAGTGCGCGGCTGTGGCGGCGGATTTACGCCACAACCTTATTTT
>JACCWK010000150.1 GCA_013697655.1 Nitrosospira sp.
TCAAATCTCATCTTCCAAGTCTCCTGTAACCATTCCGTCCGTCTCATGTCTGTCCCCCCTTCGGGATAGCATAAAACCGGACAGATCATTTGCTACAGACCCGGACAGTTTATTTGTTCTCTACAGACGATATCGTAGCGGTTGCAGCGTTAGGAATTATGCACTACCCTTCATATTGTCAGCATAGTACAGTCGTCGAGCGCCAGCTTCCAGAGCAAAACTCATCTACCGTAAACCTATCCGGAGCGTTTATGAATCTGTCCCACCGCGGTATATTGACATCTGTGTTCGTCTCCCTGGCACTAATGGGTTGCGCGTCGCCTCGTTCGTTTTTGGGGGCTTCATTACCCGTGGTTAAATATGAAGACGTTCAAAAGAGAGCTGCGCCTTTGCGTCTGCAGCTCACCGTCGAGTTTCAGCGAAATGGCAGTCACTTCAACCAGGGAGATATCCCCTTGAGGGATTATGCAGCTCAGATACTCACGGATACCGGTGTGATTTCCCCGATTGATGTGATCTCGGCAGTTGACGATCAGGGCGAGGGCACCGTAAAAGTGGTTCTGAATAATATTGCCGACAACGATATCGTTGCTGCGGAAGAATCTGGCTCGGGATTGCCGCGGTGGATGGTTGGTAAAGTCATAACCGATGCTTATGAAATGTCCATTTCCATTACCACGCACGGAAAGACGACGAGCCGGAAGGGCATCAAACACGCGTTCCACACCGTTGTCGGTAATATCGACATACCCGAGGGTATAGAGACTTTTCCTTCCGATGAGGCTTTTGGGAGAATGCTTAGGCAAATGATTCTGCGGGCGCTGCGGGATATGCAAAAAAGCCGGGGGTTGTCATGGCTCGACATAGGGGAATCGGATGACCTTGTTTCTCTCTATCTCGATAGAGTTCCCCGAAAAATATAAGAAGCCGTTCGGCGGCTTGGACTTACGGTATTGATCGTCCACATCTATTCGGAATACCCGGCACCGAGCCTTCGCTCTTCACGGGAGTAATAACGCACATCCCCCAAAGGCAAGACCACCAGCCCACCTTCAGTTACATGGTATTTCTCCCGGTCACGCGCCGGATCGAAACCGATCTCTGCGCCAGGGGGTATCACGTTATGCCGGTCTATAATCACGCGGCGCAGCTTCGCCCCGCGCCCGATGCGCACATAATCCATGATGATGCAGTCTTCGATCTGCGCCCCCGGTTCAACCAGGACTTCCCGCCGAAGGATCGAGTTGCGGATCTTCGCGTTTCTTATGATGTTCGCTGCACCCAACAGGACATTGTCGAGCTCGCCCTGCATTACCCATGAGGTCGGTCCCTGGTAATAGCTGGAGAAAATCGGCCACTGCGGGTTAAAAAGATCGAAGCGGGGCTCCAGGCCGAGCATGTCCTGATGTGCTTCGAAATAGGTATCCAGGGTTCCCACATCGCGCCAGTAACTTTTTTCCTCATAGGGCTTCGTATCGGGCACAACGTTGGTTGCGAAGTCATAGGCAAACACCCGATGGGATTTGGCCAGTCGTGGAAGCACATGGTGGCCGAAATCTGTTTCGCCCAGTTTATGCATATCCTCCATGGTGGACCTCAGCAGATCCGCCTTGAAGAGATAATTGCCCATGGACGCATAGGCGTGCTGCGAATCGTCCGGCATGGGCTTCGGCTGCTTGGGTTTTTCCTGAAAATCGCTGACTCGTTTCGACGCATCGGCTTCGATAATGCCGAAGTTTGAAGCTTTCCCCAGCGGCACGGGAAGTGCAGCCACGCTGATATCCGCGTCGTTCTCCCGGTGAAAGCGCACCATCTGTCTGATGTCCATGCGATAGATATGATCCGCACCGAATACCGCCACCAGATCCGGCCGGTGCATGTCCAGCAGGTTCAGGCTCTGATATACCGCATCCGCCGTGCCGCCGAACAGCGTACGGTCCCTTGTCATCTGTGGCGGCACCACCGTTACGAACTGCTCGGAGAACAGCGTGGAAACCGTCCATGCCTTGCGGATATGCTCGATGAGAGACTGCGGCTTATATTGCACCAGAAGATAGATTGAACGAATGTCGGAGTTCACCAGATTGGTGAGAACGAAATCCACGATCCGGTAGCGGCTGCCGAACGGTACCGCCGGTTTACAGCGATCCGTCGTCAGCGGCTGAAGACGCAAACCTTCGCCCCCTGCCATCACGAAAGCGATGATTTTCTCCCGGCCTCTTCTTTCCTGCATATCGTTCTTCGGCTATTTTATTTCACTGGGTGCGTGTTGTATTTTTTTATGGAAATGTCTTCTATGCTAACATTCTGACAGTCCACCGGCCTTAAAGAATTGAGCGAAAAGTGACCGGGTAAGAAACAATAATAACCATGTCAAATCCCACTTTTCAGTCCATGCCAATCATTCCCGACATGCCTGCGGGGTGTCGGGCCTCGCTGCATGGACAATACTTCCAATGAAAGTCTGGCCGGGAAACCCCTATCCGCTCGGCGCCACCTACGATGGCGCGGGGACAAACTTCTCGTTGTTCTCGGAAGTGGCCGAACGCATAGAATTGTGCCTGTTCGACGAAGCGGGCAGCGAAACCCGAATCGATCTTCCAGAGATCACGGGCCATTGCTGGCATGGTTATTTTCCCGACGTCGAACCGGGGCAGCGCTATGGCTTCCGCGTTCATGGGCGATGGGCGCTGGAGCATGGTCATCGCTGCAATCCTGCCAAACTTCTGCTCGATCCCTACGCCAAGGGCATAGACGGCGATGTTCGATGGGATGAGGCGATGTTCGCTTACCAGTTCAGCGGGGGTCCAGACGTGCGCAATGATGGGGACGGCGCGCCCTTCATGCCCCGGTGCGTCGTCCAGCAGCCTTTTTCGACTGGGCCGGAGATCGCCTGCTGCAGCGGCCCTGGCATGAAACCATCATTTACGAACTGCATGTCAAAGGCTTTACGGCGCAGCACCCGGATATACCCTCCGAATTGCGGGGCACATACGCGGGCCTCGCCCACCCCGCGGCGATCGAGTATCTGAAACAGCTCGGCGTCACAGCCGTCGAACTGATGTCGGTGCACTATTTCCTGCAGGACAAGCACCTTGTGGATCAGGGCCTGCGCAACTATTGGGGCTATAACACCATTTGCTACTTCGCGCCGCACAATGGCTACGCGGCCGATAAACGTGCGGGGGCCGCCAGCGCCGAGTTCAAGCAGATGGTCAAGGCCATGCATCAAGCCGGTATCGAAGTGATCCTCGATGTGGTCTACAACCACACCGCCGAGGGTAATGAAATGGGGCCGGTGCTTTGCTTCAGAGGCATCGATAATGCCTACTACTATCAGTTGAGTGCGAATGACCGCCGCCACTATGTGGACTATAGCGGAACCGGGAATTGCCTCAATATGGGCCAGTCCCACGTGCTGCAACTGATCACGGATTCGCTGCGTTACTGGGTGCTGGAAATGCACGTGGACGGCTTTTGTTTTGATCTTGCCGCCGCCCTGGCGCGTGAACTGCACGAAGTGCGAATGTTGTCGACTTTCTTCAGCATCATTCAGCAGGACCCGGTCCTCAGCCAGATCAAACTGATTGCCGAACCCTGGGATCTTGGCGAAGGCGGCTACCAGGTCGGCAATTTCCCATCGGGCTGGTCCGAGTGGAACGGCAAATATCGCGATTGCCTGCGCGACTTCTGGCGCGGCCAGGAAGAGACGCTCAGCGAGTTCGCCTACCGCTTCACCGGGAGCCCGGATCTTTACGCCGGTAACTCTCGCAATCCATTCGCCAGCATCAACTTCATCTATGCGCACGATGGCTTTACCCTGCGCGATCTGGTGTCTTACAACGAGAAACACAATCTGGCAAATGGCGAGGGCAACCGTGACGGTACCGACGACAACCGTTCCTGGAACTGCGGCGTCGAGGGGTTCACAGACGATGCCGAAGTACTTGACCTTCGCGCCCGGCAGCAGCGCAATTTTATGGTTACGCTGATGCTGTCACAGGGCGTGCCCTTGTTGCTTGCCGGAAATGAATCCAGCCATACCCAGCAGGGCAACAACAATGCTTATTGCCAGGACAACGAAATCTCCTGGATTGACTGGTCTCATGTTGACCACGATTTACGCGAATTCACCAAACGCCTCATCGCCTTCCGGCAGGCTCATCCGGTCTTCCGCCGCCGCCGATGGTTCCTGGGTCAGGCCATCCATGGTGCGGACTGCAACGACATCGCCTGGTTCAGTCATACCGGCGAACAGGCGAGCGAGGAGTCATGGGGCGGGTGGACCGCCAAAAACCTGGCGATTTTCATCAATGGCGAAACCATTCCCAACCCCAATGCCCGTGGCGAACCGGTTACGGACGACAGCTTCTACCTGATCTTCAATGCCTGCCACGAAACGCTGGATTTTACCCTGCCTGCGAACCGCTGGGGTGCCCGCTGGCTGAGCGTGCTCGACACCGCTCGAGGCTGGGCCGGCGAAACTCCTCCGCTTCAGGCCGGCGCCAAGCTGAACGTGGCACCGCGGTCTACGGTGCTGCTGCAACGTCAGGACTGAGGTGGACTTCCTCAAATCTTCGTCGCAGTTCCTCTCTGAACCTGCAGCAGGGCATAGGGAAATGTACCGAATAATTGGGCCAGGGAGAGTCCTTGTGCTTCTCCCCGCGCCTGAGTGTCAAAAGTCTCGTCCATCAATGCATTAGTCCACCTCTCATGCACTCGCTCCGGCGGCACCTTGATCCATGTGTCGCCCCACGCGGCCTCTCCGACCGGCGGCTTCCCGTGGTCTCCTGTGAGCCCGCCAAACAGACGTGGCGCCGCCACCAGCAGAGTCTCTTCTCCTAAATGCCGGGTGAAGGCGACTACCTGCTCCCCATGCTCGCCGTGTACTTTCAACGGCAGGTAGTCGCCGTCACGGAAAACCGGCTCGCGCTCGCGCCGCAGTGTCAATATCTTCCAGGTCAGATAGAGCTTGATCCGGCCATCCGGCAGATTCTCAAGCAGATGTTGCGCGCACGCGGCCGCACCCGCATCGGCATAAGAGTCCTGATTGTCCTCAGGGCCGCATGCCGCGCTTCATAGTCCACCGTGCGCCGGTTGTCCGGGTCCACCAAACTGAAGTCCCATACTTCATTGCCCTGATAGATGTCCGGCACGCCTGGTGAAGTGAGTTTGAGCAGTACTTGCGACAGGCTGTTGAAGGCGCCTACACGCGCAATCCGCTGCTGGAGTGGCAGAAAATCTTGCAGGAACGAATTATCAGGTTGGGGACAGAGCAGCGCACGTACGAAATCGCGCATGGCTTCTTCATATTCGGTGTTCGGGTTGAACCATGAACTATTCACTTTCGCTTCGCGCCCGGCCTTGAGCATGTAGGCCTCCACACGCCCGGACAATTGGGCCAGCTCGGCGGCGTCCGACACGCCCGGCGCGTTCTTGGCGCCTTCGATGCCCGGCGAACCGAGCGGGCCAAAGGAGGGCCACACCCCAAGCAGCGTCTGGTAGAGCAGATACTCGTCATTGCGGCTCGGTGCACTCCCCGCATCCGTCGTACGCCGTTTGCCGTGGTTGAGCTTGCTCCAGCGGGAAAGTGCGCGGTCCCACTCCTCGGGCATCTCGGACAGTACGCTGATGCGCGCCCGCACATCTTCCGAGCGCTTGTTATCATGGGTCGAGGTGGCCAGCATCGCGTGCGGCCAGCGGCGCGCGCGCTCCTGATTCTGCCGGTGGAATGCCGCCAGTGACATGCCGAAGCGGTTTGGTTCGCCCCCGACTTCATTCAGGGCTACCAACCGGTTGTACTGGTAGAAAGTGGTGTCCTCTACTGCCTTGGCCATCACCGGGGCGCTATACTGCTGAAATTTCATGGCGAAGGCGCATACCGCGGTCTGGTATGCCTCGTTCTTGCCCTGCGCTTTCAATGCCAGCAAGTACGTCGCGCACGAAATCAAAAATACTGGGGTCCGCCGCGTAACTGTGTTTTTTCGCCACTCCCACGGCCCAATCCAGGTAGCGGGCATCCTGCTCCGAACTCTCGCAACCCGCGACATAGGTTCGATAGACCGGGAAGCTCGCCACGATTTCGGCCAGCGCACTGCGGAGACTATTGAAAGTGAAGTCGCAGGTGTGGCGATCGCCTTTCGCGATGCGCGTCAATTGCGTGGCCAGTACCTGCAGTTCGCCCGCCAGCGTGGTTCCCATGATCAGGTGCTTGTTCGCGCGTACCATTTCGTCAAAGTCCGGCTGCACCCCGATGAAGTCATGATAGACACTCATGCCACAAGTTTAAGCATTCAACTGACTGGTTAAAGTAGCGGGCTGACGGCTCGCGGTGGTAGGATTTTGTTGCGAAACGAAAAACAAACCACAGAGAGGTCAGCCCGGATGAATCATAGCAAAATTGCTCGACTGCGTCGTGGCGC
>JACCWK010000094.1 GCA_013697655.1 Nitrosospira sp.
CGACACCTTCCCCCTCATCGGCCGCCTTCTGCTCACGCAGCGAGCGAATAAGCACTTCGGGGCCCCCGGGCAGTCCGTACTCCACCAGGCACCAGCCCAGATAGTCTAGAACTTCTGCAGATTCGACTGGGGCACGGGCAGCAGTAAGAAGGAATGGACCGACAACGCGATTCAGCAGAGCCTTTTGTGAGGGGTCTTTCGCAAATTTCGCATGTTGGGCCTGACAACAGATTAACACAGCTGATTTTCGCGCGCCAGCGCGGTAGACTTCGAGCACTTCTACAATGGTCGGTTCATCGAGTTTGACTGCTGGTGCTAAATGCTGCAGGGCGGCGTTGTAGACATCGCTTTTATAGTCGCGTGCGATAACGATCCTCTTCACATCTTGTGTTGTAACCTGAGCCAACATGACGGCAGACAATTTCGACAAGGCGATCTCCCGCGCATTGGCCTTAACATTGATATCAGCAACGATTGCTACCAGGGCATCCTTGGCCTCGCTGCTGCCGAGTGCAACCAAAGCAAGCGCAGCCGCTTCGCGCTCGGGACGATTTTTCCCGGCTCTCAGTTGATCCGCCAACGTGTCAGCCTGAGTGGCAGACATCGCGTCAGCGCAGACAAGTAGAAGCATAATCCCGATTGAAAACCTGCGACCACTGAACTCCGGCATAGTTCCTCCGCTCATTTGGGATTGGTCGGCGTGACAGAGGAATTGCGGATGTGCGATCCCTCAACACTGTCGAAATATTTGTTGTCGTATGTACGCCCTGTCATGATGTAAGGATCAGAATTCTGATGCGCCTCCTCTCCCATGAGTGCGATGTAATGGAACAACTCATGCGCTAGGCAGCGGACGCGCGAGGCCCGATTCTGCTCGTCGCTCCACGACGATGTATCGCCATGACTTGCCGCGATTACGCAGGCGGGACTCGTAAATCCTGCGTGGCCCGGATTACTGGAGGAAATGACGGTCTGACCTTGGATCAGACCCTCCGTTGTCGTGTCGTTCATTGAGTTGATGAATACGACATTGATTCGCCCCGAGCGCCATTTGATGGCGGCAACCGAATCGAGGGTGCTGCCTGGGAAATTGGAGAAACTTCCGGTCTCAATGTTCATATATGCATCATTCTGATTAGAATTGACTTCGGTTTGAGCCTCAAAGTAAATTCCGAGCTGGGAGTAGATGATGTTGAGATCTTTAGTCAGACCTGCGACCTGACTCTTGGTCAGAAGGTTGGGAATGGTCTTGCCTTGCACCAAGTGATAAGTCAGTGGGAAAGGGCCTATAGGTTTATAATAGTGCGAAGTGAAGCTGACGGCGGAATTGCCGTCGATTTGTGGCATGTCGGGTGAGGCGGCCGTCGGATGGCCAAAGAAATAAGTAACAGGGGTGCCATCAACTTGGCTGGTCAAGCCAACATCACGCATGCGGAAGCCCGTTCGACCGAACTTCTTCTTTAGATCTGATTCGGCAGGTGCAACGTCAAGAGCGGCGCTGGTGCCGCTGGCTCCGGAATCATTTGATCCCACGACCAAACTGTTGTCGATCTTCCGACCCCATAGCACCTTTATTGATGCAGCGGACCATTTTCCGCCCTTATTATTTAGCTTTGACGGATAAAGGAATGCATCTCCCGGATCTCGCCAACTATATTGAATACCGAATAGGTTACCTCCGTAGAGCGCCGCTGATGTGTCGTTGACAACCACTGGACCAACTGGAACGGAAGAGATGCTCTTTGAACCTGTAGGCATCACTGGATTGAAACAGGTAATGGTTTCAGACGCGACGCGTTCTCCATCAACGGTTGCAATAATTCGGATATCATCCTTGGTCTTGCTGGTCCGAAGACCGTAAATGAAGAACGGTTGGGAACTGGAAGTCACCTGAAGCGAAATCGATTCCTCCGGCGGGCCAGATTCACGCCAGTCACGCTTGAAGCCTACGCGTGGCTTTTCCCTTCTGCTGCCGGCAGATTCGAATGTTAGAACGACAGTGCGCGAGTCGCTAACGCACCCATCGATAACCAGGTAGTTCTTCACCATGTGCCCGTTCTCTCCGACCCAGTCATCTGCTGTATCTACATCGCCGGAATCGTTGGCTCCTAGCAGCAGGCGGTAAGATGGCTCCTTGTACTGGACAGTCGCGCTAGCCGTCTTGGTGCGTCCGCAATAAGTTGCGACAACGGTATGGGTGATAGTGCCCGCGCCTTCATTTGTTACCATAATCGTCGGATCCATTTGTCCGGTCGACCACATGAGATCGACTTTGCCGGTAATGTCCTCTGCTCCGCATGTGACTGTGGCAGTCAGAGTAGCACTCTCGCCGACACAAATCTCGGACGACTCCGGTTCGATCTTCACTTCGAAATCATTCTGCTCGGTGGAAGCGTCCCCTGTAATAGTGTTGTAGACGTATTTATCGTTCGCGCCGCCAGGGGTGATGGTCGCCGTGACTTTGATCGGCCCTGGGGTCATGCCTGGCGTGAGGACGCCGTCATCGCCTATGGTTGCATCGCCGGTGACCACTTCCCAAGTAATGACTAAGTCAGAAGGTGTGGCCAATGTGTGGCCGTCACACTGCACCTGTGCAGTCAGCGTAAGAGGACCGTCGCAAATGCACACACCATCCTCAGGGAATCCATCAATCGTCACTGCATCTATGGGGTTAACCTTGATCTTCGCTTCACCCGAGGCGGAATATTCTGTACCGTCTATGGTGGCAGTGTAGGTGACAGTAAGCGTTCCCTCGGCATGATCATCGAGTCTTGTGAATCCCGTGCTGTTCAAATAAAGTACTGGTGTCTGAATGGTAAGAGTGCTGCCATTGGTTGACTCGGATGCCTTGAGTTCGGCGGGGTCATAGCTGAACGTTTTATATTCCGGGTTTTCGGGGCTGAAAATAGCCGTAATAGTGGCGCTCTCGGTGACACAAACGGCATCAGGATCATTAACCGTAATTGCGGCGCCGCGAATCTTAACGGCGCTGGAGTTTCGAGCGGAAACAAAAAGCGGGCCGCCTTCAATGTCGCTACCCGCTAGGTTGAATGAGAATTCTGCCTTGTCCGGATTGTTAAGATCAGCCGTCGGGCTTAACGCGGTAATGGTAGCGGTGACCGTGTCTGTCGCTCCCGAGAAATCGTAGCTTGTCGCGCCTGCCGGATCCTTGCTCCACCTGTAAGATTCCGTACTCATGCGCGGATAATCGGAAGCGTATTCACTTGGCTCGATCGTTGCCGTCAGATCGCCCAAGCCGTCGAGCTCTAGAATGAGGGGGTCGGGGGCAGTGGTGACCCGCATCGCGGCGAAGTTTTCATCGTGTGAACTAGTTATGAGCACCTCGCTGCCAGTTGTCAGGCGATACGAACAAGTTACCGAGAAGAAACCGGGGGCTGCCGCCCTCACCTCAATGCCCTGATCGGTCGGTTGCGAACCACCGATCGTCCCAAAAGGGCCCATTAATCCCGGAAAAGCGACATCCCAGTCATCGGCTGATGGCTCTGAGAAATAGACCGTCTCACTGCCAGTTGAGCTAACCCTCAGCCCCATGTGGCCCTGAATTCCATTATCGACACGAAGGATCTGTTTGCCGTAGGGTTTGACTGTGGCGTCAATCACCGTGACTTCGGTAGAACCGGATTCGTAGTTCGAAGTAGTGCCGGTGATCGTGTAAGTGCCCGCTGTCTGGGCCAAGTAGGAGAAAACCGTATAGTTGTCCGATTGCTGCTGAGCCTCTGCCTCAGGCAGATACGGGCTGATGCTGACGGATATGATGCCATCATTCTGCCCGCCATAGCCTCCGTATCCGCCGTACCCGCCATCTCCCTGGGCATAGCCGTGAATGGTTTCCCCGACTAGGTAAGTGGTTTTATCGGTGCTCACATAAACGGCAGCATCCGAGTGGTTGGGGATTCCTCCAACCATCAAGATGATCATCGAGAGGGGTACGAGAATTGATCGGATCTTTGCAGGCAACATGATTGAGTGACCCTCCTTTAGCTGGTAGTCTTGCAACCTAGGTGCCAGAGCGCTGGCTGAAAGCAAAATTTTCCGCCCGCCATCAAGGTTGCGCTAATTGGATTCAACGAGCCTAACATTGGCAACCTCATCAGAACGCTGCGGAGAACCCATGACATGGGCTACGATGGACTGGGCATCGAGACCACTTGGCCATTGGTCGCTACGATGCCTGTGCCCACCCCACAATTCATCACGTTTTGTGCTGAGGGTAGGATAGACGAACCCGCCTGCTCCGGATGGTGATTGCGCCGGTGTCCAACAGGGCATCGGCAATGGCTTGTCGTTCAAGCGCAT
>JACCWK010000128.1 GCA_013697655.1 Nitrosospira sp.
AATAAGGTTGTGGCGTAAATCCGCCGCCACAGCCGCGCACTGAATCGAATCCATAATTCGATGCGTTAGAAAGCGGACACTCTATTTGCTACCAAACCGGACAATTCTATTTGTTGCTAACAGACACAAGATTGGCCATAAAACATAATCGATAAACTTCCGATGAGAGAAAAGCAATATGCAACCGAATATCGAAGCATTTTTTGATCCAGCGACATGGACAGTGAGTTATATCGTTTTTGACGAGGCTGGCGGAACCTGTGCAATTATTGATCCGGTATTCGATTACGATCCCAAGTCAGGCAGAACAAGTACCTTATCCCCGGATAAATTAATCACCTTCATTAAGAGTCGGCGACTGACGGTAGCATGGATTGTTGAAACACATGCGCATGCCGATCACCTTACATCCGCGCACTATCTCAAAAGCAAGCTGGGTGGGAAAACTGCCATTGGGCGCGAAATCCCCAAAGTGCAGGAGACCTTTAAAAGCATATTCAATCTTGGGCCGGAGTTCATGCCAGATGGCAGACACTTTGACCATCTGTTTGGGGATGCGGAGACCTTCGAAGTCGGTAAACTGATTGCAAAAGCAATTTTCACCCCAGGTCATACGCCTGCCGACATGTCCTATCAATTTGGTAATGCGATCTTTGTGGGCGACACGCTTTTCATGCCGGACCTGGGTACGGCCCGCGCCGATTTCCCCGGAGGGGACGCACGCCGATTATTCCGCTCGATACGCAAACTGCTGCAACAATCGTCTGAAACGAGACTGTTCATGTGCCACGACTACCCGCCCCCCAGTCGCGCAGCCCGATGGGAAAGCACAGTAGCTGAGCAGCGTGCGCACAACATACATGTGCGTGACAGTATTAGCGAAGACGAGTTTGTCGCCATGCGCGAGGCGCGTGATGCCACACTCGATATGCCCACGCTATTATTCCCATCGGTCCAGGTTAACGTACGGGCGGGAGAAATGCCCCCGGTGGAAGAGAATGGCATCTCTTACCTGAAAATACCTTTAAATGTGATTTGATAAGCCTACCTGCACCGCAGTGACATATCGGCATCGCGGAGTCCGTGGTTTTAGACACTGACGGAATGCCGGCGGCAAATTACGGACTGCTCATTAAGCTATGCATAAAGAGGATTCGCTTGCGATGTGCGGGGAATCAAGAATGAGCAGTCGCCATGCCAGAATATTTTCTTTTGTTGCATGGGCCTACAGGCTATACTTTTTTTAAAATGAAGTGGGATTGGTGTCAGGTAACACAGCTGGATGCTTTAAAAGTTCCGAAGTTTGTAAACTCATTAATGGAGAAAATTGAAAATGCTTAAAGAGAAACTGACTGCAGGTGTTACGGCATACGACCACTGGTCAAAACGTCGGCTCCATGGACCTGCCGGGGCGAACAACCTCAATTTGTGGGTCCTTGCCTGCATGGACGAACGTCTGCCCGTGGATGAAGCACTCGGCATCCACGTAGACACACCTGCTGGTGGAGGGGACGCGCATTGTTTCCGAAATGCGGGCGGGATTGTGACCGACGATGCGATCCGCTCCGCCATGCTGACGTGTAATTTCTTCGGTACCAAAGAAATCGTCATTGTTCAACATACGCAGTGCGGCATGTTGTCGGCAAACGCGCAAGATTTGGAGAAATACTTTCGCGACAAGGGTATTGATCCCGACAATATTACATTAGACCCGACCTTGCCAGAGTTGAAGCTGGGAAAAGGTGCATTCGCCAAGTGGATCGGTATGATGGACGATGTGGACGTAACCTGCATGAAGACAGTCGAAGCTTTTAAGAACCACCCTCTCATACCTAAAGATACTGTAATCAGCGGCTGGATCTGGGAAGTTGAGACGCGCCGCTTGAGGACGCCGACACTTGATCATGAGAAACGTGCAAGAACCGACGTTACCTCAGCCCCGTTCGGTGTCAAAGGTAAACAACCAGCACGGTGGGGATAGTTCTTCCGGTCGGGACTAGTAGCCACTTGTTGGAATGCCGGCGACTACCTTCCCGGGTAGCCACGAAATCCAGCACGAAGACGAAAGGGGTTCCAGATGCCAACTTATGATTACGAATGTACACCGTGCAACATACGGTTTGAGACACGACATTCGATTAACGCGTGCACTCCAAACTGCCCAAGGTGCGGGGGCACACTCGCGAAGCTGATTCTGTCCGCACCCGCAACGCATGGCTATATGGCGCATGGCCGGCATCAGGCGATGCGCTCACTGCAGCCGAAACCGGGGCAGGAAAAACACCAGCACGGACCGGGATGTGGATGCGGTCATCAAGCCAAATCTTAGGAACGTTGTTTTCTGCACAACCAAAGTGCGCTTATGTCCCGGCAATTCGGGATGAATCCACGTTGCTATAAAGCTATAAAGGCAGCACGGCTATGGTTAGTGAAGCGGGTATTAGCCGGGGAGCAAACTGATGCTTAATTGTGAAGGATATTATTCAAATGGCAGATATTGTTATCCTTGGCGCAGGCATTGGCGGTATGCCCATGGCTTACGAAATGCGCGAACAGGCTCGCAAGGAAGACAAGGTCACGGTAATTTCTGACACGGACACTTTCCATTTTGTACCCTCCAACCCTTGGGTGGGCGTAAAATGGCGCACTCGCGAAGACATCGCTTTTCCCATCGCGCCTTACCTGCACAAGAAGGACATAGCTTTCATCCACAGCGGTGCCAAGCGCGTGCATCCGGATAAAAACCAGGTCGAGCTGATGGACGGGCGTAATGTCGATTATGACTACCTGATTATTGCTACCGGCCCCAAGCTGGCGTTTGATGAAGTGCCTGGTCTCGGACCTGAAGGACATACCCACTCCATTTGCCACGTAGATCATGCTGAAAATACGGCCAACGCATGGGATGGTTTTTGCGCCATGCCGCGGCCGATCGTGGTGGGTGCGGTGCAGATGGCCTCCTGCTACGGACCAGCTTATGAATATGCTTTCATCATGGATACTGACCTAAAGCGTCGCAAGATTCGTGACAAGGTGCCGATGACCTTTGTTACCGCCGAACCGTATATCGGCCATCTCGGTCTGGGCGACATTGGAGATTCCAAGGGTTTGCTGGAAGCCGCCATGCGCGACCGCCACATCAAGTGGATCTGCAACGCCAAAGTCACCAAAATCGAGGCTGGGAAAGTGTTCGTAGCTGAACACAATGATGATGGCAGTGTGAAAAAAGAGCATGAGCTGCCTTTCATCTATTCCATGATGCTGCCCGCCTTCAAGGGCGTGGACGCCGTATTCGGAATAGATGGCTTGGTCAACCCGCGTGGTTTCATACTGATCGATGAATACCAGCGCAACCCCAGATTCCGGAATATCTACTCGGTTGGCGTGTGTGTTGCCATTCCCCCGGTGGAAGTCACTCCGGTGCCCACCGGCGCACCCAAGACCGGCTATATGATCGAATCCATGGTCACCGCGCCGTTGCCCACAACATTTGTGCCGTGCTGGATGGCAAGGAGCCGAGTGAAGAAGCTACCTGGAACGCGATCTGCCTGGCTGACTTCGGCGATACTGGCGCTGCCTTTGTGGCGCTGCCACAGATCCCCCCGCGCAACGTCAACTGGGTAAAGAAAGGCAAGTGGGTGCACTTGGCCAAGGTGGCATTCGAGAGATACTTCATCCGCAAGATGAAACAAGGCACCACCGAACCGCTGTATGAGAAATACATGCTGGGGGCTTTGGGAATCAAGAAACTCAAGTAACAACACCCGAGTTGCTGGCTGCTAAAACTCGCTGCGCTACTCAGCGGCACGCGGCTTTTCAATACGGCTATTTATGCCCATCCCCTCGAAAAGGTCAAAACACGCTATTGAACAACCGAGAACATGCATTATGTAAAATAAACGACGAGCATTAATAAACAAGCGACAGGGTGAACTATAATAATTGTACACGGGGGCGCACCTTGATCGGCTCACCGCCACGCAAGGTAGTAACGCCGTAGGAAAACGCCGTTCCGGCATCGTGATCGGCGATTCCGGAAATTACCCGAAATCGGTCACGTTCGCCCGGAATGGGCGGTCACAATGCTCCGGAATACCCAGCCATGTCGCGATAAGGCTTGAACTGGCCTACCGTGATCTGCCCCGGTCCCAGCCGGGTCGAAACCCACGTTTCACGAATACTGCCTGGAAAAGCACCGGCGGCGAAATCGTTCTCGAATTTGAAAATAAAGAACCCCGCCGCAAGCAGCGGGGTATTTTCGCTCAGAACAACGCAAGCTGATAATCTGCGTGTAGCTTCTGATATGTTTTACCTTGATTTTGTACATACTTGCCAATCATCTGCTCATCCCCATGCTTGCCAACCGTACTTGCGAAATAACCATCAGTCCAAAACTCTCCACCCCAGAGCTTCTTCTTAACTAGCAGCCTGTCGGTCTTGCTGTTATAGCCGCCACCAATTTGCCGGTTTTAGCGCAAAGGTTCAATCGTGCTTTCATAAAATCGCTTTCAGATTCTCAGAAACGTTGAATGTCGATGGGAATTACC
>JACCWK010000202.1 GCA_013697655.1 Nitrosospira sp.
GCCTCTGTGCCCAAGCGCTCCTGCCAATCCAGCAGGTTCAGCTCTGCGGTCTTCATGACTCAACTCCTTATATCGTTGATCTCAATGAATTTGAGCAGATGAGGCTGAAAATGGTTCATAGGCATAAAATATATTGCAGCCGACAAGTGCAAAAAAGCGCGAATGGACAAGCCATAAAAATCACGTCCAGGAAAACCAATTATCGCCGGGAATGACCCACATTTCTTCATCCGTTTTGGATGAGAAAAAATTTTGTCAGCCTCCAGATTCGTTTCACTGGATATTTCTGGGATTTTGTAGCGAGCTAGAGTTCTCGCATTCGTTTATAATCAGAAAGATACGAACGGAGTAGATTGCTGAAGCTGAGCGGGAACAGCGCGGCGGCAGACAAGCGCGAACGAGAGAATTCGTTGCATTGTTTAGCCCATCGAAAAATTTTGCTACAAAGTGGACACGCTGTTATAAAAGAAATCGTTGCTCATTGCGATGAGGTGGGAAATGGACGTTACTGACGGTGTCGAAAATCATCTCATCAGGCTTCAGGATATATCCGGTTTTCTGGAGGCGGATAGTCTGGACGACAATCTTTTACAACTCGCGGAAAAGACGGCTAGAATCCTGGAAGCTCAACATTGTTCGATCATGCTTCTAAATGATGGCGAACCAGAAAATCCGCGCATGAGAGTTTGCGGAAGTTATGGCCAGTTAGCCCCAGCCGCATATAAGGAATCGGTTCGCAAGGGAGAGGGTATTGCCGGACATGTAGTGGCCACTGGAAAATCCATTTTTATCGAGAACATAGACGAATCCCGGTTCGCCGACCGGGCTCGCCGTGCCAAGGATTCACACAAGAGTCTGTTGTGCTCGCCGATAAGAATTGATGCGGGGATTGTGGGCGTCGTCAATGTGACGGATTGCAAAAATGGAAAATCGTTCAGGCCGGGTGATCTGAATTTGCTTGATGTCGTGGCTATGTTCATTGGCAAATCGATTCAGACATTGCAACTTCAAAGTATTCTGAATTCCCGTTTCGCGCAGATGGCATTGATACAGGAAGCGCAACAAAACATCGGCAGCTCATTAAAAAGCGTTCTGCATAACCCTGATCAAATAGCAAAAATCATGGCCAAATCCTTCTACAAGGAAATGACGCGCGCGGGCTTCGGCTCAGGCCAGGTGATTAATGTGGCTTCGGACATTATTTCCCAGTTAAACAGCAACTTGCAGCGGCACAGTAAACGGATTGGGTGGAAAGGAAAGGAATCTCCGGAATCCGAGGGGCAGGGCTCCCCATAAATTCTGTCAGTCCAATTGAGTAACTCGAGCAAGTCCTGATCATCGGACTAGAACATATTTCAGCACTGCTATGGTGCAATGGTCCCTCCACGCATGAACAAAAGACGTGTCTTAATCGTTGCAGCGCTTTTCATTATCGGCATCGTGCTGGCAGGCTGGTATTTCACCCGGCAGAATGGCGACACCGATACGCTGGTGCTCTTTGGCAATGTGGATATCCGCCAGGTCTCACTGGCCTTCAACGGCAGCGAGCGCGTCGTCGAAATGCGTGTGCAGGAAGGCGACCGGGTGGAGGCCGGACAGGTGCTTGCCATTCTCGACACCCGCACCTTGCTGCTGCAAATCGCCCAGGCTGAAGCGCAGATCGATGTTCAGAAGCAGGTATTGCTGCGGCTGAAGAACGGCACCCGTCCCGAAGAGATAGCTCAAGCCAGGGCTGAGGTCGCTGCTGCCCGGGCAGATTCAGATCTCGCCGCCCAGCAGCTCAAGCGGCTAAAAGACATTGAAGAGGACTCCGGCGCGGCGATCAGCAAGCAGGATATGGACAATGCGCGTTCTCGCGAGAAGGTGGCCCTGGCACAATTGACCAACCGCCGGAAAGCCCGGCAATTGGCTATCATCGGGCCGCGAAAAGAGGATATCGCCCAGGCCGAGGCACAGCTTAATGTTTCCAAAGCTGATCTGGGAGTGCTGAGGCACCAGCTCAGCCTGGCGGAATTGAAGGCTCCCGTGAATGCGGTCGTGCGCTCACGGCTGCTGGAACCAGGCGATATGGCCTCGCCGCTACGCCCAGTCTATGCGCTGGCGATCACCGACCCGAAATGGGTGCGTGCTTTTGTGTCGGAAGTCGACCTGGGCCGCATCAAACCAGGCATGAGCGCGAGGGTGACCACTGACAGCCATCCGGATGAGCCGATCCGGGGCCGCGTCGGCTATATTTCTTCGGTGGCCGAGTTCACCCCAAAAATTGTGCAAACCGAAGAGCTGCGCACCAGCCTGGTCTATGAAGTACGCATCTTCGTTGATGATGCGAGCGACCGTCTGCGGCTGGGCATGCCCGCCACCGTGCATATTTCCCTGAAAGGGGAAAATGGGACGGCCGGAGCCATGTATTGATGAATCGAGCCGCGCCGGCGTTGATTGCCAGCGCAATCCATAAGCGTTTTTTGATTAAGGAGACGGGGAAGACGGTTCACGCCGTTACCGATATCTCCCTAGAAGTGCAGACCGGTTCGCTCACGGCCCTGGTTGGCCCCGATGGTGCGGGCAAGACCACTTTGCTGCGGATGGCAGCAGGTTTGATGAAGGCCGACGAAGGAACGCTGCAGGTACTGGGCATCGATGTCACAGCCGACCCTCAGGCAGTTCAGGATCGCATCAGCTATATGCCGCAGCGTTTTGGCCTGTATGACGATCTCAGCGTGCAGGAAAATCTCGATCTTTACGCCGATCTTCACGGCGTGACACAAGCGATGCGCAAGGAGCGTTATGCACGGCTTCTGGAAATGACCCATCTGGCGCGTTTCACCGATCGCCCCGCGGGCAAACTCTCCGGGGGGATGAAGCAGAAGCTGGGTTTGGCCTGCACTCTGGTGCGCTCGCCCGAACTGCTGCTGCTGGACGAACCGACAGTGGGCGTCGACCCGCTGTCACGCCGGGAATTGTGGGAAATCGTGCAGCAAATGATCGATGACGAGCGACTGACCGTACTTGTCAGCACTGCTTACCTCGATGAAGCCGAACGCTGCGCCCGGGTGTTTGTGCTGCATGAAGGCAAAATGCTCGCTGAAGGAACACCCGGTGACATTCGTCAACGCGCCCTCAACCTGTGTTATGTGGCTACGCCGGCGGCGGACCAACCGCCGCGGGTCTTGCAGGCTCGCTTGCTGGACGATGCCGGGAGCATCATCGATGCGGTTCCACAGGGGGGAGCCGTGCGTTTCATTCGTCGCCACGAGGTGGATCAGCAGCGCCTGGATGCCTTGCTTGACGGGGCGCTGGTCGCGGCGGTCGAAGCACGCCTGGAAGATGGGTTTATGGTACTGCTGCGCGAACAGCACGATCTTGAACCATTGGATACCGAAGTGCTGGAGACGGCACATCACCCGAAAGTTGAAGCTGAAGGCGATACCAACGAAGTCATTATCGAAGTACGCAACCTGGTTCGCAAGTTTGGTGATTTTACCGCCGTGGACAACATATCGTTCTCGGTGCGACGGGGCGAGATTTTCGGTTTGCTGGGCCCAAACGGCGCGGGCAAGACGACTACGTTTCGCATGCTTTGCGGCCTTTTGCCTGCCAGCAGCGGTTTTCTCGAGGTAGCAGGCTTTAATTTGCGGCATGCGCGCGCGGTTGCACGCCGCAATATCGGCTATGTGTCCCAGAAATTTGCGCTTTACGGTGATCTCTCGGTGACCGAAAACCTGGAATTCTTCGGAAGCGCCTATGGTTTATACGGCAATCGCTTGCGCGAACGTATCGGCATCGTCATGCGGCAGTTCGATCTCAAGGGAAAGGAAGTATCGCCCAGCGGACAATTACCTGGTGGCTTCAAGCAGCGCCTCGCGATGGCCGTGGCGTTGCTGCACGAACCCGCGGTCCTGTTCCTCGACGAACCTACCAGCGGCACCGATCCACAGCGTCGCCGGGAATTCTGGCGGCGTATTACCGCATTGTCGGAAATTGGCACGACTATTATTATCACAACTCATTTCATGGAAGAAGCTGAGTACTGCGATCGTATCGTCATACAGGATGCCGGCAAGCTGCTGGCGCTCGGCACCCCGGGGGAGGTGCGGGCGCAAGCTCATGGAAAAGACAGCCCGCTGGACATGGAAGAAGCGTTTATCAGCATCGTCGGGCAAAGTCGGCAGAATAATGGCAACGGACCTCTCGCAAAGGAAACTCGGCCATGAGGGTCACAAAGGCGATTTCGGACAACAAGGAATATAACAGCTTCTGGTCGCGCCTGGTTTCGTTAACACGCAAGGAAATCCGCCAGTTGTTGCGTGAGAGGAGCAACCTTGCCGTCGGTATCGGCCTGCCGATCTTGATGATACTGATTTTCGGCTACGGCCTGTCGCTCGATGTCAAGGATGCACCGATCGCTGTGGTACTCGAAGACCCTTCGCCCATGGCAGCCGATGTGGTAGCGGGCCTGGAGCTTTCCGCCTATATCTCTCCGATAATGATGACCTCCATGCATGAAGCTCAACGCCTGATGCTGGCGCGAGAGGTGGATGGTATCGTGCAGATACCCAGCGACTTTTCCCGCCGTCTGGCGGCGGGCAACGCACAGATACAGCTGCTGGTGCATGGTTCGGAGGCCAGTCGTGCCACCATCGTCCGGAACTATATCAACGGCGCGCTGAGCCAATGGGCGCTACGCCAGGCAGATCGTGGAACAAAAGGGAGCGCTGCCGCTGGCACAATTACCGTGGCTGAGCGCATGTGGTTCAACGCAGCCAATACCAGTACCTGGTACCTGGTGCCGGGGTTGATTGTGCTGATCATGACCCTGGTCGGCGCCTTCCTCACCGCAATGGTGATGGCCCGCGAGTGGGAACGCGGCACCCTTGAAGCGTTGTTCGTTTCGCCGGTGCGGCCTACCGAGATTTTGCTGGCTAAAATCATACCGTACTTCATGATCGGCATGCTTGGCCTGGGAATGTGCCTCCTCGCCGCGCGCTTTCTCTTTGAAGTGCCTATGTATGGCTCGCTGCTGATACTTCTGGTTAGCTCGATGCTCTACCTGTTAGTGGCGCTCGGTATCGGCCTGGTAATTTCTTCGGTGACTAAAAATCAGTTCCTGGCCTGCCAGCTCGCCCTGATTTCCAGCTTTATGCCGGCAATGATGCTCTCGGGTTTTCTGTTTGATCTGCGTAATGTACCGACCGTCATTCGCCTGGTTGGCCATGCGCTGCCCGCGACCTATTTCATGGAATTGATCAGGACTTTGTTTTTGGCCGGCAATGTGTGGCCACTGATCTTCAAGAACTGTGCGATTCTGACCGGCTATGCTGTTCTACTGCTGGGGCTTGCGCGGTATGTTACCCGTAAGAAGCTGGATTGATGCCATGTTTGATTTCCTTCACCGCATCGCCAGCCTGTGCCGCAAAGAGTTGCTTGCCATTTTCAAGGATCCCGCCAATCGGGTAATTCTTGTATTTCCTTCCTTGATTGAGAGCTTTCTGTTTGGTTACGCTGCAACCTATGACCTGACTAATGTGCCCTATGCCTTGCTCGACCAAAACCGCGGAGCCATTTCAACCGAACTGATCGCACGCCTGGATGGGACGGTTATATTTCACCGCGTCGCGACCCTGCAAACGCAGAGCGATATCGCTCGGGTAATCGAGTCGGGAGACGCTCTGCTCGTGATCCAGATAGGTCCCCGCTTCGAGGAGCAACTGAATGCAGGCGAATCCGCGCCGGTGCAACTCATCCTTGACGCGCGCAACTCCAATACAGCGGGCTCTGCCGTCGGTTACATCAGTGCGGTTGTTGACTCATTTAATGTGGCGCGCGTCTCGATGGTGAGCGGGGCCGGTCCGCCTCTCATCATCGAGACGCGCGCCTGGTACAACCCGAACCTGGAAACCCGCTGGAATCTGCTGCCCGGCTTGATCGCCTCTCTCAGCATGATCCAGGCGCTGATGCTGGCCGCATTGTCCGTCGCCCGCGAGCGCGAAAACGGTACCTTTGACCAGTTGCTGGTGACACCATACTCGCCAATAGAAATCATGATCGGCAAGGCTATCCCAACCATCATGATCGGCTTGATGCAATCAACCATCGTACTGATGGTAGCGTTGTTCTGGTTCAAGATACCGATGGCCGGTTCGCTGGTGACGCTTTATATCGGGCTAACCCTGTTCACCATGGCAAGCGTTGGCCTGGGACTGTCGATCTCTGCGGTTTCGGCAAACATGCAGCAGGCCATGCTTTACACCTTCCTGCTGATTATGCCGCTGATACTGCTCTCCGGGCTTGCCACGCCGGTGCGCAACATGCCGCAGATATTGCAAATCGTTACCCTTGCCAATCCACTTCGCTTCGCTATCGACCTGGTGCAACGGGTGTACCTGGAGGGAGTCGGCTTGCTGACGGTCATTCACGACGTGATTCCGCTGCTGATTATTTCGGGCATTACGCTGCCGCTGGCCGCCTGGCTATTTCGTAATCGTCTTTTATGAACACTATAGGAAAGCAAGTCTATCATTGTTATTTTGGGTAATTGCGATGAAGCTTCGGAATTCTCGCCATGGCGGAAGAGGAAAATAAGATGGGTTATGCCCCTCAAACAAAAGAAACACCCGATATAAATATGAGTTTTCGCCTGGCGTTAACCGTGGTTTTACTGGCGGCCACCCTATCCGGGTGCGCCAGTTTCAAGGAAGTAAGGGCATTTGCATCGCTTGCCGCGAACGCCGTCAACGATGAAACGCTTACCAGGGATTACATCGGAGCGCTCGATAGGAGAAAACAATACCAGCCATCCAAATTCCACAGCGAACTGGAAGCGCAGAAGTTGCGCCGGGAGACCCAGCGAGCCAGTATGGATTTACTCCAGCAGATGATGACAGACTATATGCAAAGCGTGGGTGGCCTTGCTTCAGGTGAAATCAGAACCTACGATAAGTCGCTTGGAGATCTTAGCGCCAGCCTCAACAAAGCAACGCTACTGGACAGTAGTGAGAAAGAGGCCGTCGGTGCAATATCAGCCATCCTCTCACGTGCTGTTACGGCTGCATACCGGCTACATGAACTCCAGAAACTGATCGGCGAAGGCAACCAACCGCTTCAGGATGTAATCAATGCCACCCGTAAGATCGCAAAGAAAGGCATCGTGGCCGATTTACAGGTCGAATCCAATCTGGTGGAAAGATACTATGATAACTTCATGTTCGCGCCGGATAATCCTGCGGAGCCTGTCGCAATGGCGCTCGCAAGGGAAGCCAGGGTCGAAGCGCTGGGCCGCGTCGATAGCGGGATCCGCAATATCCAAAGTTACGATGCTGTATTGGAAAAAATTTTCGAGGGGCACCAATATCTGTATGACCATCGGGATATGATCGGCAGTGCCGACTTCAATCGGCAGCTCAAGTCACATAGCGACGAGCTTCGAACCGCATACAGGAATTTGCTCGATATTTCGCGTTGAAAAGAGGATAGGGCATGGATAAGCTGACAACGGATAATACTTTTGAATTAGCTAACCAGTTTCGCGATGCGGCGGCTGCGCTTAGGGATTGGCGCATGAAGAATCGGGCCGTTCTGAACCGGGCCCAGTGGGATGAGCTCGATGACCGGGAAATCGTACTTCTCAATATCGCGTCGAGTATATATACCGATGCTGTAGGGCTGGTCCTGAATGATAGTCAAACTGCACTGGCGCGCCTGCAGTCCAGCGTACAAAGCGCAAAATCGGCGGTGCAGCGCATTGCAATTTTCAAGCAGGCGCTTGACCTCGCATCCGCACTGATCCTTCTGGCAGGGGCGGTTTATTCCGGCAATGCGGCGGGAATTCCCGCCGCAATACTCTCGCTCGAAGAGGCCGCCGACGCTATTGTCAACTCTGAAGGTTCGGGAGCGTAAAGTTGCAGTGCGATTCGCGGCCCAACGCGACCACCTGATTCGCTAAAGTCAGTTCAGCGATGATTTAACAAAGGGATTTTTAAAACTATCCAAAGGACTCCCCATCCTCGTTTCATCGTTGGGAACGGAAAAGGATATTGTCGGGCTTGAGCTTGAGCTCGAGCTTGTGATCGTTATGGTTATGGGTGAAGGGTCAGTGTATCCGTAATTGACTTCACGCATGTTTTGGCTTCCTGATTCCAGGCGCAAAAGTAAATCGTCCAATTCATCGTTATCTAACGAATCGCCACTCATGCCAAATAAATCTATCAGTTTGGTTTTTTCCATAAGATACCTCCTAAAGAACTTTGTTGGAAATAGCGAATATTTAATGGCTTTTGTGAAATCGGTGCACGAATGGCAGCATTTCAACGCTGAAGTTATCCCTTAACTGCCTCTGCATGAGTTTTAGAGCCCTACGAGAGCTAATCATGGCGCGCTACCAAAACTGGATGAAAGTAAAACCGGTTGCATGATTGGTTAGTACTCACGAGAAAATTGACTTTGCTACAAGTAAAAACCTTGTGTGCAAGATACGTAAATGAATATGAAATGTCGTAAAGAAAAGGTTAAATATCGGTTAAATTTAACGAGTCTTTCTAATGAGAGGCCTAGGATGGAATCGAACGTAGAAGAAACGAGCTTGCTTATTACCAATTTGGCAGGCGATATGACGAAAAGTTGCAACGGGTTTTCTTTTTTTGGAGAAAGCCGAGCACGGATGCAGAAGAGGCACCTCAGAAATAACGTAATTTATCCCGCAATTTAGTTAATATTGATAAAATTTATCCCATCCTTGAAGGGGGAAAGATGGAGCCGATACGTAACGTAGCACCGCTGAAGTGCTGGGAATTCCACCCATTCAGATTGGACAAGCCCAATGCCATGCTTTGGCGTAATGATCAGGTAGTCCCGCTCAGGCCCAAAAGTTTTGCCACCTTATGCTACCTGGTGGAACATCACGGACAACTGGTTACGAAGGATAAACTGCTCGATAACGTATGGCAGGGGCGCTACGTCTGCGAATCCGCACTGAAAGTATGCATTAATGAGTTGCGCCAGGCACTGGGGGACGATGCCCGGGCTCCCACTTATCTTGCAACAGTCGCTCGGCGCGGTTATCGATTCATCGCTTCAGTCAATCAAATCAATTTATTAAGGAAAACAGAAGAAGCTGCGGCAGGCATTCGTCATGCAGCCCGGCTAGCTGATAGAACAGAGTGCTGGATTGGTCGCCAAACGGCTCAAGCGCAATTGCTGGCTAACTGGCAGTGTTCACTGGAGGGCTTGCGCCAGGTTGTTTTTCTGACAGGCGAACCCGGGATCGGCAAGACAACCCTGATCGAAATGTTCCTCAATGAGGTTAGCGATCACCCTCACATGGTTTTACGCATGCGTTGCGTGGAGCATTTTGGCCAGGGGGAGGCGTTGCTTCCAATGATCGAGGCCATCGAAAAGCGTTGCCGTGCACCGGAAGGCGCTGAACTGATCGAATTATTACATCGTCATGCTCCGGTCTGGCTCGCGCAGCTGCCCTCAGTCGTGCAGCCTGAGCAACGGGAAGCTCTCCAGCGGGAAATTTTTGGCGCGAGCAGGGAGCGCATGATACGGGAGGGGTGCGAACTGCTGGAAAGCTTAAGCAGGAATGCTCCTCTGATTCTCGTGCTGGAAGATCTCCATTGGAGCGACCATGCGACGCTGGATTTTCTCAGCCTACTGGCACGGCGAAATGAACCGGCAGCGCTACTGGTATTGGCGAGCTATCGTTTGGTCGACGCCACCTTGCAGAAATATTCCGTTGCATCAGTCCATCGTGAGTTGCAATTACAAGGAACGAGTTCTGAAATCGCCCTTGATCCGTTTTCTCTGGATGAAGTCAAAGGCTTTTTTATTCGGCGTTTCCCTGACATGTCAATTCCCGAGGAGGTGAGTCATGCAATTTTTTCCAGGACGGGGGGTCTTCCGCTATTCGTCTCCAACCTTCATGCCACAAGTTTAAGCATTCAACTGACTGGTTAAAGTAGCGGGCTGACGGCTCGCGGTGGTAGGATTTTGTTGCGAAACGAAAAACAAACCACAGAGAGGTCAGCCCGGATGAATCATAG
>JACCWK010000203.1 GCA_013697655.1 Nitrosospira sp.
GAAAAATAAGGTTGTGGCGTAAATCCGCCGCCACAGCCGCGCACTGAATCGAATCCATAATTCGATGCGTTAGAAAGCAGACACTCTATTTGCTACCAAACCGGACAATTCTATTTGTTGCTAACAGATTAATAAAGCTCGTACTGGTTGGCCGCTGTATTTGTCATTGCGCATTCGCGTGGCAGCTTTGCGTTCTTCCATACCGATAACTTTAGTGTATTTTGGATTTAAACCAGAGTTAGCTTTCATGCAGTAATAATCTTTGAGACATTGCGCGGCTTTATTCAGGGAAGCATAAAAGCAGGTGGTATTGGAACTCCGCTACCGCCAGTTTCCAAAGCGGACTTTCGCCGGTATAACCTTCAAGGGTATAAGCTGTATTGCGGCTTTTCAGAGTAGAATTATCTTCACTTAATCGTCACAATGGAACGTACATGCGCGCATCAAGTTTTTTTATTTCTACTCTTAAGGAGGCGCCTGCCGAAGCAGAGTTGGTGAGCCACAAGTTGATGTTGCGCGCCGGTCTCATAAAACGCCTCGGCAGTGGTCTTTATACCTGGATGCCGCTGGGTTTGAGAGTGCTGCACAAGGTCGAAAATGTCGTCCGGCAGGAAATGGACAAAAGCGGCGCCATGGAGCTCCTGATGCCTGCGGTGCAGCCTGCAGAGTTATGGCAGGAAACCGGTCGCTGGGATGTTTTTGGTCCCCAGATGTTGAAAATCAAGGATAGACATCAGCGTGATTTCTGCTTTGGTCCAACGCATGAAGAAGTTATTACCGACATCGTACGGCGGGAAATCAAGAGTTATCGCCAGTTGCCATTTATTTTTTATCAGGTTCAAACTAAATTCCGTGACGAGATCCGGCCCCGGTTTGGAGTGATGCGGGCACGTGAATTTATAATGAAGGATGCATATTCATTCCACGCGGACCTTCCTAGTTTGGAAGAAACTTACCGATTAATGCATGAAACCTACAGCCGAATATTCAGTCATCTGGGATTAAGGTTTCGAGCAGTCGCTGCGGATCCCGGAGCGATTGGCGGCAGTGGTTCGCACGAGTTTCATGTTTTGGCGGACTCGGGTGAGGACGCTATCGTTTTCTGCCCGGATTCGGGCTACGCCGCCAACATTGAGATGGCTGAGTCGTTAAGGTCGATGCAGTCGCGGGGAGCGGCTGATGGCGTGATGCTGAAAGTTGAAACGGCGGGCGTAAAGACTTGTAAGGAAGTTGCAATCTTCCTGAATCTTCCCATCCATCAAACCGTAAAAACTTTGGCGGTTGTCGCAGATGGCAAAATGCATTTATTGCTTTTGCGTGGTGATCATCATCTCAACGAGACGAAAGCCCGCAAGATTTCTTTCCTTTCTGATTTTCGATTAGCGAACGAAGCAGAAATTCTTGCGGAACTCCATTGCCCCCCGGGATATATAGGACCGGTAGGTTTGGAGCTTCCTCTCATCGCGGACTCTGCGGTGGCCGTAATGAGTAATTTTGTTTGCGGCGCGAATGAAGAGGGCTATCACCTTACCAGCGTTAACTTTGGCCGTGATGTGAAAGAACCCGACCATATTTTTGATATTCGTAACGTGGTGACCGGCGATTTGTCCCCAGACGGCGGGGGAAAACTGGAAATATGCCGCGGTATAGAGGTGGGCCATATTTTTCAATTACGGACCAAATATTCGGAAGCGATGAAGGCCAGCTACCTTGATGAATCTGGACAGGCGCGCTTACTGGAAATGGGATGCTACGGCATCGGCGTATCGCGTATCGTAGCGGCGGCCATCGAGCAGAGTCACGATGCAAGCGGCATCATTTTTCCGGCCGCGATGGCGCCGTTCCAGGTAGCCATCGTCCCTATTGGATTAATGAAAAATCATGAGGTGAGAGCTTTGGTGGAGAAGGTGTATGCGGGCATCGTTAACGCAGGTATAGACGTTCTGATGGATGATCGCGACGAGCGCCCCGGCGTAATGTTTTCCGACGTGGATCTGATCGGCATTCCACACCGTATTGTTATCGGCGAGCGCGGTTTGAAAGAGCGAAATGTTGAATATAAAGGAAGGCAAGATGAGAAACCTCGGTCCGTTCCCTTGCAAGATATTATCGATTTTATAAAAATGAAAATATATAAAGCTTGACGCAGGGAGTGTGCAATGTGCGAAGAATCGCACCGGTGCATGGATTCATTTCTGCTTCTGCTGGACGCCTCCGCCTGAGTGATTGCTTTGAGGATTTGAGGAATTTTCCCGCATAAATTCCTCCAAATCTTCTCGCGAAATCAATCCTACTTTGTAGGCTGCTGGTTGGCCGGCCGGGTTGAATAAATACGTAGTAGGCAACATTGAGACGGGGCCGATTTGAGCTGCAATCTTTCTGTCGCCAAACACGATGGGATAGGAAATAGAGAGTGAGTCCACAAATTTCAGCACCGTCTTAGGATCCCGGTAGTCCATGGCGACTCCGATCACCATTACATCTTTTCGGCTTTCATACAGCGAAACCAGATCAGGAATTTCCTTCAGGCAAGGCGGGCACCACGTAGCCCAGAAATTTATCAGTACCCACTTCCCTTTATAAGCGGAAAGCGTGAGCTTCTTACCTGTGGAGTCCGTGAATATGAAGCCCTTTGCCTGTGCACCGAGCGGCAGTAATGATAACAGGCAGAATAAAATAGCGAGTGAATGCCGCATTATCTTACTGAATGACAAAGGTCAAAATTAGGTGGGTCTGCCAGCATGGGGCATCGAAGACATTGTTATAACAAGTTTAAACTAGCAAACCAGTGCGGGTGTTAAAAAATGACTAGTTGGACCTTAAGTCAGCCACGAAGGTGCTTAGGTATTCATGGACAAGAGCCAGCCGCATCAAGGAAGCATCCACTCATTTTCAAATATGCCTATGAACCATTTTCAGCCTCATCTGCTCAAATTCATTGAGATCAACGACATAAGGAGTTGAGTCATGAAGACCGCAGAGCTGAACCTGCTGGATTGGCAGGAGCGATTTGGCACAGAGGC
>JACCWK010000204.1 GCA_013697655.1 Nitrosospira sp.
GGTCGAAAACAGGGTTCCTGAACAAAACGAGTCAGGAAATTTAACAAAACTACTCTTCAGGTCATCTTGATCAGTAAATAACAATGCCTACTCTCAGATCACCCGGGAGTTTTGCAAGAAGCTCAAAGCAGATCGACATTAGCCGCGGTATCATCCACGATTAGGATATTGGCGCTAAGGATAGCAGGAGAAGCCATCATATCAATGGGGCGCAGTTCGGCTGCTAAAATTGTCATCGTTTTCTCTGAAAACGTGCATTATTCGATTCTCATGTATCGGTGATTACTGACCAAGCCGGGATAAAGTTCTGAACTCAGTCTTTAGATAAATGCCGTTTAACTTTATAAAGCAGGATTCGTACCACCCTTTTAATGCGCTGTTTCCAGACAAGTTGCCACGCCAATCGCGCGTAAGCGGGGGGATCCAATGTAAAATTTCCCGATAGGCTAAGTGAATTCCGACATATCCTAATTTTTTCGAAAAATCTTCCATATCCGAAATCGCGGAAGCCGGCAAACGAAAAGAACTAAATAAAATGATAAACTTGAATTTTGCCCGCCCGGTTCGACGGTAATGGCAGGCATGCTATAGGCATCGCTATCATGTAGTGTTACAAGCTAGAAACGATAGACATCGCAGCATGGCGGAAACCAACTCATTTTTAAAATAGAGAAATTCATGACGCGCTATATTAAGACCCCCAATGTCTCAAAACATCATTGAATTCTTGTCGCATTGGGGGGTGACCGCGCTTTCATTATGGCTTACGAGTTTCATCTTTCATGGAATCTCGTTTACAAATAAAAAATCCCTGTTTGTATCGGCGCTATTATTGGGCCTTGCTAATGCAGTCATCAGACCGATTATCGTCATTCTGACAATTCCGCTGACGCTCATCACTTTCGGGCTTTTTTTACTGGTTATTAACGCACTTATGATGCTTCTGGTGTCGGCGCTTGTTCCGGGGTTCAGGCTTTCAGGATTTTGGACAGCGTTTTTTGCAAGCATTGTAGTAACTCTTCTCAGCTTGATAGCAGGAACGTTTATATTTCAATCAGATGATTATCCGATGGAGGTTCCCGTAAATCGAGGAGTGCTCATCTGAGCCTGAGATACAACGTTACTCGATGTATGTTAAGCAATGCTTTTCTAACTTAACTCCATCTTCGCGATATCCAATAGCACCGACATTTTTTTTGCGTCGGCATTTTGTTCAAATGGCAGTACTCCCAATAATGGGCAATCCAGACGACGAATCAACGCGAGCACATTCTCGTCGAATGCCATCATTTGCGGATCAATGCGGTTCGCTACCCACCCTGCAAGTCGCAGTCCCGCCGCCCATACAGCCTGAGCAGTCAACAATGCGTCATTAAGGCAGCCCAACTTCATTCCCACCACCAGTATTATCGGCAAATCCAAGGCCCGCGCCATGTCCGCGCCATCCTGATACTCGTTAAGCGGCACGAGGAAACCTCCTGCCCCCTCCACAATCACCAGGTCGGCAATTTCTTGTAATTCAATATACGCCTTACAAATAGTGCCCATGCTGATATCGATGCCCGACTGTCCCGCCGCAATATGCGGCGCAATCGGGAGGAGCAGCGCATAAGGATTCACGTGCTCACGTCGAGCTATGGCGGTGCTCGCAGCGACGAGCGATTCCACATCCATCCATATCCCATTTTCGCAGCCTGCTGCCACCGGCTTCATTCCCACGACGATGTCGCCTCGCGCCGCAAAAGCATGCAGCAAGGCGCAACTGACCAGAGTCTTGCCTACGCCCGTGCCGGTACCGGTAACGAAATAACCATTTGCCATAAGAAATCACCTCTCATGTCTATCTGATCTTACGACTTGTTTCGGGAGTGAGGATTGTTTTGCGTGACTGGAGTTTCCAGGCATGGCCGTAAATTATTTCATAGGTTGCGGGCAGTTTTCCTGCTATCCGCAGCGTCTCGTTATGGGTTATTGCTTTTCGCCAAGAGATTTTTCCTGTCAACCGCCGTTGTCTGCCTTGGGTGGCATTGTGAGCATCGATGGCTTTAAGGTCTCGCATCAGACTAATTACGTCATCATAAGTCAGGGTTATATACTCCCTATCCATAACGTGCGTAGCGGAGCCGTTAAGTACCAGCATGTCTCCGATGTCTGCGCTACAATTGGCTTGGAAGTCATGTCAACCGCCTCTCGAGAATCTATTGAATCATCATGGGTTCTAACAATGTTGTCAACTTTTAACTTCACATTCTTGAACAGCCGATTAAATATTACGCAATTTTTTTTCAGGAAGAATTGCCTGTTATGTGGTGCTGCAAGCGACAGCAACATGTGCCCGCCATGCCTGGACAGTTTGCCCCAACTACCGCTCCATCTTTGCGAGGTATGCGCGCTTCCCGCAGCAGAGTCCCGCGTCTGCGGGGCATGCCTTGCAAATCCGCCGGCCTTTGATCGCACCATTGCGTCGTTGAGCTATGCCTTTCCGGTGGATGCTCTTGTTCACTCTCTGAAATACCAAAAGAACCTCTCTATCGCCCCTGTCCTGGCTGACCTGCTGGTAACACGGATCGGCGGTATTGCGTTACCGGATTTTATCCTGCCCATGCCGCTGCATTCGGCGAGAGTGCGGGAAAGAGGTTTTAATCAGGCGCTGGAAATTGCCCGCAGGGTGGCGAAAAAAATTGGTGTCGCATTATTACCCGCAGCATGCCAGCGCATCAAAAATACCCCTTTTCAGACTGGGCTGCCTTGGAAAGAACGCGAGAAAAATATTAAAGGCGCGTTTATGTGCGAGGCAGACCTTGCGGGTAAGCGAATCGCCATTCTGGATGATGTCATGACTACCGGCGCAACCTTGAATGAATTAGCAAAAGTACTGCGTAAGAGCGGCGCTACTCACGTGGATGGATGGGTTGTAGCCAGAACGCTATCCCGAGTTTAAGAAAAGCGCTCTTTTTTAAAATCAGAAAATATCCGGTACTTTCGATATAAGAAATCAGAAATCCACATCAGCCAATTCCCTGTATCTGTATACCTATGCTTAATGTAATTTTATACCAGCCTGAAATCCCGCCCAACACTGGCAATATCATACGGCTGTGTGCCAACACGGGTGCAAAGCTCCATCTCATCAAACCACTGGGCTTTATCCTGGAAGACAAGCAATTGCTGCGCGCGGGACTGGATTATCATGAATTTACCAGCCTGATAATTCATGAAAGCTGGGTGGAATGCGCCAAGTATCTGCAAGACCATCGTTTTTTCGCCGTTTCCACCAAGGGGAAACAGCGCTACGACTCAACCGAATATGCCAGTGGAGATGCTTTTATATTTGGCGCAGAAAGCCGGGGGCTGCCAACAGAGATATTGGAGAGTTTTTCCGAGCAACACCGCCTTCGCGTCCCGATGGTACAGGGTAGCCGTAGCCTCAATTTATCCAATACGGTTGCGGTGGTAGTCTATGAAGCGTGGCGGCAAACGAAATTTAAAAACGGACTATAAAAACTTTTACGTTAAATCCATTTCTTGGATTCCTTGCAGGCAACCACTTTTAATTAATGGGCACAGTTCCCGTAAATTGGAAATTCACGTCAGCTCGCTTGCCACCCGAATCGCGAGGCACGTCAAGCCGGCAATCCCCGAAAATGGGCTCACAATTTAGATTTATAGAAGTGCGCTAATAATTTTCTATCTTTGGTTCGCGATTAAGCAAGGCTTCTACAGCTACCCTGGCCGGCACGCCCTCATGGAGTATGCTACATATTGCCTGTGTAATCGGCATTTCAATTTTCAGTTCCCGACTTAGCCGTAACACCTCCCTGGACGTGTGGACTCCTTCCGCAGTATGTCCAAGTTCCTTCAGTATGTCTGGCAGCGGATGACCTGCTGCCAACATCAGGCCTACTCGCCGGTTGCGTGACAGATCACCGGTACAGGTCAGTATTAAGTCCCCTACGCCTGTTAAGCCCATGAAGGTCTCCATGCAGCCCCCAAGTTTTAGCCCTAACCGGGTAATTTCCGCCAAGCCCCGCGTAATCAGGGCCGCACGGGCATTGTAACCAAAACCCATACCGTCGGAAATGCCTGCGGCAATCGATATCACGTTCTTGACCGCTCCGCCCGTTTCCACGCCGACAATATCCCCGCTCGAATAAACCCGTAGCCGGGAAGTATGCAATTGTGCGGCAATGCTTCGGGCAAATCCCTCATCATGCGATGCCAGTGTCAATGCGGTGGGAAGCCCTTGCGCTACTTCCTGCGCAAAACTGGGACCCGACAATACCCCGTAGGGCGCCAAGCCAGCGTATTCCTCTTCAGCCACTTGATGAGGCAGCTTGGCAGATTTTTCCTCGAATCCTTTACAGCCCCATACTACCGGCACGGCTTTTCCACAAGCAACAACCCCCCGTAACGTCTCGCGTAATCCAGCAATGGAGACAACGATCAGGGCGAGTTCCGCTGTCTCAACGGCCGCATCAAGTGTGGACGTCAACTCGAGAGAATCAGGTAAGAAAAAATCCGGGAAATAGCGCCGGTTGATACGTTGGGAAACAAGCTCAGCAAGATGGTCCGGATTCCGGACCCATAACGCTACCTGGTGACTCGGGTTAGCACTGAGACCGATGGCCAGCGCGGTGCCCCACGCACCCGCGCCGAGAACGGCTATTCTCATGAACCCCAGACTTGTTGCGTTCTAACGTAACCAATCTGTCCATCGCGGTGACGAACCTTGACCCAGCCGTTTACGGCGGGTTCCAACTGCTCCAATACTACGTTTTGCTGCGCCTGAAATATCGGCGCCGAACTCGTATTCGCGCCCTGATAAGCTTCTGCCTGCGGTGCAGTAACGATTACATAGCGTTTTTGGCTCAACGCTTTTTCTTCCACCCAGGCGAGACTGCCGCCGCTATCGCGCACCTTGACCCAGCCTTCAACTTTCACCACCGCCTCTACCGGCAGATTACGGCTTGCCACATACAGTTTATCGGCTTTAAGTGACGGCGCATCATACATGATGGTAGCATTATCGGTTATCGAAAAAAATTCAAATGCTGCAATGGCATACGCCGGACAAGACATCATGCCAATCAATAGCGCCAGAGCCCGGAAGTGCCGGGACAGGGTTATGGCGAATGCATCGCAAGCATAGTTCATTTTCAATGCGTCGTTTTCTTTGCTTCTTCCGGTTTCTCGATTGCCGTGGCATCCAGCTCCGCCTGCTGCTTTCCCTGATGATAAAGTGCCTCGAAATTTACAGGACTTAAAATTACGGCGTGGAATCCTGCGCGGGTGACGATGTCCGAAACGGTTTCGCGCAAGTAAGGGAAAAGAATATTGGGGCACGCAATCCCCAGCACGGGATCCATTTCAGCTTCCGGCACATTGCGAATCTGAAAAATACCTGCCTGCCGCACCTCAACCAGGAACATGGTCTTGTCCTTGACCTTTGCGGTGACAGTTACAGTCAGCAATACTTCAAACATGCCCTCGTCGATGCGCTCCCCTTTGCTGTGCAGCTGTATGTTCACCTCAGGTGTTTCCCGCTCAAGAAAGATTCTAGGAGCATTAGGAATCTCCAGAGACAAATCCTTGACATAGATTTTCTCGATACCAAAAACCGGTGGTTGCACTTCGCTCATGTAGGGTTCCATATGGAGTAATCAAAAGGTGGGATGTTACCGTAAAAAACCTGTGCCGTTCCAAAAGACGGATCGAGTTTAGATGACGAGTGTTCTCATGAATGCAGGGCAGTCAAACGCTTCCAGGATAAGGATAAGGATCAGGCGGGAACCGGGCCACTGATTTCTCCACTCGATGCTCCACTCCTTCGCAATATCCGCAATCAGCCCGTCAGGAGTCTTGTCAACCCATCGTTGCGGTCGAGCTGCGCCAAATCATCATAACCGCCTACATGCGTGTCGCCGATATAGATTTGAGGAACCGTGCGGCGCCCGGTTTTTTCTACCATCTCGGCACGCCGGGCCGGGTTGAGGTCAATACGGATTTTTTCTATTTCCGCAACTCCCCGGGCACGAAGCATTCGCTCCGCGCGTATGCAATAAGGGCAAAAACCGGAAGAATACATGACTACCTTCATCATATCTGGCTCTATTACTTCTTTACTATTGGCAAATTTGCCTGCTGCCATGCATCAATGCCACCCTCAAGGTTATGCACATGCGCAAACCCCTGGTTACGCAAAACAGAGCCTGCTTTGCCGGTGGAATTAACTCCACTGCGATGTATTAATATGATCGGCTTATTCTTGAATTTCTCCAATTCGTGCAGGCGTTCCTCAAGCTTGTCGGCGGGAATGTGCTTTGAATTGGGTACATGACCCCCGCTGTATTCGCTACCTTCGCGCACATCCAATACCAGTGCGTCCTTGTAATTGATGAGTTGAACCGCCACCAGCGTATCCACCACGGTGCCGGAGCGGCGCGACAGCAATGGCCATAACAACATACCCCCGCTCATCAAGGCGGCTGCAATCAAGGCAATATTATTCTGTAGAAATGTCACTTCATACTCCTTAATTTTTCTCAACCGTGAATTTTATCAGAGATGGGAATGTTGCGGAGTTCTCTTGTTCCGGCAAGCTGCCGCTTGATATGAACTTCCGATTAATTCCTTGATTCGGGGATGTTCCTGCTTCCTGTGGAGCCTGCCGGGCAATAGGAAACAGGCTGTTCTGTCTTTATCTTATATGCCTATGAACCATTTTCAGCCTCATCTGCTCAAATTCATTGAGATCAACGACATAAGGAGTTGAGTCATGAAGACCGCAGAGCTGAACCTGCTGGATTGGCAGGAGCGATTTGGCACAGAGGC
>JACCWK010000205.1 GCA_013697655.1 Nitrosospira sp.
TGCCTCTGTGCCAAATCGCTCCTGCCAATCCAGCAGGTTCAGCTCTGCGGTCTTCATGACTCAACTCCTTATATCGTTGATCTCAATGAATTTGAGCAGATGAGGCTGAAAATGGTTCATAGGCATATGATTTTTTAGCCGCAAATATTATTGCCGGACTTCCTTTCCCCCGTTTTGCCGCATATGCGAAACATGCGAGGAACTGCCAAGTCTGACAGATACAGTGGACAGATACAGTGATAACTTTAGAATAACTTATTCGATAGTTGCCCTGTCGATAACCAAGCCTAGCCTGGTTCTCGACAGGGCAACTATTCAAGATCAACAGCTAGACCCGATGAGAATAAAGGCTTCACAGAAACGGTCCATTAAATCCCTTAGACAGTATATCCGCTGTTTCTTATTTCCCCAGTGTCTTTTTCGCCGAAATCATGATTTTCACCAGCTTTCAACAACCTCTGCTTCTTACGAGTATTGTGAAAAGTCAGGCCGGTACCCGCTGGTATAAGTCTTCCGACGATTACGTTTTCTTTGAGACCGCGCAGATCATCTCTCTTGCCCATAATAGCCGCCTCGGTCAGCACACGCGTAGTTTCCTGGAAGGAGGCAGCAGAAATAAACGAATCAGTGGAAAGCGAGGCCTTGGTGATACCTAACAGCATGAATTCGTACAGGGCCGGGCTTTTGCCCTCGGCTATGACCCGTTCGTTCTCAGCTAACAAATCCGCTCGTTCTACCTGTTCACCAGGTATAAAGCGCGTGTCACCGGCATCAGTGATTTGTACGCGGCGCAACATTTGACGCACGATTACTTCGATGTGCTTATCGTTGATTTTAACGCCTTGCAGGCGATACACATCCTGGACCTCGTCAGTAATGTATCGTGCCAACGCTTCTACCCCCAGCAAGCGGAGAATATCGTGCGGATCGGCAGGCCCGTCGACAATGCTCTCTCCCTTATTCACGACTTGGCCATCATGGGCTGTCACATGCTTGTCCTTGGGAATCAGGTACTCATGGGAAACCCCATCCAGATCCGTAATAACCAGGCGCTGCTTACCTTTTGTGTCCTTGCCAAACGACACGATACCAGTAACCTCCGCCAGTACGCCAGCATCCTTGGGCGAGCGGGCCTCAAACAATTCCGCTACACGAGGCAAGCCCCCCGTAATATCGCGGGTTTTAGAACTCTCCTGAGGAATACGGGCCAGTACCTCGCCTACGCTGACCTGTTGTCCATCCCGCACCGTAATAATCGACCCAATCTGAAAAGTGATGTTTACAGACAACGTGCCACCAGCAAGTCTCACTTCTTTATCACTTTCGTCCAGAAGCTTTACCAGTGGACGCAAACCCTTCGTTTGCGCTACGCCGCGCCGTTTCGGATCAATCACCACAAGCGTGGATAAGCCAGTTACTTCATCTATCTGCTTAGCTACTGTTGCACCTTCTTCCACGTTTTCAAAACGAACTTTGCCGGCATACTCGGTAATGATGGGGCGCGTATGTGGATCCCATGCAGCCAATACCTGTCCCGCCTTGACGATCTCGCCATCACGAATTAACAATGTTGCTCCATAAGGGGCTTTGTGACGCTCGCGTTCACGGCCGTTATCATCATGTATCACCACTTCGCCGCTACGGGAAATAGCGATCAACTCATGGCGGGAGTTGGTAACATAACGCATGGTGGGCGAATAACGCACAATGCCATTAGACTTGCTCTCTACCTGGCTAGCTACTGCGGTTCTGGAAGCAGCGCCACCAATGTGGAACGTGCGCATCGTTAGCTGGGTGCCGGGTTCCCCGATTGACTGAGCGGCAATTACCCCCACGGCTTCACCCACGTTTACCGGTGTGCCGCGTCCCAGGTCGCGCCCATAACATTTCGCGCAAAGACCATAGCGAGTTTCACAGGTAAGCGGCGTACGAACTTTAACCTCATCTATACCCAGCGATTCAATAGTATCGACTGCGCTCTCATCCAACAGATCACCTGCTGAATAAATCACCGCCTGGTGCTCAGGGTTGACGATATCGTTCGCGACTACCCGCCCAAGTATACGCTCACGCAGCGCTTCGATGACTTCACCGCCCTCGACCAGCGCCTTCATCACAACTCCGTTGCTGGTACCGCAATCATCCTGAGTTACGACGAGATCCTGCGTCACATCCACTAAACGGCGGGTAAGGTAGCCAGAGTTGGCAGTCTTTAATGCTGTATCGGCCAAACCCTTGCGCGCGCCATGAGTGGAGATAAAATATTGCAACACATTTAATCCTTCACGGAAATTTGCCGTGATAGGAGTCTCGATGATTGAGCCGTCAGGTTTAGCCATCAAACCGCGCATGCCTGCCAACTGACGAATTTGAGCGGCTGAACCCCGCGCACCCGAGTCGGCCATCATGTAGATCGAGTTGAAGGATTCCTGAGTCAGCGGCTTACCTTTCTTGTCTATTTTGGCTTCACCAGTCAGCGCATCATACACCGGCTCAACGCCCAGCTGATCCATCATGGCTTTGGCGACTTGATCGCCCGCACGACCCCAAATATCCACGACTTTATTGTAACGCTCGCCCTGGGTCACCAAACCGGAAGTGTACTGAACTTCAATTTCCTGCACCTCTTTTTCGGACGCACCGATAATGTCATTCTTTTGCATCGGCGTGAGCATGTCGTCCAAACAGATTGAGATGCCAGCACGGGTAGCATAAGTAAAGCCCGAATACATCAACTTGTCTGCAAAAATCACCGTCTCACGAAGCCCGCAACGACGGAAACTTGCGTTAATCAGCTTGGAGATTTCCTTTTTCTTAAGCACCTTGTTAATTAGTGGAAAAGGTAGTCCGGCAGGGAGAATTTCCGATAACAGCGCGCGTCCCACCGTGGTGTCATAACGCGTGATTTTTTCACGGCGTTCACCGTCGGCGTCCACGTCATATTCCTTAATCCGCACCATGATTCTTGCATTGAGTTCAATGACGCGGCTCTCATAAGCGCGCGATACTTCGCCAATGTTGGCGAACGCCATCCCTTCCCCGCGAGCGTTGACTTTTTCCCGAGTGGTGTAATAGAGCCCCAATACAATATCCTGCGAGGGAACGATGATAGGCTCCCCATTAGCAGGTGAGAGAATATTGTTAGTGGACATCATGAGGGTGCGGCATTCCATTTGCGCTTCTAGCGACAGGGGAACATGAACCGCCATCTGGTCGCCGTCGAAGTCGGCATTAAAGGCCGCGCATACCAACGGGTGCAATTGAATTGCCTTGCCTTCTATCAATACCGGCTCGAACGCCTGGATGCCCAACCGATGCAACGTCGGAGCCCGGTTTAACATCACCGGATGTTCCCGAATTACATCTTCCAGTATATCCCAGACCACGGGGCTTTCATTTTCCACCTCACGCTTGGCCGCCTTTATGGTGCTGGCAATGCCCATTATTTCGAGCTTGTTGAAAATGAAAGGCTTGAATAATTCCAACGCCATTTTCTTTGGCAAGCCGCACTGATGCAATTTGAGCTGAGGGCCTACAACGATCACCGATCGTCCGGAATAATCCACCCGTTTCCCTAGCAGATTCTGACGGAAACGCCCACCTTTGCCCTTGATCATATCGGCAAGCGATTTTAGCGGCCGCTTATTGGCGCCGGTCATGGCCTTGCCACGACGACCGTTGTCCAATAACGAATCCACCGCTTCCTGCAACATGCGTTTCTCGTTACGCACTATAATTTCCGGCGCCTTCAATTCAAGCAGACGCTTGAGGCGGTTGTTGCGGTTAATGACGCGCCGATATAAATCGTTCAGATCGGAAGTGGCAAAACGTCCCCCATCCAATGGTACGAGCGGGCGCAACTCTGGCGGCAATACAGGCAGCACCGCTAAAACCATCCATTCCGGCTTGATGCCGGATTTGTTGAACGCCTCCAGCACCTTTAAGCGCTTGGAGATTTTTTTCATCTTAGTTTCCGAACCGGTCGTGCCCATCTCGCGCCGAAGATTATCTATTTCAACACGGATGTTGAGATTACTTAATAAATCGCGCACGCCTTCCGCGCCCATGCTGGCACGAAAGTCGTCACCGTATTCCTCTGTTTTGGCGCGATAGTCATCGTCCGTCAACAACTGACATCGCGTTAGCGGCGTCATGCCCGGGTCGGTCACAACATACGCCTCAAAATAAAGCACACGCTCTATGTCACGCAAGGTCATATCCAGCACCATTCCGAGACGCGATGGCAGCGATTTTAAAAACCAGATGTGCGCCACCGGAGAAGCTAGCTCGATATGCCCCATACGTTCACGCCGCACCTTGGAGAGCGTAACTTCGACGCCGCATTTCTCGCAGATCACGCCGCGATGCTTCAGGCGTTTATATTTACCGCATAGACATTCGTAGTCCTTTACCGGACCAAAGATTTTTGCGCAGAACAGTCCATCCCGTTCCGGCTTGAATGTGCGGTAATTAATGGTTTCCGGTTTCTTTACTTCACCATAGGACCAGGACCGGATTTTTTCTGGCGAAGCCAAGCCGATCTTGATCGAATCGAACTCTTCTTTCTGGGTAACCTGTTTGAATAAATCAAGCAGTGCTTTCATTTATTACTCCTGTATCAGGGGTCGATACAAAAAATCATTGGCGAAAAGCACAAAAGGAAACGGATAGTTTCCTTCCGTGCCGCTACAATAAAATGCTAATGCCGATCCAAATCAATATCCATCGCCAGCGAGCGGATTTCTTTCACGAGCACATTGAATGATTCCGGCATACCTGCGTCAATCTTGTGGTCGCCCTTAACGATGCTCTCATACACCTTGGTGCGCCCGTTCACATCGTCGGACTTGACCGTCAGCATTTCCTGCAGGGTGTAAGCGGCACCGTATGCTTCCAATGCCCACACCTCCATTTCGCCAAAGCGCTGACCGCCGAACTGGGCCTTGCCACCAAGTGGCTGCTGGGTCACCAAACTGTAAGGACCGGTGGAACGCGCATGCATTTTATCGTCCACCAGATGATGCAGCTTGAGTACATGCATATAGCCCACCGTCACGGAGCGGTCGAATGCTTCACCAGTTCTGCCATCATATAGTGTTACCTGACCCGATCGTGGAAGACCGGCAAGCTCCAGCATATCCTTAATTTCATGCTCGGTAGCTCCATCAAACACGGGAGTCGCAAAAGGCACGCCATCCTTGAGATTTTCCGCTAAATCCAGGATTTCGACATCAGTGAACGAAGCAATGTCCTCTTTCTTGCCGCTGCTGTTGTAAATCTGATCAAGAAATTTCCGAATTTCGGCAGTCTTGCTTCCAGCATGCAACATATCACCGATCTTCCTGCCCAAGCCTTTGGCGGCCCATCCTAAATGGGTTTCCAGAATCTGGCCCACGTTCATGCGCGAAGGCACACCTAAGGGATTCAGTACAACATCGACCGGAGTGCCATCTGCCATGTAAGGCATGTCCTCCACCGGAACGATTTTGGAAATCACGCCTTTGTTGCCATGACGCCCAGCCATTTTGTCTCCCGGCTGCAGGCGCCGCTTCACCGCCACATAGACCTTTACCATTTTCTGCACGCCTGGCGGCAGCTCATCTCCTTGGGTCAGCTTCTTTTTCTTCTCTTCAAAAGCGTCGTCGAATGCCTTGCGTTTTTGTGCAAGACCCTCCTCGATCTGCTCAAGCTGCAGACTTGTCTCTTCGTCGGAAAGACGGATATCGAACCAATGATGCGGCTCAATACTGTCCAGATATTCCTTTGTGATATGAGCTCCCTTGACGATTTTTTTTGGTCCTCCAGTCGCGGCCTTGCCCTTAAGCAACCGCTCAATACGCTCGAACGCATCGGCCTCCACGATTCGCATCTGGTCAGCCAGATCCTTCTTGTAGCGTTTCAGTTCATCATCAATAATCTGCTGTGCACGCTTGTCGCGCTCGATTCCTTCCCGGGTGAACACCTGCACGTCGATCACCGTTCCGGAAATACCTGAGGGCACCCTTAGTGACGTATCCTTTACGTCAGAAGCCTTCTCGCCAAAAATAGCGCGCAATAGCTTTTCTTCAGGTGTCAGCTGGGTTTCGCCTTTGGGAGTAACCTTTCCTACGAGAACATCGCCGGCTTCCACTTCAGCACCGATGTGAACAATGCCGGAGGCATCCAGACGCCCAAGCTGCATTTCCGACAGATTAGAGATATCCGCGGTGATTTCTTCAGTTCCCAATTTGGTATCGCGACTCACCACCGAGAGCTCCTCGATATGAATCGACGTGAAGCGATCCTCAGCAACAATGCGTTCCGAAATAAGAATCGAGTCCTCGAAGTTGTAGCCATTCCACGGCATGAACGCCACCAGCATGTTTTGCCCCAGCGCCAACTCACCCTTGTCGGTAGAAGCTCCATCTGCTACAACATCGCCGCGCGCAATTACATCTCCCACCTTTACCAGCGGACGCTGATTGATGTTGGTATTCTGGTTGGAGCGGGTATATTTAATCAAATTGTAGATGTCCACACCCACTTCTCCGACGCGTGTTTCCGTATCATGCACTCGCACCACGATACGGCTTGCATCCACATAGTCCACCACCCCGCCACGTACTGCCTGCACCGCGGTTCCCGAATCCATCGCCACGACACGCTCGATACCGGTGCCGACCAGAGATTTTTCGGCGCGCAAGCAAGGCACTGCCTGGCGTTGCATGTTGGAGCCCATCAATGCGCGATTAGCGTCATCGTGTTCCAGAAACGGAATCAATGAGGCGGCTACCGATACGATCTGCGCTGGCGCGACATCCATATATTCGATACGGTCCGGGGTCGATAACGTAAATTCATTCTTATGACGACAGGAAACGATGTCGTTGGTAAATTTACCGTGGCGATCCAGTTCTGCGTTTGCCTGAGCAATCACGTATTGACCTTCCTCAATGGCCGACAGATAGTCGATTTCGTCGGTGACGCTTCCACTCTTCACCTTGCGATATGGCGTTTCCATAAAACCATATTCATTGGTACGGGCATACAGCGCCAGCGAATTAATTAAACCAATGTTGGGGCCTTCCGGCGTTTCAATGGGGCAAACACGGCCATAGTGGGTGGGATGCACATCGCGCACTTCAAATCCTGCACGCTCGCGCGTCAACCCCCCCGGTCCCAGCGCAGAAACACGGCGTTTGTGAGTGATTTCGGAAAGGGGATTGGTCTGATCCATGAATTGCGACAACTGGCTAGAGCCAAAAAACTCCCGCACCGCAGCTGATACCGGCTTGGCGTTAATCAGATCATGCGGCATCAGATTATCTGATTCAGCCTGACTCAGACGCTCTTTCACTGCTCGTTCAACTCGCACCAACCCCGAACGAAACTGGTTTTCCGCCAGTTCACCGACGGAGCGCACACGGCGATTACCGAGGTGATCAATATCGTCGATCTCACCGCGGCCATTGCGCAACTCAACTAGAATCCTGATGACCGCAATAATATCGTCATTCGACAATGTGGTGGAACCGCTCAATTCAGTTCTTGCGACGCGACGATTGAATTTCATCCGTCCCACTACCGAAAGATCATAGCGTTCGGGCGCATAAAACAATCCATTGAATAACGCCTTGACCGCTTCTTCGGTAGGCGGTTCGCCGGGGCGCATCATTCGGTAGATCGCCACTTGCGCGGCCATCTGATCAGCGGTCTCGTCTATTCTCAGCGTTTGCGATATGTATGCGCCCTGATCAAGATCGTTTGTATAAATAGTTTGAATCTCTTCTATATTGGCTTCATGCAGTTTGGCGAAAGTTAATTCTGTGATTTCGTCATTGGCAAGTGCAATGACTTCACCTGTTTCCTTATCCACTACGTTATGAGCCAATATACGTCCCAGAAGAAAATCCTCCGACACAGCGAGTTTATCTATGCCTGCCTGCTGCATTTCCCGAACGTGTTTAACAGTTATACGTTTATCTTTCTGCACGATGACCTTGCCGCTCTTGGTGGCAATGTCGAAGCGCGCCATATCGCCACGCAAGCGTTCTGGTATCAGATCAAACAGAATGCCTTTTTTGGACAGATGAAAAACATCAGAGGAGAAAAAATTCGCAAGAACTTGCTCTTGTGTGTAACCTATCGCTTTCAATAATACGGTGATCGGCATCTTACGGCGGCGGTCAACGCGAAAGTAAAGATAATCCTTTGGGTCGAACTCGAAATCGAGCCACGAACCGCGATACGGAATAATGCGAGCAGAAAAAAGCAACTTGCCGGACGAATGTGTTTTCCCACGATCATGCTCAAAAAATACCCCTGGTGAGCGGTGCAGTTGAGACACAATCACACGCTCGGTGCCGTTAATGACGAAAGAGCCCGTGTTGGTCATGAGCGGAATCTCGCCCATGTAAACTTCCTGCTCCTTCACTTCTCTCACTGTCGGCTTGGAAGCTTCCTTATCCATGATCGTCAACCGAACTTTGGCGCGGAGGGGGGAAGCGTAAGTGAGACCACGCTGCTGGCATTCCTTGACATCGAACGGAGGCGCGCCCAGAACATAGTTGACGAAATCAAGACGAGCATTCTTGGAATGGCTCTCGATCGGAAAAATGGAGATAAATGCCGCCTGCAATCCCTGGGTCGCGCGTTGATCAGGTTCAACCTGCGCCTGCAGAAAAGCTGCATAGGATTCGATCTGAGTAGCAAGGAGAAAAGGAATCGGCAAAACGCTAGCGCGCTTGGCGAAACTTTTACGGATACGTTTTTTCTCGGTAAACGAATAGCTCATGGAATCTCTCCGGGAGGTCAGATGACGGGTGGACAGAAAATGGGGAGCAGAGTACCTGTTTTTAAGCTACCGTGCTGAGTTGTTCTGCGGCAAAAACGGGGGTCCAACCGCTAAAATAGCCAGAGCCTGACGATGTACTTCACACCGTCAGCTGGTTTCGTCACGCTACTGCTATTTGATCTCGGCTGTGGCACCAGCCTCGGCAAGCTGCTTCTGTATGGCCTCGGCGTCAACCTTGGAAATGCCTTCCTTGACCGCTTTGGGCGCACCGTCCACAAGATCTTTCGCTTCTTTCAGACCCAGGCCCGTCACCGCGCGCACAACCTTGATAACGTTGACCTTGCTATCGCCCACTGTGGTAAGGATCACGGAAAATTCCGTCTGTTCTTCTACTGCGGCAGCTGCCGCACCCGCTGCAGGAGCAGCGCTCGCAACAGCCACGGCGGCGGCAGACACGCCAAATTTCTCTTCCATTTCCTTAATCAACTGCGAAAGCTCCAGCACGGTCATACTGGCAATCGACTCTAAAATTTCTGCTTTGGCTATAGCCATGTTTTTCTCCTGATAAATTAAGCTTCTGGGTATTGTGGTTAACGGGCTTAAACCCGACTAAATGGCTTGTTTCTGATCCCGTACGGCTGCGAGTCCGCGCACAAAACTGGTTGGGACCTCGTTGAGCGTTCGCACAAAATTGGCTATGGGCGCCTGCATCGTACCTAGCAATCTCGAAAGTAACTCGTCGCGACTAGGGAGGGTGGCAAGATTTGCGATATCCTTACCGGACATTACGAAATTAGCCATGGCACCAGCTTTGATCACGAACTTGTCATTGCCTTTCGAAAATTCATACAACACTTTAGCCGCCGCTACTGGATCGCTGCCAATACCATAAGCGAGCGGTCCGACCATATGCTCGGAAAGCCCTGTAAATGGCGTATCAGTAACCGCCCGCCGCGCAAGCGAATTCTTTAGCACCCGGAAATATATCCCCGATTGACGTGCCTTCGCCCGCAATTGGGTCATATGGCCGACTCCAAGCCCGCGATATTCCGCAATAATAATGGCCTGAGCCTTCGCTACTTGGGCACCCACTTCGGCGACTACCGCTTTTTTCTCTTCTAGATTTAGACTCAAGGTACTTTCTCCATCAGTTAAATGCGGTGTTGAATATAAGTATTGAGCAACGGATGAACTCGCTACCTTGATCTCAATACCGCGAACCAGCGACCTTAAATCAGGAAATAAATCTGTCCTGTTTTTGGGGTACGCCATCTACGTTGGGCGCTTGAATGGCGAACGGTCAAAAGTAAGTAGTAAGGCATCCCCTCGCCCAAACTTTTTCCCAACACCATTTTTGCAATTAAGTTTCTAAAGGATAGCTCGAATCAGTAAATAACGTCATTCTGCAGTTTATTATTTACGAAACACACTCTCACTCAAAACCCCGACGGTCTTTGATAACCCACCGGATTGGCAAAAATCTGCCCTCCAGTAGCCCAAAGTCTATACAAATTCATTAACAATCTTCACGACATGCTAGTCTGATCTACTCGAACTCCTATCCCCATTGTGCTGGAAATCGAAATCTTCCTAAGATAAATGCCTTTAGATGTCGAAGGTTTGGATTTATTAAGCGCATCCACCAACGCCAGCAAGTTTTGTTTTAACGCATCTGCGCTGAAAGACGCACGACCAATGGTGCACTGAACAATGCCAGCTTTATCAGCACGATATTGCACTTGGCCCGCCTTGGCGTTTTTTACCGCACCCGCGACATCTGGCGTCACCGTGCCGACCTTAGGGTTGGGCATCAAGCCGCGCGGGCCAAGTATTTGGCCTAATTGCCCTACGATACGCATGGCATCGGGACTCGCGATAGCCACATCAAAATTGATATTGCCCGCTTTGATTTGTTCCGCCAAGTCTTCGAATCCAACAATATCGGCACCCGCAGCAAGAGCTTCCTTAGCCTTATCGCCCTGGGCAAACACCGCGATGCGCACTGTCTTGCCGGTACCAGCCGGCAGCACTACTGAACCACGTACCGTCTGATCAGATTTTTTTGCATCTATGCCTAGATTGACCGCAACGTCAATTGACTCATCAAATTTTGCAGTGGCGGTTTCCTTAATGATTTTAAATGCGTCCAGCAGTGGATAGGGCTTGCTGCGATCCGCCTTGGCGGCGATTGCCTTGAAACGTTTAGATATTTGTGCCACCTTATATGCCCTCCACGTCTACGCCCATGCTACGGGCGCTGCCGGCGATAGTGCGAACCGCTGCATCCATATCCGCCGCGGTCAAATCAGGCATCTTTATTTGGGCAATTTCTTCAGCTTGCTTCCGGGTCAGCTTGCCTACCTTATCAGTGAGAGGCTTGGGACTTCCTTTCCCTATTCCTGCCGCCTTCTTGATCAGCACTGTGGCAGGTGTGGTCTTCATGATAAAAGTGAAACTCTTGTCTGCATAGGCTGTAATGACTACCGGTACTGGTAGTCCAACTTCCATCTTCTGGGTAGCGGCATTGAATGCCTTACAGAATTCCATGATATTGAGTCCCCGTTGACCAAGCGCGGGACCAATGGGCGGACTAGGGTTGGCTTTGCCCGCCGGCACTTGCAGCTTGACGTAGCCGACTATTTTTTTTGCCACGATAAATCTCCTGTTGGGTACGAGCGAACGCGGTTGCATTCTCCCCGGTTAATAAACAATGCGACGACACTCCACTTCTTACAGGAGGCTGCCGCTATTTCGTTTTTCAAGCTTTTTCAACTTGGCTGAAATCAAGTTCTACCGGAGTGGGTCGGCCGAAAATGGAAACCGAGACCCTGATTTTGCTTTTATCATAATTAACGTCTTCCACATTGCCATGGAAATCTGTGAAGGGACCTTCCTTAACCCGCACCGCCTCCCCCGCTTCAAAAAGAACCTTAGGCTTAGGCTTTTCAACCCCCTCCTGAATCTGATGAAGGATATTCTGCACCTCCTTCTCGCTGATCGGCGTCGGCTTCATGGCCGAACCGCCGATAAAGCCGGTGACCTTGGCAGTATTTTTGACTAAATGCCATGTCTCATCAGTCATTTCCATCTCGACCAGGACATAGCCAGGGAAAAATTTCCGCTCACTAAGATTTTTCTGACCGCCTTTCATTTCTACCACTTCTTCTACCGGAACCAGTATTTGCCCGAACTTTTCCTGCATCCCAGCACGGTTGATTCGCTCCTTCAACGCGCGTTGCACACTTTTCTCAAATCCAGAGTAGGCGTGAACCACAAACCATTTCTTATCCATCACCCCTCCTGCCCCATCAAATACTTCACCGCCAGCAATAACCCCGCATCCACCATCCACAAAAATATTGCCATCACCAGAACAAAGGCAAACACAATACCTGTAGTTTGCACCGTTTCCTTACGGCTCGGCCATACCACTTTCTTGGTTTCTTCCGACGACTCTCTGCTGAATGCATAAAATTGTTTACCTTGAGTGGTAAACCAGACCGTCACCGCTGCCAGAACGAACCCCGATAGTACTGCAACGACCCGAATTACCATGGCGCTATCGCGCAGGTAATAGAAACTGGCAATACCCGCGATTAACAGCAGAACCGAGAATCCCAACTTGATCTTATCCACTCTATCCCACTCTGCCTTTATTGCTTGTCAGTAAATGAAGCCTTGTGGGACCGATTTATGCAATCGCAACCTCAGTCCACAAACTACGTTGTTCAATACGCTTATGACACTATGAATTTCGCATCCAGCGGAAATACGCGTGACTGATGGTTTTTAATGACAATCCTTATCTTGGCAGGCCAGGAGGGCATCGAACCCCCAACCTTCGGTTTTGGAGACCGACGCTCTGCCAATTGAGCTACTGGCCTATATCTTTCGAGAGCAAAGATAGAAATCAGGAAATTCACTAAGTAATGGATCCTGGATCCTGTTATTACTCAATAACCTTTGCCACCACGCCCGCGCCCACGGTTCTGCCGCCCTCGCGGATGGCAAAACGCAGACCTTCTTCCATGGCAATCGGTGCAATCAGGTTCACTGTCAC
>JACCWK010000206.1 GCA_013697655.1 Nitrosospira sp.
GCCTCTGTGCCAAATCGCTCCTGCCAATCCAGCAGGTTCAGCTCTGCGGTCTTCATGACTCAACTCCTTATATAGTTGATCTCAATGAATTTGAGCAGATGAGGCTGAAAATGGTTCATAGGCATAAAAATAAATGGTAAAAACTCTGGGTTAATACCCGAACCCGAGTCGCTGACGATAAGTTCGAGATGCGAAGCCACTCGCTCAACGGACACCATAATATTGCCGCCCTTAGGCGTGTATTTAATTGCATTGGAAAGCAAGTTGCAGACGATTTGCTGAACCCGATCAAAATCACCTGAGACGGGCCCGGCCACTGGATCCAACTTTTTCTGAAGGCGAATCTCTTTGTTTTCTGCGGACGGCCTTAGCGAGGCTATCGCTGTTTCGGCTATGCGGGCGAGATTCAGTTGCTGGATGTTTAGCCTGATTTTCCCAGAAATTATGCTGGTCATGTCGAGAAGGTCTTCAATAAGCCTTTTCTGCGCACGAGCATTATGATAGATAATCTCTAAGCCCGACTGGAGGTCTTCAGCTTTCTTGTTTTCATGGAGGAGCAATTGCGACCATCCATGGATTGCATTTAGTGGCGTTCGAAGCTCATGAGAGAGGTTTGCCAGAAATTCGTCCTTGATCTGGCTGGCCTGTTCCACTTCTTTCCTGGCGATCCGTTCACTTTCCAGCAGTATCCTTTTCTCCTCAGCAGTCTGTTTTACTCCTTCTATATCAGTATCCGAGCCTACCCACATCAATACTTTCCCTTGCTCATCGTGCATTGCTTGGGCTCGACTCAAGTGCCAGTGGTAACTTCCATCAACCCGCCGAAACCGGTGTTCGCACAAAAATGGTTCGCCGGTGGCAAGGGAATGCCTCCAACGTTTCACGTTCTCTTCCGCGTCGTCGGGATGGATAATCTTGGTCCACTCCCAGCCTTCTAATTGACTGGCGGGAAGCCCGGTGAAATCTCTACATTGTTGATTGAAGTAGTCAACTTCGCCATTCGGACGGGCGGTAAATGCTTTCTGGGGCATGGATTCGACCATGAAAGACATCCGCTCATAACTTTCTCGCAAGGCTTTTTCTGCATTCTTGTCCGCTGTAACATCGCTAAAACTCCAGATGCGCCCCACGCTTCGTTCTTTCGAGCGTCGCTCAAATACTCTGCCATCGATGTTGGTGACCAGGGTGCCATCGGCTATAGATTCTATAATTGACCGTAATATTGAGAGAGATTGGACGAGCTCAGCCTTCTCCCCATCAAGGCCGTCTTCCCTCACGAACTCTTCTGAGTCCACGTAGACCTGCCCTTTATAATAAAAGGATGTAATTGCACCACGAATTGATGTCTCGAAGTAGCTGGAAAATCTTACAGGTATTGACCTGACATAGTTGGGCGCGATCTAGGGAGCGATCTTGGAAAAGGAGGGGATTCTTCAAATCGGGATTTAGGACGCGAGGGCTCTTTGTTACATACCTCAATAGAATTTATGCTGTAACATTTGCCTTACTGGCAATCTGCCGCAAGCGTTCCAAATTGTTGAGCTTGATATGCCGGCATTCGCTGCTAATAAGCGCCTCATCCTGAAACCGGGCAAATATTCGGCACACGGTCTCCTCGGCTAACCCCAGATAATTGCCGATATCGCTGCGAGACATGCTCAGGCTGAATTCGGTAGCTGAACAATGGCACTTTGCAAACTGCCGAGAAAGGCTGAGCAAAAAAGCAGCCAAGCGCTCTTCGGCATTGTATTTGCCGAAAAGCAGCAAGTCATGGCCATGGCGAATTTCCGCACTCATGATCTTGAACACTTCATTTTGAATGGCGGAATCGTTCCTCACCAGCTCTTCAAAACGGCCGATCGAGACTTCACAAACAGAGGTAATGGCTGTCGCACATGCATTGCAGTTGTATTCCCGACTTTCAATAGCGTTCAGTCCCAGTAATTCTCCCGCTACATGAAAGCCTATCACCCGAACCTGACCATCGTCGGTACTGATACAGGTCTTGACAGATCCGCCACGGATAACATACAGATACTCCATCGGCTGTCCCATGCGGTAGAGCATCTCCCCGCGTTTGAATATCCGTTTCTTTTTGACGACCCGCTCGAACAATGAAACATCCCCGTTCTTCAACCACAGGGTCATGCATAATTTATAAGCCCCGCAATTCCTGCAATCCAACGGCACACTGTCAGACGCCATAGCAACCGGGACCACTTTAAGCGGGTTTTCTGACATGTCAAACTCCGTTCACAATAATTTACGGTCATGCTGTTATTTTCGCGCGATCCGGATCATTCAAATCGCCCAGAACTGCATGAGGAAAATCGGTCAGTTGATATTTGCCGCTCGCCACCATGGCGGCAAGCATTTCCAGAGTCTGGCTTTGCAGCAGCTTCACAATTTCCTGTTTGATCGGCCACCATTTTACATGCATCGGGCAAGCAGTTTTCTCACTGCAAACCTTGAGTCCCAGCACGCAGTCTTCCGTGAACGCCGGGCCTTCGGTAAGTCTGACAATTTGCATCAGGTTGATTTTATCGCCACTTTCCCGCAGGCAGAAGCCGCCTTGCTTGCCTCGAAAAGAATATAGGAGCTTGCCCTTGCATAATTCCTGCAGAATCTTGGCAAGATAGGTAGGCGGCGACCTCAAGCATTCGGCAATAGTACGATTCAATACCGCCACGTTGGGAGGTTGGGTAGCCATATAAATAAGCGCCTGAATGGCATACTGAGTTGTGCGAGATAGAATCATCGCCGAATATCACGCAAACATGATGATAGGGTTAGAAAGCACTCCAGACATAAAATTCCAGCAGTCTTATATCAGCCAGTAAACAAAGATAAACAGTCCTAGCCAAACTACATCTACAAAGTGCCAGTACCAGGCAACTCCCTCAAAGCCAAAGTGATTCTCGGGCGTGAAATGACCTGCCAGCACGCGAAACCATATGACCAGGAGCATGATGGAACCCAGTGTCACGTGAAAGCCGTGAAAACCGGTCAGCATGTAGAATGATGCGCCATAGGCGCCGGTAGTGAGCTTGAGGTTAAGGTCGGAATAGGCATGACCGTATTCATACGCCTGCAAACCCACAAACAAAAAGCCCAGAACAAATGTCAGAAATAGACCCAACTTGAGTTGTTCGCGTTTGTGCAACTTGAGTGCCCAGTGAGCCCAGGTTACCGTCACACCTGATGTCAGCAGTATCAGAGTATTGATTGCCGGCAGCCCCCATGGGCCCATGGGCATGATCTTCTCCGTTATCCCCGGGCCCGCCGTGGGCCAGTCTCCTGTAAAGTCTGGCCACAGCATTTTATGTCCTATGTCGGCGAGGTCCGGAACTGAATGAATACGCATGTAGTATAGAGCGCCGAAGAACGCGGCAAAAAACATGACCTCGGAGAAAATAAACCAGCTCATCCCCCAGCGGAACGAATCGCCCACTTGCTTATTGAACTTGCCGCTCTCGCTTTCGCGAGCTACTGTACCAAACCAGCCGAAAAGCATGTAAATGAGTATGGCAAAGCCGATTGCCAGCAGACCATAGCCAAGTGGCATTCTATTGACTGAAAATGCCGCGCCGAACCCCATGAATAGCAACGCCGCCGACCCGATGATAGGATACACGGATGGCGCTGGAACGTAGTAGTGACCGTGACCTGCTTCTTGGCTCACTTTTTTCTCCGTTTAGATTAAATAAAAAATGTCACAAATCTGCTTAGCCACCATCAGCAACAGTAAGCTCCCATATATATAGATATAGAGCGTCTCCGACAGAACCAGGGAGGAAGCCAGCAGAAACAGCGCGGTTCTGATCGCTGCATACCTCCTCTGTCTCCATGTCATCTGGCATATCCACGTTACCCAGCATCTCCATGTTTTCCGACATTATCTTCTCCTGTTCCCGTTGCTACTTGACAGCGGGTGGTGTCTCGAAGCTATGGTAGGGCGGTGGTGAGGGCAATGTCCATTCCAGCGTGTTTGCACCTTCCCAAGGTTTGGCTGGTGCTTTCTCTCCGCCGCGAATGCATTTCAACACAATGTAAAGAAATAGCAGCTGGCTGAACCCGAACCCGAAA
>JACCWK010000227.1 GCA_013697655.1 Nitrosospira sp.
TTACTTGCTTGACCGTCTGTTCACGAAATTCCTTGTTGTAAATCGCTCTTGGTATTCTCTGCTTCATTTGGCACCCCCGTTTCAAGTTTAACAAAACGTTGGTGTCCATTATTTTCAGCCTACCTCACCTGTTGCTGGAAGAGGTTATACCTGGACTGCCACGCCCTGCATGAGGTATTCTTTGATTAACCCGAACATGGGCGAATCAAGTACGAAAGGTTTCGCTCGAACTCGAATCCACGAACGAAATAATTTGACTTACACTACCTTTGGCTAAGGCAGCGGATAAGCTTGTCTTGCCGGAAATAATTTGACATCCAACTTCATAAATCGACCTATGCAAACACTGCCCCCGGAAATTTTCAAGGCTTACGATATTCGCGGTATCGTTGGCAAAACTCTGACTGCTGAATTCGTGGAGGCTATTGGTCATGCCATTGGCTCTGAAGCACGAACCCGTGATCTTGGATCGATAGCGATAGGCCGTGACGGGAGACTGTCAGGGCCGGAACTTACGCAGGCGCTGGCGAAAGGCTTGCGGAAAAGCGGTATTCATGTGATCGACGTAGGACTGGTCGCCACCCCCATGCTCTACTTCGCGGCCCATGAATTGTGCAATCATTCTGGTGTAATGGTCACCGGCAGCCACAATCCACCCGACTACAATGGTTTGAAAATGGTATTGGGCGGTGAAACTTTGGCGGCCGAATCTATTCAGGCATTGCGTCTGCGGCTCGAAAATAATGATCTCGCTCACGGTAGCGGCAATTATCGCGTGCATGACATTGCCGAGACGTATCTTCAGCGTATAACCAGCGATATCAGGCTGATGCGCCCCATGAAAATCGTGGTTGATTGTGGAAACGGCGTGGCCGGCGCTTATGCGCCAACGCTGTATCGCAGATTAGGGTGTGAGGTAACCGAACTTTTTTGCGACGTGGATGGCACATTCCCTAACCATCATCCCGACCCGTCCGTACCTGAAAACCTGCGTGATCTGATCCATGCGCTCAAAACTACCAGTGCGGAAATCGGGCTTGCCTTCGACGGTGACGGCGATCGTATGGGTGTGGTTACCAAGGACGGCAGCATTATCTATCCCGATCGCCAGCTAATGTTGTTTGCTGCCGATGTGTTGTCAAGAAACCCAGGTGGTCAGATCATTTTTGATGTGAAATGCACCCGCAATTTAGCACCGTGGATCGAGCAGCACGGGGGTAAGCCTATTATGTGGAAAACCGGGCATTCATTCATAAAGGGGAAATTGAAAGCAACAGGTGCGTTACTGGCAGGAGAGATGAGTGGGCACATTTTTTTTCAGGAGCGGTGGTACGGATTTGACGATGGTCTCTACGCAGGGGCCCGTCTGCTGGAATTGCTCAGTCAGCAGGAAGATATAAATGCTGTCCTGCACGCGATCCCCGATGCTATCAGTACGCCGGAGTTGCAAATCACATTGAAAGAAGGTGAAAATTATGCGGTTATCGCTCAGTTACAGAAAACTGCCCGTTTTGAAAATCCGGAGCGCGTTATTACAATCGATGGGCTGCGGGTAGAATACAAGGACGGCTTCGGTTTGGCCCGCTCATCCAATACCATGCCTGTGATCGTGCTACGTTTTGAGGCAGATAATCAGGCAGCCTTAAAACGCATACAAAATGACTTCCGTCGAGTCATTCTGGAGGCCAAGCCGGATGCGGCATTGCCATACTAAAGTAACCAAAATTACCATTGAATTATCATGACAAAGCTGGAAGGAAATATTAGAACTGGTGTTCTGTTTGTTTGCATGGGCAATATCTGTCGTTCACCTACTGCAGAGGCGGTATTCAGGCACCAGGTCAAAGTCGCCGGCTTTGAGAAAGCAATTTATATCGATTCCGCCGGTACCCATGATTTTCACTACGGCGACCCGCCGGATGAAAGGGCTCAGAGAGCGGCGGCGCGGCGGGGCTATGACACAAAAAAATTACGTGCTCGGCAGATAGAGGGGAGGGATTTCGAGGTTTTTCATTATATCCTGGCGATGGACAAAGGCAACCTTGCCATACTCGAGAGGGAGTGTCCGCCCCAATACAGCCATAAGCTTGGGCTTTTAATGCAATATAGTAAAAGGTTTTCCGAACGTGTCAAAGAGGTACCCGATCCTTATTTTGGGGGGCACCAAGGCTTTGAACAAGTTTTGAATATGGTAGAGGAAGCGGGGGAGGGACTGCTTAGCCGAATTTGTAGCAATAAATAGCAGAAATCTCTACGCAGGTGGAAGGGCAAGCTGCGGCAAACAAAAAGGCGGGAACTCTCCCGCCTTTTTGTTTGCCGTGATGGACTGTTTTATTTATGTGTTTCTATTTGGACCAACGGTTCATCATGATCCACCACCGGTACAGGAGACGGTCTTTTTCGACGCCGTTCTGTTAGCGTTGAATCTCCTGTCGTATCGGCATCATCCGATTTTATTTTTTCGGGGATCGTCTCTATCATGACCAATCCGCTGGCAGCCAGATCCAGCGGTTTGCTTGCAAGTAGCGGCCGAGACTGAACGGGATTTTGCCGTTCGGATCCAGACGTTGCTTCGATTGCCGTTTCCGGGACGGCATCCTGAGTTTTCGCGACTTCAACCTGGAGAGGTTCCACGGTTGCCGTGACAGGGGTAGGTGCGTTCGCAGTTGCAGCCTTCTGAACAACGAGCTTCTGAACGGGTTGCTGTTTGCCTGAGTCCTCCGGCTCAACCATTAGCGGTGCGTGGAGGGCTTCCGTGAATTCTGCCGGGGCGGGTCGCTCCGCCACCACAGATGTAGCCTCACCCTTTTCCATCTGCAGCGACGAAGGATGGGATGCGATTTCCGGTTCCGACGGCATCTCCACCGCTTGAATCGAGGAAGGAGCAATAATAAGAGCTGGCGCTTCCTGTGTCGGGATGGCGATAGCTGCTGCCGGCAGAACACTTTCTTCAGGCGTGGCGGGACTCGCTATTTGGTCGGAATGAGAATCTCGCACGGTTGCCTGCTTACCATCCCGCGGAGCGCGCTCTGAGCGTTCGCCTCGATCTCGTTGTCTTCCACCACGACGGCGACGACGTCCGCCATCTTCACTTTGTTGAAAGGCTTCTTCCGTCGCTGGCTGCTCTTCTCCCGCCGGCAATTTGGTTTCGGTTCGAATTTTTTCTTCACGCGGCGGCCGTGGCGGCTTTTTTTGAGTGGGTCGCTCACTCTGAGTTTTGGGTTCGCCGCGAACCAGACGTTGAGACGTAGCGTCCCGGGCTTGAGTCAAGACATCGTTACCTTCGGTATCGCGCTCGTCGCGTCCGCGTTGACTACTCCTTGGTGCCTTTTCATTGAATTCGCCATCGCGCCCCTCGCGTCCGCGATCGCGGCGTGTGCGTCCCCGCTCTGGGCGCTGTGGACGGGTGGTGAGCTTTTCTGGCTGCACTATCTTTTCTTCACCACTCATCTGTTTAAACCAGCTAAATATCTTATCCAGAAACGAAAGCTCTGCGGGTTCATGCGGCGGCTTTTGCTCACGTACGGGAGCCGGCTGCGAGGGCGTGATCCCGCGCACCGCCGCTTGCTGTCGTGCCGGTTTGGCTTCCTGCGCAGCTGAGGGCAGAATAAGTTCCTGTGTCGGCTTTTCCACCATCTGATAGCTGGTTTGCACTTCGCCAAGCTTCACGTCGTCATGACGTAAACGCGTGATGTTGTAGTTCGGTGTTTCTAGGTGAACGTTCGGAATCAGTACTATATTTACTTTCAATCTGGCTTCGATGGCATGAATTTCAGCACGTTTTTCGTTCAGCAGGTAGGTAGCGACATCAACGGGTACCTGGGCATGAAGCACGGCGGTATTCTCTTTCATGGCCTCCTCCTGGATGATCCTGAGGATGTGTAACGCAGAAGAATCAGTACCGCGAATGTGGCCGGTGCCATGACAACGTGGACAAGAGATGTAGCTGCTCTCACCGAGCGATGGGCGCAAGCGCTGGCGTGATAATTCAAGCAAGCCAAAACGGGAAATTTTACCCATTTGCACGCGTGCGCGATCATGGCGCAGTGAGTCATGCAGACGATTTTCTACCTCACGCTGGTTGCGAGTGACCTCCATATCGATAAAATCAATAACCACGAGTCCGCCCAAATCACGAAGACGCAATTGCCGTGCGATTTCGTCGGCAGCTTCCACGTTGGTGTTGAGTGCAGTTTGCTCGATATCGGAACCACGAGTGGCGCGTGCCGAATTTACATCAACCGATACCAGCGCTTCGGTGTGGTCAATAACAATGGCGCCGCCTGAAGGCAGCGTTACCTGGCGTGAATAGGCAGTCTCAATCTGGTGTTCAATCTGAAAACGCGAAAACAAAGGTACATCGTCCCGATAGAGTTTAACGCGGCTGACATTGGCCGGCATGACATGGCTCATGAACTGGCATGCCTGCTCGTAGATGCTCTCGGTATCAATCAGGATTTCGCCGATCTCCTGATGGAAGTAATCGCGAATAGCTCGTATTACCAGACTGCTTTCCTGATAAATCAGGAAGGCACCACTCTGATTCTTGGAGGCGTCTTCAATGGCACGCCACAATTGCAACAGATAATTGAGATCCCATTGCAACTCCTCTTCGCTACGGCCAATTCCGGCGGTGCGGGCGATTATACTCATGCCCGGCGGGACATCCAGTTGCGACATCACATCACGCAGTTCCGCGCGGTCCTCACCCTCGATGCGGCGGGAAACACCTCCGCCACGTGGATTATTGGGCATCAGAACCAGATGACGACCAGCCAATGAAATATAGGTGGTGAGTGCCGCTCCCTTGGTCCCGCGTTCGTCTTTATCCACCTGGACAATGAGTTCTTGGCCCTCATGGAGAGCGTCCTGCGCGCGGATCCGGGCGGGATCGGCACTTTCCTTGAAGTAAGTGCGTGAAATTTCCTTGAACGGAAGAAAACCGTGCCGCTCGCCGCCATATTCAACAAAAGCGGCTTCGAGGCTGGGCTCGAGGCGGGTAATAACTGCTTTGTAAATGTTGCTCTTGCGTTGTTCCTTGCCGGCGGATTCAATGTCGAGATCAATAAGCTTTTGGCCATCAACAATGGCGACACGGAGTTCTTCCGGCTGTGTCGCATTAAATAGCATGCGTTTCATTTTATGCCTCCCGCGCTCTGGTCACGGGCAGACAGCCTACGCACAAGGGAAACTATATCCCGACGTACGTATACGAGAACTTTTAGTCAGGCAACTTTGGTCATGATGTCGGGCTGCTTGTTAAAGATGACTATTTCTCTAGCTTGTCACTATGGCCCTGCTTTTCTACAAGCAGAACCAGGAAATTAAGTTTCAATCAGGTTTTCGAAGATGGCGATCCCGACAAGCGGGCGCTACGAAACTGAAAACTGAAATCTACGTGTGCTTTGAGCGCGCAAATCAATTACCATCGCTACTTTATTGGTGAGCGAGATTAACCAGGTTTCGGGCTTTGCTCTTGTCTCAGTCGGACAAAATCCCATCAACAGTGCTACTTTATGCACCGGATAAAGGATAGGCTGGTACTCCGAATTGGTAAGTATAAGTAGAATTAAGGATTTAGGCAAAGAATTTCCTACGAGCTCTGTGGTCAGGGAAATCGTGGGAGAGGATGGCAATGGTCAGCGCATAGACAATTTCTTGATCAAGCGCCTGAAGGGTGTGCCTAAAAGTCATATCTACCAATTGTTGCGCAGCGGGCAAGTGCGACTTAACAGCAAACGTGTTAGCGCGGATCGCAAACTGCAGTTGGACGACCTGGTGCGTATTCCGCCAATAAGAATGGCCGATAACAACGCCAAGGTCGGAAAGAAAATTATAGCTTCTCAATTAATCCCGTTTGAAATTTTATTTCAGGATGAAACGCTTTTGGTAATCAACAAGCCTGCTGGCGTTGCGGTGCATGGAGGAAGCGGCGTCAGCTTTGGTGTTATCGAGCAATTGCGCACTCAATATCCCAACTGGAAATTCCTGGAATTAGTTCATCGCCTTGACAGGGAGACGTCGGGGGTGCTGCTGCTCGCCAAAAGCCGCGCGGCGCTTATTGAAATGCATCGGCAAATTCGCGCCGGTCTAATGGAGAAGCGTTATCTGACGCTCGTAAAGGGCAAGTGGCCCAACACAAGGCAAAGCGTAAAGCTGCCTCTTAATAAATACGTAACGGCAACTGGAGAACGACGTGTGGCCGTAGCTGTGGGCGAGAGAGAAAATAAAGACGCGATGACGGCTCACACGGTATTTACCCTGAAAAAATCCTGGCAGGGTTTCAGCCTGCTGGAAGCGGAACTAAAAACTGGACGCACACATCAAATTCGGGTGCATCTTGCTCATCTCGGTTTTCCTATAGTCGGCGATGACAAGTATGGTGATTTCCCTTTGAACAAGAAACTGGCTAGAAGCCGCCTGCAACCGGGTCTGGGGCGCATGTTTCTGCATGCTTTTGTCGCTGAGATAACACATCCTGTAACGGGTAAGGTCTTGCGTCTAGAGTCGCCGCTGGCGAAAGATTTACAGGAGTTTTTAAGCGGGCTGGATCTTGATGATGACTGGCTATCGTGTAAGCAATAAGCCCCTGCGGGTTTTTAAAGTGCCGGCAGCAAAGGCACTTGAATGGTTTCGCTCGATATAATCATCCTGTTTACGGTGATTTCCGCGGCGGCACGCGTCTAAGATGGTTTTCATAGGTAGTTCATACAAGAAAAGAACTTGCAGTACTGGAGATAGATAATGAGACAGCAGTATTTTTCGAACCGCCGCGATCGATGCGGTATGCTGCTACCTCACTTGAAGGATTGAAGCAATCATGGCTGATTCAGAAAATCGGAACGAAACCTGGGAGAAGGGAGTACTTGAAAAATTGGCCCTCTCTTCCGTGCAGGAACAACGCCGCGCGCGTCGCTGGGGTATATTTTTCAAGTCGCTCACTTTTATTTACCTGTTTATTTTTATGTTTTTTGGATTAGGTTGGTTTGGCGGTAATGAAATATCCATTTCCGGTAAACATACTGCCTTGGTCGAGTTGCGAGGTGTAATTTCTCCTGACAGCGTTAGCAGCGCTGATAATATTAACGCCGGCTTGCAGCATGCGTTCAAGGACGAAAAAACACGGGGCGTGATTCTGCGCATAAATAGCCCTGGCGGTAGCCCCGTGCAAGCAGGGTATATTAACGATGAAATCCGCCGTTTGCGAGCCGAGTACCCTCAAATCCCCCTTTATGTCGTGGTTGAGGACATTTGCGCGTCGGGTGGCTATTACGTCGCCGCTGCTGCTGACAAGATCTATGTGGACAAGGCCAGTGTCGTCGGTTCAATAGGCGTGCTGATGAATGGGTTCGGCTTTACCGGTGCAATGGAAAAGCTTGGCGTCGAGCGACGGCTACTCACAGCAGGAGAAAACAAGGGCTTTCTTGATCCTTTCTCGCCTCCTAATACCCAACAGGAGAAATATGCGAAAGAAATGCTGAACGACGTCCATGAGCAGTTTATTCAGGTGGTGCGGCAGGGCAGGGGAAAACGCTTGAAAGAGGCGCCAGAAATGTTCAGTGGCATAGTCTGGACCGGCCAGAAAAGTATAGATCTGGGGCTTGCGGACGCCATAGGCAGTGCCGAATATGTGGCGCGCGAAATTGTCAAGGCCGAACGCATCGTGGATTACACAACCCGGGATGGTTTTGCCGAGCGCTTTGCCAGACGCTTCGGCGCCGTGATGGCAGAGACAGTAATTAGCCTAGGTACTAGCTGGGGACTGCGCTAGCAAACTCTATTAGTTTTTATGAGGGAGACTTCCGACCGAGCCTCCGCGCTTGCCGCGGCACAGTTCCACGCGGGGTTTAAAATCGCGATTTTCCGTTAGGCTTCTCTGTATTGAGAGCAGGCTACGACGTTCTCCGGGAGTTTTGTGAACGTCTGATTTTACTTGCGACAGCGGGCTCCACGGAGAATTTATTCGAAGGTGGGTGCTTACCTTGAAGCAAAAAAATGGTGGGTTTATCCTGGAGTTCAGGTAAGGCGCGCTTCCACTCCCCCACCGTTCTGGTTGAAATATATTCACTTGCCATCGTGAGATTGCAAGCGATGCAGAGAACAGTGTCATCGTGGCAGGTGAAAACAAGGGACTCCAGCAGTTTCTGATTGCGGTAGGGCGTTTCGATGAATATCTGAGTTTGATCGCAGCCTATAGAAACTCTTTCCAATTCAACGAGTGTGCTGACACGTTTGTTTTTTTCTGCTGGAAGGTACCCATGAAACACGAAGCGCTGACCATTCAATCCCGATGCCATTAACGCCAGCAGTATGGAGGATGGTCCTACGAGCGGTACTACCCGAAGATTCCGTTGGTGAGCAAGGCGCACCAATCCCGCCCCGGGATCGGCAACAGCGGGACAACCGGCTTCAGAAAGCAACCCGACATCAGTTCCGGCAAGCAATGGGGTAAGAAGGCTTGCAAATTCCTTGACCGGGGTGTGTTCATTCAACACTTGCATTCTGATTTCCTGTAATGGCAGGACGCAGCCAACCTGTTTCAGAAATTGCCTGGCAGTTTTTGGATGCTCGACAATATAATCACCAAGCCCTGCTACGCATTGCCTGACCGCAGCAGGGATAATCCACGCAATATCATTGTCACCAAGCGGGGTAGGAATGAGATAGAGCGTACCGAAATTCAAACTATCTCTACCCCTTCGCATGTCAGCATTTCCACCAGCGCGATCAGCGGTAAACCAATCAATGCGCTGGGATCTTCGCTTACCATGCGTTCAATCAGTACGATGCCCAGTCCCTCGGATTTGGCGCTCCCCGCGCAATGGTACGGTTGTTCCTTAGTAAGATAGTTTTCGATTTGCCGGTCGCTCAGTTTGCGGAATTTGACGTGAGAAGAAATAAGCCGCGTTTGCATGCTACCTTTGGGGCTATTGAAAAGACCTAAAGCGGTGTGAAATACGACTTCTTTTCCGCGAATGAATTGTAGCTGCCGGGTTGCATTTATATGGTTCAATGGTTTGCCAAGCTGGATGCCCTCCAGCACCGCCACTTGATCAGCGCCAATAATCAGGGCATTCGGATAAGTTCCTGCAACGGCACGAGCCTTTGCAGCGGCTAGCCGAAGGGCAGTGCCTTCAGGTATCTCCTCCGCCAGGGGCGTTTCATCTATTTCCGGGTTAAAGACCTCAAACGGAATTTGCAGGCGCTGGAGTAATTCGCGGCGATAAATAGAGCTGGATCCCAATACAAGTTGCTGAGCAGCTTTTTGTGTTTTCAAAGTTTGCTTTAGATGGTTTTTGACACTTAGTGGCAAAAAATATATTATGCGCGCCGTATGAGTGCATCCGTAGGCGCGTGTGTGCCCTCTAAAATTTTAATCCTAAATGGGTTCATTTATCAATCACGGATGTGAAAGAAATATTAGGGTCACGCGCAATTGACAGATGTACGATAAGTTCCTAATGCCAGCCACCATGCGGAAAGGTAACCAGCGCCCACCGCTAAGCAAGCTCCCACTTCGATTTTTTTATACAAATCTTTATGCCTGCACGGCTCATCATAGACGCTCTTGATTTTGCCCGTACTGCGGCGTCACATCATGGTAAAATTGAACTTTCCGAACTCAAGCGCTTGCAGGATTATCTGGTCGGTAACTCCGGCGAATTGAACTACACAATCCGTGGTGCCTTGGATCGGGAGGGCAAGTCGATTTTACGAATCGTTATCCAGGGATCCATAAATCTCCGGTGCCAGCGTTGTCTCGGGGAGCTTATGCATGTGTTGGATGTGCAAAGGGATCTGTTGCTCGCGAGAGATGAGCATGAGCTCTCTCGTCTGGATGAGGATAAGTCAGCGGATGGTGTTCTGGCCACACCTGACATGGATATTATGGCGCTGATTGAGGACGAAATAATTCTTAGCCTGCCGATTTCGCCCCGTCATGGCGAGAGTGAATGCTCGATCGGCACAATGAATTGGAGTGATGCAAGCGAGAAACCTCTCTTTGCCGCCTTGGCGCAACTGAAAAAGCTGCATTGACATTTACTTAAGGAGTTAGACACTATGGCAGTTCAACAAAACAAAAAATCTCCATCTAAACGCGGCATGCATCGCTCGCACGATTTTTTGACCACTTCGCCGTTAACGGTGGATTCCAGCACTGGCGAGGTACATTTACGTCACCACATCAGTCCTAACGGTTATTACCGCGGCAAGAAAGTCGTCAAGACAAAGGGAGATTAAATTTCTCCCCCATCATTCTGGGGACTTCGAAATTTCGATTTTATCCCGGCCTTCTCTCAGGCTTAGGGGCGAAAGAATTGGATATTACCGTAGCCATAGATTGCATGGGTGGCGATCACGGCCCTCATGTGACCGTTCCTGCAGTCGTCGATTATCTTCATCATAATCCCGGAACTAACATGGTTCTGGTGGGGTTGGCGGACGCTATCGAAACAGAGTTGCGAGCCATCAAGTTCACACCTGGCCCACGGCTGAGGGTTCATGCTGCAAGCGAGGTTGTCAGCATGGACGAGTCGCCTGCCATGGCGTTACGCGGTAAAAAAAATTCTTCGATGCGGGTTGCTCTCAACCTGGTCAAAAGCGGCGAAGCCCAGGCCTGTGTCAGTGCGGGTAACACCGGGGCATTGATAGCAACCTCACGGTTTGTGCTGAAAACACTCCCTGGCATTGATCGGCCAGCTCTTGCGGTGGTATTGCCTACAATAAAAGGACGCACTTATGTGCTTGACCTGGGTGCCAACGTCGATTGCAATGCGGAGCATCTGCTTCAATTTGCCGTCATGGGAGCCACTCTGGTCTCTTCCGTGGAAAATAAAGAGAAACCAAGTATTGGATTGCTGAACATTGGTGAGGAAGAGATCAAAGGCAACGAGGTGGTGAAGCAGGCGGGAGAGTTGTTGCGTGAAAGTGGACTTAATTTTTATGGGAATATAGAGGGCAATGACATTTATAGGGGAACGACTGATGTGGTTGTATGTGACGGCTTCGTCGGTAATGTGGCCCTGAAAACTTCGGAAGGGGTAGCGCAAATGCTTTCCACTTATTTGCGTGAAGAGTTCAAGCGCAATCTGCTCACGAAGATTGCGGGACTTATTGCCTTGCCAGTTATCAATGCATTCAAGCGCCGTGTGGATCACCGGCAATATAATGGCGCGAGCCTGCTGGGATTGCGCGGCATCGTCATCAAGAGCCACGGCTCGGCGGACAGTTATGCGTTCGGTTTTGCTATTGCGCGCGCGGTGGACGAGGTTCGGGGCGGGATGTTGCGCCACATTATCGAAAGCGTGGCAGAGTTGTCGCATCATGCCATCAGGCCGTCGTCATCTCTTGAGCCGCTATCTGAAGAACGTTCCGCATGAGGTACTCAAAAGTCGCAGGAACAGGCAGCTATTTGCCCGAAAAGATTCTAACGAATCAAGATCTCGAACGCATGGTTGATACCAGTGACGAGTGGATACGCACTCGCACCGGTATTACACAGAGACACATCGCGGCAGACAATGAAATGGCGAGTGATCTGGCAGTCAATGCTAGTTGCGAGGCAATGGCGGCAGCAGGTGTCAAAGCTGGAGATATTGATCTGATCATTGTCGCCACGACTACCCCCGACGTGATTTTTCCCAGTACTGCCTGCATTTTGCAGGATAAGCTTGGTATCGGCGATTGCCCGGCATTCGATGTGCAGGCGGTTTGCAGTGGTTTTATCTACGCGCTTGCCACTGCCGATATGTTTATTCGCGCCGGCAAATGCAATGCCGCGCTGGTGGTGGGCACCGAGATTTATTCGCGCATACTCGACTGGACCGACCGCAGCACTTGCGTGCTATTCGGCGATGGTGCGGGTGCGGTGGTGCTGACCCAAAGTGACCAACCTGGAATAATTTCAAGTCATCTGCACGCGGATGGCAGTTACAGTAAAATCCTGGCGGTACCTGGTAGTATCTGTGGCGGCAAAGTGCGAGGCAAGCCGTTCGTAATGATGGAAGGGAACGTTGTTTTCAAGTTTGCGATAAAAGTATTGGAAGACGTTGTACATGAGGCTTTAGCTGAAAACAATTTCCAAGTATCCGACATTGACTGGTTGATTCCGCATCAGGCCAATATCCGTATTATTATTTCTACCGCAAAAAAATTAGGCTTACCGATGGAAAAAGTCGTTGCCACGGTGGATCGGCACGGCAATACCTCGGCTGCTTCCGTTCCTTTGGCGCTTGATATCGCTGTACGCGACGGACGTATTAAATCCGGACATCTGGTGCTCCTGGAAGGCGTAGGGGGAGGATTTGCCTGGGGAGCGGTACTGGTTCGGTGGTAGACACGGGTTTTCCCTGAATGTTAATGAGGGAGAGCCCCCGTTGATAGAACAGTAATGAAAGGTTCTTAATGTTTGCATGCGTATTTCCTGGTCAGGGCTCACAATCCGTGGGTATGACGAAAGGGTATGCTGATTTTCCCATAGTGCGCGAAACCTTTGCCGAGGCATCCGATATTCTCGGGCAGGATTTCTGGGCAATGGTAAATGAAGGTCCGCCTGAGAAGCTTAACCTGACGGTCAATACTCAGCCGCTGATGTTAATGGCAGGCATTGCGGTATATCGTGCATGGGAGCAGTTGGGAGATGCGAAACCGGTTTTCGTGGCGGGACATAGCCTGGGGGAATATACCGCATTGGTAGCCTCGGGGGCGCTGGCTTTTGCCGATGCGTTGCCACTGGTGTGTTTCCGCGCAGAATTGATGCAACAGGCGGTCCCCGAGGGTACTGGTGGCATGGCTGCTATTCTCGGTCTTGACGATGCGGCTGTACAGGCTGTATGCGATGAAATCACGAGTTCTTCGATGGGAGAATTACTCGAGCCGGCAAATTTTAACTCGCCGGGGCAGATCGTCGTTGCAGGGCATAAGAATGCAGTGTTGCGCGGCATGGAACTGGCCACTTCCAGAGGTGCAAAACGGGTCGTAATGCTGCCTATGAGCGTACCTTCGCATTGCTCCTTGATGAGTCAGGCGGCTGACAGGATGCAGCAGAAGCTGGAATTGGTGACGTTTAGATCGCCAAAAATCCCGTTGTTACATAATGCTGATGTGCGGCAGCACGATGATCCCGCCATAATAAAAAAAATTCTGGTTCAGCAATTATGCAGACCAGTGCGATGGACTGAAACGATTCGCTTTTTTGCTGCCTCGGGTGTCGTCCATGTATTGGAATGCGGCCCAGGCAAAGTACTGTCGGGACTTAACAAGCGTATAGACGGAAATTTGCACAGCTTTGCGCTGACCGATGGCATAGCGCTTCAGCACGCTGCAAGTATATTGATGTAACGAGGGAGAAACCTGCTGGCGTCTGTTGCGCAGGAGATATATCCATGTTGTTGTGATTTAAACTTATTGGAGGACAATGCTGCAAGATCAAATAGCGTTCGTAACCGGCGCCAGCCGGGGCATCGGACATGCCATTGCGCTTAAGCTTGGCGAGCAGGGTGCCACTGTCGTTGGTACTGCCACTACTGAGGATGGCGCTCGACTCATCAGCCGTTCTCTGGAAGAGTCCAATATCAAAGGCGCCGGGATGCAATTGAATGTAAATGATGCCGTTCAGATTGAACACGTTTTTAAAACAGTGCGCGAGAAATTTGGTGATATCGTGATACTGGTGAATAATGCCGGCATTACCCGCGACAATTTACTTATGCGGATGAAGGACAAAGAATGGGACGAAATCATGGAAACCGACCTTAAATCAGTTTTTCGTTTAAGCCGCGCGGTGCTGCGAGGGATGGTTAAGGCCCGATATGGACGTATTATCAATATTTCCTCGGTAGTGGGCGCTACCGGCAATATGGGGCAGGCAAACTATGCGGCCGCCAAAGCGGGTATATTCGGCTTCAGCAAATCCCTGGCGCGTGAAGTGGGCAGCCGCAGCATCACCGTGAATTGCATTGCGCCTGGTTTCGTACAGACCGACATGACTCGTGCGCTTTCTGACAAACAGCAGCAAGACCTGATCCAGCACGTGCCGCTGGGCCGATTGGGGAAGCCCGAGGAGATAGCTTCAGCAGTCGCGTTCATTGCTTCGCCAGACGCGGGCTATATTACTGGTGCGACACTCCATGTGAATGGCGGGATGTATATGGATTAATCAGAGATAATGTCATTAAACGCAGTATTACTCGTAAATATAATTTTGTTCAGGTCTGTAAAATTTCAATTAATGATGCGTCGTGATCGGCATGTATGGTAATGCTTATTTCATCTTTGATAGTGTTCTGATTTTATTAATATTGAAAACTTGCTGGAATGGCGGCGTTTTTCTTACCGGAGAAGAGGTATCTAGATGGAAAATGTAGAGCAGCGTATAAAAAAAATCGTGGCAGAGCAACTGGGAGTTAATGAAGCGGATGTCAAGAACGAATCTTCTTTTGTGGATGATCTGGGTGCTGATTCACTCGATACAGTGGAGTTGGTCATGGCCTTGGAAGAAGAATTTAAATGTGAAATTCCCGATGAACAGGCAGAAAAAATAAATACCGTTCAACAGGCCATTGATTACATCAATTCTCATTCCAATTAGTTCCTGCTTTAAGCATATCCTCACTCGGAGTCACATTGTCCAAGCGTAGGGTAGTCATAACCGGTCTGGGCATTATTTCGCCCGTTGGTAATACCGTGCCGGATGCATGGAACAATGTTGTCGCAGGGAAATCGGGTATCACCCGCATTACTCGTTTCGATGCTTCCGCATTTGCGTCTCAGATAGCCGGGGAGGTCAAAGATTTCGATATCACGCACTATCTTTCCGGCAAAGATGCGCGCCGGATGGATATTTTTATGCATTATGGGATGGCTGCGGGGATTCAGGCTGTCAGGGACGCGGGTCTCGGAGATATAGCTGGCGGGCAGCTTGATGCCGAACGTATTGGCGTCAACATCGGTTCTGGCATCGGTGGGTTGTCGATGATCGAGGATACCCACAACATCTATCATGCCGGGGGTCCGCGCAAGATCTCGCCGTTTTTCATTCCCAGCACCATCATTAACATGATCGCGGGTAACTTATCCATCATGTTCGGCTTCAAGGGGCCGAATCTCGCGATTGTCACCGCCTGTACCACTGCTACCCACTGCATTGGTGATTCCGCTCGTCTGATCGAATATGGCGATGTGGATGTAATGGTCGCGGGTGGTGCGGAGTCGTGCGTAATTCCGCTTGCCATGGGCGGTTTTGCTTCCGCGCGGGCGCTATCTACGCGCAACGATGATCCCGTCACAGCGAGTCGACCGTGGGACAAGGATCGCGACGGGTTTGTCCTCGGTGAGGGTGCCGGGATTCTGGTGCTGGAAGAAATGGAGCACGCCAAGCGCCGCGGGGCAAAAATTTATGCTGAATTGGCCGGCTTCGGCATGAGCGCCGACGCCTATCATATGACTGCGCCCTGTGAAGATGGAGAGGGCGCTGCGCGATGTATGACCAATGCCCTTAGAAATGCAGGGATGAATGCCGCTGAGGTGGATTATATTAATGCTCACGGTACGTCTACCCCGCTCGGCGATCTAGCGGAAACCGTTGCCGTGAAACGCTGCTTCGGTGAGCATGCGAAAAAACTTGTGGTTAACTCCACAAAATCCATGACTGGACATTTACTTGGCGCGGCAGGTGGGGTGGAAGCCATATTCTCTGCTCTCGCGATACACCATCAGATTGCCCCACCCACAATCAATATCTTCGACCAGGATCCGGCGTGCGATCTGGATTACGTTCCCAATACCGCGCGTCAAATGAAGATCGACGTGGCGATGTCAAACTCATTTGGCTTCGGTGGCACAAACGGTACGCTTATTTTCCGTAAAACTTGATTTCGCTGTTATAGCGCATGCGCACGCTAAAACGCCTCATTTTTATCGTATTGACTGGCGTAATCCTTTTCGCTGCATGGTTTGTCTATCAGGTCAATAAACCCGTTCCGCTCCCTGCTGTTCCCTACGAATTTTCAATTGAACCCGGTAGCAGTTTGAAAAGCGTTGCAAAGCAATTAGCCGACGCGGGAGTTTTGCACGACGCATGGTCGTTCGTCTTGCTATCTCGGGCGATGGGGCTTGCATCGTCGCTTAAGGCCGGAGATTATGAGATTGTCGAGAGCACCTCGCCCCTACAATTGCTGGAACGCATCACCAAAGGCAACATTAATCAAAGTGAGATCAGATTCATAGAAGGCTGGACTTTTGCACAACTTAGACAAACCCTTGATGAGCATCCCGCCGTCCGGCACGACACCACTAATCTAAGTGCCAGGGAAATTTTGCAATTGATAGGCGCAAGCGAAACCGCAGGAGAAGGATTATTTTTCCCTGATACCTATTTTTTTGCACGAGGCAGCAGCGATACCGGGATATTGAGGCGCGCTTATCGTGCGATGCAAAATCATCTCAATGCGGCATGGGCCGAACGCGCTCTCAATCTGCCGCTGACCGATCCCTATCAGGCATTGATCCTGGCCTCAATTGTTGAAAAAGAAACGGGCAAGGAAGGCGACCGTACGATGGTGGCTGGCGTATTTGTCAACCGGTTGCGGTTAAGTATGCTTTTGCAAACAGATCCCACCGTTATTTATGGGCTGGGTGACAGGTTTGACGGCAATTTGCGTAAGAAAGATCTCCTGACTGATCAGGAATACAACACTTACATACGCCGTGGCCTACCGCCCACACCCATTGCCATGCCGGGATTGGCTTCGATTCAGGCAGCCCTGAATCCCGCTAAAACCGATGCGCTATATTTTGTCGCAAAAGGGAATGGAGAATCGCATTTTTCCAATAACTTGACAGATCACAATCGCGCGGTATCAAAGTATCAGAAGCGACAAACACCATAGTTTCTTGTGTCCCATGTGTTGGATGTACGAATTTTACGAGGTCACGGACTGTCGTTATGATGTTATGCTAATGACATTAGATTAATCATGGCCTTAAATCTAGCAGCTGATCGCTTGTGGGTCATTGCGCCTGCTCTCTATTTCAGGTTTTTGATAAAACCACCTGGCAAGTTTCGCAGTTTTTCCTGCGCATGAATATTGCCTGCCTGGGCATCTTTGGAGAAATAGTTGCTCAGGTATTGATCAAAAGGGATTTCCCTCGTTGTGTTCAACTGCTCCTGTTGCTCAAGCGAAGCC
>JACCWK010000228.1 GCA_013697655.1 Nitrosospira sp.
TTCAAATCTCATCTTCCGAGTCTCCTGTAACCATTCCGTCCGTCTCATGTCTGTCCCCCCTTCGGGATAGCATAAAACCGGACAGATCATTTGCTACAGACCCGGACAGTTTATTTGTTCTCTACACGGTGGGCATTAATTCTTGCAACAGTTTCTTTCCAACGCTAGTATATGCGCGCGCATCTTATCTTTAATTTCTTTAATTACATTTGAACAGGATGGAATCCTCGCGTTGAAGTGAGAAGATACTCCCAGTTACAGTTATGGCAGCCCCGACCAAGCAGAAAATGAGACTAAATTGATTGACCGCCGATGTTTAGGATTGCTCGACCACAGGAGGGAAGCAGATGAAATGTGTTAAATGGATGGTCACGGCTATGGTATTGACTACGGTTCTGATAGGTTGTGCGCAGGTGCCACCTACTCCTGTAACCCAAATAAAATACAGCGATGGCGAATTGCCGATCCCTCCTGAATACAAGAGCTGGCCGAAATTCTTATCTGATATACAACGCACGGATATCAAGCAAGTCCGTGAAATCTATATTAATCCTATTGGGCATAGTACAAAAATGGGTGAAACTTTCCCTAATGAAACCATTTCTGTGATGGAAATTTATAAGGCACGTGAAGCGGCTGACGGAACCCCGCTAAAAGGCGGCGATGGAAAATTTGTCAAGGGTGAGTTATTGAAAGTGGCGGTAATGGGCAAAGGTGCCGGTTGGGGTGATTCCGTTACACCCACTGAACTCAGAAACGGCGACTGGATATATGCTATGTATCTGGCGGATGCAAAAACGAAAGCACCGGATGATACTTCAACTTGCCGTGCATGCCACTTGCCACTTACGGACAAAGACTATATTTTCCGCTACGACGAATATTTTCAGAAGCGCGCACAATAATCGGGGTTGATGCTTGCTGAACAGATTCGCTGGTGATCCGTTCAGCGGTATCACAAGCTCTGATTTTGATGAATGCATAGATCACGCCAGTGGGTGCTTCCAGAGACCTCGAGTTTCTAATGTGACAGATGTATGTAGCCCTGCCGTACCGTTTGCCATGCGCTTGAATAAACGGCGCCTCCATCTCCTGTCGAATGCCAAGCCCCGCAATCTGCCGCGTTGTGCTAGCTGAGCTTCCCGTGGCATTGCTTATATTTTTTTCCTGATCCGCATGGACATGGATCATTACGGCCAACTTTCCCACCTTGGCGCACGAATGGTTGATGCTTCTCCTGGTGTTGATCTTCATGGCCTGAATCTTCCGCGTCATTCAGCGCCTCCTCATAGGTCGCATGGTGATACTGTACGTTTACAGGCGAGCGCTGTGTTTCCGCTGCCGCTTCCACCTGTTGCTCACTTCTGATCTGAACGGTCACAAGTATTTTTGTGACCTCTGTCTTGATCTCATCCAGCATGGTAGTAAAAAGCTCAAACGCCTCGCGTTTATATTCCTGTTTAGGATTTTTCTGTGCATATCCACGCAAATGAATGCCTTGACGTAGATGATCCAGTGCTGCTAAATGTTCGCGCCAGTGGGTATCGAGACTTTGCAGCATTACTGCGCGCTCGTACTGATGCATGACATTGACGCCGACTTGATCAACTTTCCTGGAATAATTTTCGTGCGCCACCGCGGCAACGCGCTTGTGAAGGTTTTCTTCGTGCAAGTCTGACTCTTTCTCCAGCCACTCCTGAATTGGAAGCTGCAATTGATATTCTGCGGCCAGTGCCTTTTCCAATCCCGGTATGTCCCACTGTTCCTCGACGCTCTGTGAAGGAATATAGAGGGCAATGAGATTTCGCAACACGTCCTCGCGCATTGCAGTAATCGTCTCTGAAATATCCAGCGATTCAAGAAGTTCATTACGTTGCTGGTAAATCACTTTCCGCTGATCGTTGGCAACATCATCATATTCCAGCAGCTGCTTGCGCATATCAAAATTACGGGCTTCCACCTTGCGCTGAGCATTTTCGATGGCGCGGGTGACCCACGGATGTTCAATAGCCTCGCCCTCCGGCATGTTGAGCCGCTGCATAATGTTTGCTACGCGATCCGACGCGAAGATACGCAAAAGCGGATCTTCGAGTGAAAGATAGAAACGGCTGGAACCAGGGTCGCCTTGGCGCCCAGAGCGACCTCGCAGCTGGTTGTCTACCCGGCGAGATTCATGCCGTTCGGTACCAATGATATGCAATCCCCCGTGCTTCAGTACTTCGTCATGGAGAAGTTGCCAATCTCCTTGCAATTCGGTAATACGCGCAAGCTTGGCCGGTTCGTCTATATTTTCGTCGGCATGAATACGCTCCAGTTCAGGTTCCGGGTTGCCTCCCAGCACAATATCGGTGCCGCGGCCCGCCATATTAGTAGCAATAGTAATCATTTTCGGGCGACCGGCCTGAGCGACGATCTCAGCTTCTCTCGCGTGTTGCTTGGCATTCAGAACTTGATGCGAAAATTTCTCCTGAGTGAGTAGTTCCGACAATAACTCATTATTCTCAATAGAAGTTGTTCCAACCAGAACGGGCTGCCCTCTCTGATAACAGTCTTTAATATCCTCAATAATGGCGCGATTCTTTTCGCCCATAGTGCGAAATACCTGATCCATGCGGTCATTACGTATCATCGGCCGATGGGTTGGAATAATTACGGTCTCCAGTCCATAAATTTGCTGAAACTCATAAGCCTCTGTATCAGCCGTACCCGTCATGCCAGCCAGCTTATGATACATGCGAAAATAGTTCTGAAAAGTAATGGAGGCGAGTGTCTGATTTTCCTTTTGGATGGGGACGCCTTCCTTTGCTTCTACCGCCTGATGCAGTCCTTCCGACCAGCGTCTACCTGACATGAGCCGTCCGGTAAACTCATCGACAATGATTACTTCTCCCTCTTGCACTACGTAATGCTGATCGCGAAGAAATAAGGCGTGGGCACGGAGGGCGGCATAAAGATGGTGGACGAGATTGATGTTGGCGGGATCATAGAGACTGGTTCCAAGCGAAAGCAGTCCGCTCTCCGCAAGCAGTTTTTCCGCGTGTTCGAAGCCGGTCTCACTCAACAGCACCTGCTGGGATTTCTCATCAACGCTAAAATCTCCAGGACTTTTTTCTGTTTCCTGGCGGACAAGTTTTGGAATCAGGGTGTTCATACGCATATAAACGTCGGTGCTTCCCTCTGCCTGGCCGGATATAATTAATGGGGTACGGGCTTCGTCAATAAGAATGGAATCTACTTCGTCAACGATGGCGTAATTGAGGACGCGTTGCACACGCTCAGCGGGGTGATTTACCATATTGTCGCGCAGGTAATCGAACCCAAATTCGTTATTGGTGCCATAGGTTATATCAGCGGCGTAGGCAGCTTGCTTTTCGCCATGATCCATCTGTGAAAGGATCACACCAACACTGACATCAAGGAACTGATATATCCGCCCCATCCATTCCGCATCACGTTTAGCGAGATAATCATTCACCGTAACCAGATGGACGCCCTTACCCGCCAGAGCGTTGAGATAGGCAGGCAAGGTCGCCATCAATGTTTTGCCTTCGCCTGTTCGCATCTCGGCAATTTTACCGCTGTGCAGCACCATCCCGCCGATGAGTTGCGCATCGAAATGGCGCATCCCCAACGTGCGCTTGCTGGCTTCGCGTACGACGGCAAACGCCTCCGGCAGCAGCGCATCAAGAGTCGTCCCATCTGCGATACGTTGTTTAAACTCTTCGGTTTTTGTGCGTAACTCAGCGTCAGTAAGCGCCCCAACCCCTGCTTCCAGTGAATTGATCGTTCCTACGGTCTGGAAATATTGTTTTATCAGTCGGTCGTTGCGGCTTCCGAAGACTTTCTTAAGCAGATTGTTCAGCATGAAATCTCAAAAAAAATCTATTTGAACAGATGTCAAAAAAATAGGGGGTGAGGTTTTTGGCCTCACCCCCGCAGCAGAGTATTAATCCGGCTCAACCGGGCATCTTCAAGAACCGTGATGGATTTTGTGGTAAGCCCCTGTGCCTGACTTCAAAATGCAAATGCGGACCGGTAGAACGGCCAGTGCTGCCCACTTCCGCGATCTTCTGTCCACTTACGACCACTTGGCCCAGTTTTACCAGGCGCTTTGAAGCGTGGGCATAGCGGCTGACGAGATCATTGCCATGGTCAACGTCAATCATATTACCATATTCGGAATGGTAATCGGAATACACTACCACCCCCCCCGCGGCGGCTACGATTGACGTTCCTGTCGCGGCCGTGAAATCAACGCCTTCATGAAAAACGCTTCGGCCGGTAAAGGGATCGATACGCACTCCAAAACCCGAGGAGTACCACCTTGTGCTTACCGGCATAATGGATGGAAGCATTTTTTTCTTGAGCCTGTCTTGCATCAAAACTGAATCCAATGCGCCAAATTTGTCGGAGCGGTCATCCAATATGCGGGATAACTCCTGGATCTTATTGTTAAATTCAACAAATGTCATGTCCTGCGATGGCAGGTTTGAAAGTATCCCCCCTTGCCCTGGACTCTGTTTAAATAAAAATTCATGAGGTTTAATTCCGGATAATTCTGCCAGACGCTCACCCACCGAATCGAGCCTTAACAGTTGAGCCTGCATCTGACCCATTCTGACGGCCATTGCGTTAAGGCTATCGCGCAAATATGACTGCGTTTTTTGATGTTCTTCCTGTTGAACGCTTAAAACGAGGGATCGCAGCGAGGGACTGTCAATTTTGTCGGCATAGCGTAGGGAAAGGTAGTTCAGTCCCATCGCGAGTAACACAGCAGCCAAGAAGAATGCTCCCGCCAGAAGCACAAAATGCGTGCTGGTCAAGGTCAAGGTTCTCGCTTTTGCCAAATTATTGGAAATTAGAATAATATTCATCTTATTCCCTACATTATCATTCAGCCATGGCCATACGCAAGATCAATTTTTATCTCGGCGCTCTCAGCGCGGCGCCTGATCATCAGCGACTGTTCGGCTACATGGACAAGTTAATTGAGATGCAACAGATATTCATGAAAATGGTCCGGCCTCAACTGGCTCAACATTGCACTTTAGGCGGGTTTTTCGAGGGAAACCTGACCATATACGCACATAATGGTGCAATCGCAGCAAAGCTCAGGCAAACATTACCCTCTTTATTATTAAAATTTCAAACGAGGGGTTATGAGGTTACTGCAATTCGGATTGCTGTGCAAGCAAATTACCATGCTATTGGCGGGAATGACTTACCTGGTAATCTGTCCAAAAAAAAACTCAAAATCGGTCAAGCAGGTAGGGAAAGTCTGAATGGCCTGGCAGCTGAGCTGCCCCCATCGCCTTTAAGAAGCGCTGTCGAATCGTTGCTAAAGCGGCAAATCAAATAGAGCAAGAATTATAGAGGCTGCGTAGCAAAGGGGAAACCGCTACGTTCTGGGATTCCTGACTGGAGCACGGATGAGCCATTCCATGGCTTAAGCTAAGTGATCGTCTCGGCGCGATGCAGCAAATGCAGCAAATGCAGCAAGCCCATTACCGGTGAATCATTCGGCCTCTGGCTTACCTGTTATGCGCAATTCCCAGTTCAGACAAATAGCGCCCCATACTTTAGCAGCCCGTTATCGTAGCTTCCTGCCTTGCCAAGAGCATTGGACCTTCACCTTTTGGTGGTGCTCTCGAAACAACTTTTTTCGCTAAACGCTCATTGCATCTGTTTCAGCAGTGTTCTGGCCTCGTCAACTTCGGGAAAATTCTTTCCGGTAGCCAGCAATTGTTCAAGTTCTTTACGAGCTTTAGCCTTGTCCCCCGATTTGATCAGACCGAGTACGAGATGATAGCGAATTTCCGCTGATTCCGGCGCGAGGGAGTTTGCCTTTTGGAGGAGCGGAAGCCCCCGCGTTAAATTGTCTCGTTCTATTAATATCCCTCCTAGAGTGTCCAGTATCGCGGGGCTGTCAGGATCCAGCTGATAGGCCTTTTCCGCATATTCCAGGGCTAGAGGGTTTTTTTCCTGCTGATAAACCGTTGCTATATTATTCAGTGCGGGTACGTATTTCGGATCTTGCCGCAGGATGATCTGATATTGCTCTATGGCAGATTTATTCTGACGTTCCTTCAGGAGGACTTCCGCAAGATAAATGCGGATAGGTATATCGTTGGGATTTTCTTTCAGCCATTCAAACAAACGCGAGTTTGCCTCCTTGTCTTTCCCGGCTTGGGTAAGTGATGCGTGCAACTTCACCATTAAGGGTTGACTTTTGCTGATAGCAAATGCCTGCTCATAAACCTTCGCTGCAAGTACCGGATTTTTTTGTTTCATAAGCAGATCGCCTTCTGCTATATAGCCGAGAGGTGATTTTGGGTGTTGTTTTTGTATCTGCCGTGAAATTGAGAGGGCTCCCTGATAATTTTCCTTGCGTGCCTCCAGCATAACTTGCATCAGTTGGGCATCCAGATAATCCGGCTTTAACGCCAGCGCTTTTTTAAGGGCATCGGATGCGGCCGACCAGTTTTGCAATGCCATGTTAATAGAAGCGAGCCGGAATTGAGCGACGGCAGATTCAGGCTGCATGAAGGCAAGTTTACTGGTGCTTTCCAGGGCACCTGCCGTGTCATTGTTGACGAACTGGGCTTGTGAAAGAAGCTCCAAAACATCCGGGTTCCCCGGGTTCGTACCCTGCAACTTTTTTGCAAGGGCCAGCGATTTTTGTTTTTCTCCTGAGCCTAAATAATGAGCTACCAGAAGCATCGCAGGTTGGAGCGCGTCGGGATTTTCTTTATACGAACGCTCCAGCCAGACCGTGGCTTCACTGTTTTGTCCCTGATTAAGAGCTAGCCCGGATAGCGCAGTCATCGCCTGAATATTCTTTTTATCCTTTGCTAGAATATCCTCAAAGCGTTTTTTTGCCACATCCGGTTTTTTATTCTGCAGATCAAGCTGCGCGAGATTTGCCACAGCAGGAAAATAAGTGGGGTCCAGAGAAAGTGCTTTCTCGAAACTCGCTCGTGCGTTCGCTGTATCTTTTTTGTTCAAGTAAATACCGCCTTTCAGATTATGAATAAGGGGGTTGTCCGGATATTCCTTCTCAAGTGTTTTAGCGGTCGCAAGCGCTTTATCAAACTCTCTCAGCCGCAGGTGGGTCATGGTCAGCAGAATGCCTGCCGGAGCCGATTTGGGATCCAGCTTTGTGGCCCTTTCCAATTCGGCGACAGCACGCGCGGTATCTCCCTGCCCCAGTTTACTCATGCTTAAGGCGGTATGGAGCATTGCATTTTCAGGCGCAATGTGGCTGGCTTTCTCAAAATATTCTGTTGCCTTGGCAAAATCCTTGGCCTGCATGTAGGCCTCTCCTGCCAAGGAGAATAGTTGAGGATCTTGTTGTACGTTTTTGAGTGCGGGGCCCAGCACAGCGATTGCACGCTGGGTTTCGCGATTCTTCAGAAGAACGGAAGCCAACAGTTTGCGTGCATAGAGATTTCCAGGCTCCTTATCTAGATAAAACTTCAGATGTTGCTCTGCTTGGGGCATCGATCCCAAAGCGAATTGCACCGCTCCCGCGAGGAGCACGCTAGGCATGTGGTCTGGTGCTTTACTTAGTATCTGCTGTAGAGATTCCAACGCGGCAGTGTGTTTGCCCTGATTGAAATCCAGCAGTGCCTGAGTATAAAAGACGGTTAAAATACCGGGTGCCACTTTACGCGCCGCGTCAATGTCCGCTTTGGCGGCTTCGAACTTTCCCGTGCCAATTTCTATAAAGGCTTTATTGAGATAAGCCGAGGCGCTATTCGGCTTTAACTTCACCGCTTGCTCATAAGCGGCAAGGGCTGGATCATTTTTTCCTTGGGCGCGTAACAGGTCGCCCTTGAAAAGCCAGGCATCGGCATTTTCCGGGTTTCGCGTTACTGCCTGTTCTGCGAAACCCATTGCAGCCTCAATGTCTTTCTCCGAGAGGGAATATTTTGCCAATCCAATTAACGCATCCGGAAAATTTGGGTTCTCCTTAAGCGCCTGTTCAAACAAGCCCTTGGCTTCGGTGCCCTTGCCTAATGCCAAAGAAGCGCTCCCGCGCAATGTTGAAATCTCCGCAGAACTTTTATTTGCAGAAAGTTCTTTCGTGTCGTCCAGAACCTGTTGAAATTGGCTCAGATTTAGCATGGCTTGCCCTAATGCCGGCAAAACCTTGGAAGGGCTCATTCCTAAGCTCAATGCCTTACGCAGTTCCTTCTCTGCTGATTGGGAATCTCCCGTCTTGTTATAGATCACGCCCAAGAGGTAACGTGCATCCGGATCGTCCGGATTTTTCTGCAAAGCATTTTTAAGCTGGATAATGGCAGCCTTGTCATCTCCCTTTTGATGATAGTCCGCCGCTTCTGAAACTAGAGTTTGGGCATCTTTAGTTTTGCCACAACCGGTCATACCTCCGCCAATGAGTGCGGTGGAGATCATGAGCGCCAATAGGTTTTTGGTTGCAATAACCCTGCCTAAATTACGCATATAAACCTTCCTTCATTCCATTCAGCGATTGTGTTTGCATTGAGATAGTCTTCCGGTACTTAATTCGGATAGACTGGGAATAACACGTCAGAGACTCTAACAGATTATTTACGCCAAGAGTGCCAAGGCCAACAGACCAAAGTTGAAGCGGCGCAGAGGTGTTTATACTACTCGCGCCTGGACTCCGCCAGGAAGATCTATCTCTAGTACCAAGCATGTAGTCAGGCTAAATCGTCATGACATTGTAGCTGCTGTGGCCATAGTGGAAGTGGAAATGACGTCCACTATATAAAAAAGTTCTCTTGTTATCAATATGTTGATTAGAAATAGCTATTCAGCAGCTTTCAGTTCGGCTTACGCGGTTTTTCCTATAGAGCCGTTCAGTATTGATTAACGCAATCTGGAAAGTGTTCCGCGGGTCTGTCGGCTATTCTTACCACAGTTTCTCCATATGATATGCTGGTACAAAGTGTATGGGAATTGGTCTTTAGTACAGGTTTTTTTATGAGAAGCAAAGCGGATAATTGGTTGGGACAGTGGTTATTTATGCTGGTATGAATTACAGAGAGACTGGAGATAATTTATGAGCGTGGTGGCAGTAGTTGGATTGGGTTATGTAGGATTACCCTTGGCGGTTGAATTTGGCAAGAAACGGCAGACCATAGGTTACGATCTTTCCAGCAGCAAAGTCGAGAGCTATAAACGATACGTAGATCCGACTGGAGAAGTTTCAATCGATGAACTGAGCGCCGCCAGTCAGCTTCTAGTTACAACCGACCCGGCGGAGTTGTCGCGAGCTGACTATATCGTGATTGCAGTTCCAACGCCAGTCGACCTCGCTCACCAGCCCGATTTTGCAGCGCTCGTCGGCGCCAGTGAAACTGTCGGTAAAAACATGAAGCGGGGAGCTATCGTTGTCTATGAGTCCACGGTTTATCCTGGAGCAACGGAGGAAATCTGCATCCCGGTTCTGGAGAAACACGCCAATATGAAATGGAAGAAAGATTTCCACGTTGGCTTTTCTCCTGAACGGATCAATCCCGGAGATAAGCAACACACGCTCACTACCATTTTGAAGGTAGTAGCGGGAGACGACGAAAGTACGCTGGAGAGAATTGCTGAGCTTTATGAAAGTATAGTGACCGCTGGGGTGCACCGCGCATCCAGCATCAAGGTTGCAGAGGCCGCGAAGGTAATCGAGAATACCCAGCGTGATCTGAACATTGCGTTGATGAATGAGTTGGCGATCATTTTCGATAAGCTGGGGATTGATACGCTGGAAGTCCTCCAGGCCGCCGGCACCAAGTGGAATTTTCTTCCATTTCGTCCGGGCCTGGTAGGAGGCCATTGTATTGGTGTAGATCCATATTATCTTACACACAAGGCGGAGATGATTGGCTACATACCCCAAGTCATTCTGGCCGGACGCCGGATCAATGACAGCATGGCAAAATTCATAGCGGAACAAACGATAAAGCAGATCATTAAGGCTGACATTAACGTCCGGGGTGCCCGGGTAAATGTTCTTGGATTGTCCTTCAAGGAAAATTGCCCTGACCTAAGAAACTCCAAAGTTGCTGACTTGATTAGTGAACTTCAATCCTATGGAATTGAGATTCATGTTCATGATCCTGTAGCAAGCGCGGAAGAAGCTCGTCACGAATATGGTCTGAATCTTGAATCATGGGAAAAGCTCCCATGCGCCGATGCGATAATTGTGGCGGTTTCACATCGGGAATTCCTGGACAGACCTCTGACAGATTTCCAAACCAAAGTTAGCGATAAGGGATGTTTTATCGATGTTAAATCCCAGTTTGACCAGACAGCACTACGTGAGGCCGGGTTGAATGTCTGGCGACTTTGAGGAAGAAGGCTAGCTAGCGATGACAAGATATCAGAATGGCCTGCAGCATCTAAAAGATCATCAATACCGCTGGCTGGTAACGGGCGTTGCCGGGTTTATCGGATCCAATTTGCTTGAGGCTTTACTTTCTCTGGACCAAAAGGTCGTTGGACTAGACAATTTTTCCACGGGTTATCGACATAATCTTGATGAGGTAAAAGAGCGGGTAGGGGACGATGCTTGGCTTAATTTCAACTTTATTGAAGGTGATATCCGACAACTGGAAGATTGCCGCCACGCCTGCGTAGGTGTGGATTATGTATTACACGAAGCAGCGCTCGGATCTGTGCCGCGATCCATTCAAGATCCCATCCGCACAAATGAAAGCAACATTTCGGGCTTCTTGAATTTATTGGTTACGTCCCGCGACGCCTCTGTGAGGCGATTTATTTATGCAGCATCCAGTTCTACTTATGGTGATCATCCCGATTTACCTAAAACGGAAGCGGTGATTGGCCGACCCCTTTCGCCCTATGCAGTCACCAAGTATGTTAATGAACTCTACGCCGATGTATTCGCCCGTTGCTATGGTCTCGAATCGATAGGGTTACGCTATTTTAACGTCTTTGGCCCTAGACAGGATCCAAATGGTGCTTATGCCGCAGTGATTCCCCAGTGGTTTGCCGCGCTCATAAAAAATCAGACTTTGCATATCAACGGCGACGGTGAAACCAGTCGGGATTTCTGTTTTATCGAGAACGTTGTGCAAGCCAACCTCCTTGCAGCGCTGGCTGAAAATCCAGAGGCAGTCAATCAAATATACAATGTGGCGATTAACGAACGCACAAGCCTTAATCAACTTTATGAAATGATGCGCGCGCTACTTCTTGTAAAATTTCCTCATTTGCAGAATCACAGACCTACATATATGGATTTTCGGAAGGGGGATGTAAGACATTCCCAAGCGGACATTTCCAAAGCTGGAAAAATGTTGGGCTTCGAACCGACTCATCGAATTGATGCAGGGCTTAAGCAAGTGCTGGAGTGGTATATAGGGCATCTCACTCTTAAGAATGAGAAAAGCGGCGCATCGATCTAAACAGATACTAACAACGATTTTCTGATATTTGCTCGAAGCTGATCCATAGCATGACGGAAATTAATCCTCCCATTTTCCCGCTTCCTTCAACTTGTTTTTAAGACCAGGCAGCGGGAAGCCAAGCTCGTAGGCTTTCTTAGCATAAATTTTTGCCTGGTCATAATCCTTTTTCTGTGCGTACAGTAAGCCGAGATTATAGTTAATATTCGGATTCTCTGGTTGAAGGTTAACTGCCTCCTTGAGTTGTTCTGTAGCCTTATCGGTTTGCCCTGCTTTTAGCAAATAATTCCCGTATATCATGCGAACGACGCCGTCATTTGGCCGGAAGCGGATAGCGCGATCAAAAAAACACTCGACAGAGTATTTTGCGCCCATCGGTTTCAAGGTTTTATCTTTCAAGGAAAGGTTGCCGAAGGCTGCTAGTGCGCGGTGATGATTGGGAAACATGAGTAGCGTATAGCTCAGATCTGCCCCAACGCTTCCGGAACTCCCGCTAATCAGCTTCTCGACATTGGGCGTGAAGTGGTACTCCTCAACGGTTCTTAAATTCCTTTTATCTTCGCTATTCGTATAATCCCCTCCCGCTCCGCCTGCTTGCAGGTCTCCACAGTAAGAGGCCGCTGTAAGATTTGTTGAAATAATCGAGATTACTAATATGGTAATGCCGGATGCGACTTTCATTAGCCCTCCTACAATTAATATACTCGACTGTACCGTAACTTGCGCTACAACAGGGGACAATCCTGACTTAGATAACGACCATCAGTCACCTTAGCGGGAACTACTCAGTTTGCTGAGCTGAGAACTGTTAATCCCTGAATATCCAAAAAAGACTGCCATTGATTAATTATTTCTCAGAATGAAAGGAGGGGCGTGTCCACTTCCCAACTTTATCATTGTCGCAGGAAGCTCACAGTTGTCAAAACCGTCACCATGAGTGGATCCACTCATTTGTCCAAACAGCCACCTGATCACGCCATTCTCGTCGGGAAAAAGTATGGTTGGCCGCCGGTAAATTAAAACAGGAAATGCGTGAAGAGCTTAGCAGTTTTTGCCATTCACGCGAATCTTTCACCAAGCTCAAGAATTCCTGGGCAGTGAGGTCATTCCCACTTGTTATCAAGAGAATTTTTCCTTCAAAATGACTTAGTCCATTCAGCATTCTCACGGGCAAATTATTTTGGGCGCAAGTTATATCGGCATTTTTTGCGGGGGTTTCAAGACTTCGACCCGATAGAGCCTGGGTAAGAATTTTCGTGAGAGATTGAGATGCCTTGGAGTAATTAAAGCTCCCGCTCCATATCTTGCTCCAGAATTCCGGCTCAAAAAGGCGGGCGAGGTAATAGTGCTTTAGATAGACTTTTGCCGCGCCTTGATCCGTATGCACCCAAGGATTCAGCAGTACGAGACCGGTTATGCGCTGGTCCCGGTGCGCATGGAAAAGTGCGGCCGATGCAGCATCGCATAGTCCCCAAATCACCAAGTCAGTAAGAGGAGACACCTCTTCAAAAAAACTGTCTATCGCGCAGCAAAGATCATCTTCAAAATCTTCAAAAGTTCGCATGTCTCCTTCACTATCTCCCATTCCCCTGCAATCAAAGCGCAGAACGGGGACGCCGTGAGCGGCAAGAAAGCGAGCAAGCAACGTGAATTGACGATGACTCCCGACCCGGTACTGGGGTCCGCCCACCACGATTAATACACCTCTTGAGCTTGTTTTCTCGGGTAGACTTAAAATGCCATACAACAAGGAACTGTTACAGGGAAAGACCAGAGGGCGTTCCGAGAAATTCATGATGCCGCTGTAGCAAAGACATTTATTGTGGCCGATACCATTGCTGGGCATTCGGAAATTTCCTGGGTCGCCCAGAACGGCAGGCACGCTACAAGATGCACTGTCAGATCAACATCATTCCTTTGCCATATGCCCGCAACCTTTGCGCCAGATGGCGTCATGGGACGCCCCGGTTCGGGCACGATATCGAACCAATGAATAGGGGTCTTTGTTATAATCATTTCAGCCGCTTTCAAGTTATCAAGAGCGGCAGCCAGGTCCGGCGCAAGTTCATAGCCCGCTACTTCGAGCGCATTTCCCGCTCTCATAGATGCACGCATCATATCCGTTCCCGTCACTTTTTCGGTATTGGCGCCGGCCGAAAACATTTCATTAGCGAGCCGGAGCCGCAAAAACTGAGTGAGGAAGGATTCGCCGCTGATTACCGGTTGCCACAGAATTATCTGCTCGATTTTTTTTTCAGAACTTTTGGCGAAGTCCAGTGCAAGCAGTGCTCCCAAGCGCAATCCCCACAGGCAGATGGGTGCCGCAATATGATTTTCCACCCATGTTACCGCGACCGCCAGATCCTGCTTCCAAATATTCCAGCGCGCTTCTCCGAAATCGCCGTGGCTATCCCCGCAGCCAAAGAGATCAATTTGCAGTACACCAAACCCGATCTCGGCGAAAGCTCTTGCCTGCAGCGCTGCCATCCGCCGTGATTTATTCATCTCCTCCCCAAAAGGATGAACATAGATGAATACTCCTCGACATTTTTCAGGGCGGCGAGGAGCATGGTAAAGACAAAAGCGCTCCCCAGTTCCGGCTTTTAAAAAAAAGGCTCGGCAGGGCTGGGTCGCGGATTTAGCGTCATTCACCCAGTTTCTGCTCAACAAAGCGGGTCAGACTGCCGAGGGTTTCGAAAGTCCGTGCACTGATCTCATCGTCATCTACACTGATGCCAAAGTGCTCTTCAATCGCAGTGATCACGTTGACAACTGCCATGGAATCCAATTCCGGGATCCCCCCCAATAAGGCCGAGTCTTCTTTGAGGAAATTTTTCCGGTCACCGAGACTTAATACATCCGATAAAATGTTCCTTACTTCTTCAAACTGCTGCATATTTACCCCATAGTTGATTTGTCTTGCGGAATGGATGGCTTTCCCCCGAGCCCCTGAGTGTTGAGATGAAACTCTGGGAATGAACCAGAGTGGCGGGAGAAATGAAAATAAGGAGGTACGGAAGCGAGCGTGATTTGCCATTGACCCATACAAAAGAAAATGGCGCTTCCAAGGGATAAAGTTCCGAGACGTGCGTGGGCGCCAAGGGAATCCGTATTGAAGGCTGAAATCCTGCTACACGACCATAGAATATTATTTTCTCTCAAAAATCGATTTGCCTCATCCCATAAGCGTGGAAAAGTCAATCCAAAGCGGGACTCCGGTGCTACATATACGTCGAAATCCCAAGCTGTCTGGGCTACAGGCAGCGGAGTGTAGCGGGCGCGCACTTCATCTTCCTGATAGCTTCCCAGCAATAGCCACAGGAAGCCGATAAATTGTTCCTGCTTGAAAGCCACCAGGCATTTTGCCCCTTGCTCGAATCGCTCCTGAATCGCTGTAGCAGGCCGGGGGAATTGACGAACAATTTCGTCGTGTTCGTCAATCAACCGAATTTCTGTTTTCTTGCCTCGGCCCGGTGGAAGCAAAGTTGTCTGTCCCACTGGCTGAGCAATTAAATAGTACCTATATAACCGCAGATTACCTTTTGACACCATGAAGAGAAATCTGTTGAGCACGAAAAGGCTGAGATTGAACCAGCCCCATTGTTGCAACATTTTATGAAGCGCAGTTTTTCGTCGTGATATCGCTGCCATTCCGCCCTAAGAAACTTGATTAGCCAGAGTTTCAATCCAGCGACCATAATCCTCATCCCCACTTACCAAGATGGCGCCGACATTTTACCAGACTAATTTAAGAGAGCACGCCCGAGAATACCTGTAATTTCTTCCAGCTGTTCAAGGAATTATTTCTGTCGTCTAATGTATACATGGCGCAAATTTGCCCTTATCCTGACCATATCGTTAAGATTGATGCTACAGCCATCTTTTTTTAAGATTAGCTTATATGGTATAAGGGCTGAAGTTGGGGGGCGATGGCAGAAAGAATTTTTTAATTTTGTAATAAGGGCGCAAACAAATGAGCGTATTGCATAAACAGGGAAAACAGGGGAAACAGGGGGTTTTAAAGACATCACCTTATAAAGGTAGAGCCAAGGTAGCGAATCTAACGCTTGTTTCTTTCCTTGCGGTGAGCGCATTCCCTGCATTCGTGGCACAAGCACATGCTGAGACATCCTTGGAGCGCTTGTCGGCATTGCTGGCGGCTACCCCGGAAGGTGGTTGGGTTAAGGCAAGCACTAATCTTTATTCTGACGCTTGGGCAACAGGCGCCGATGCCGTACCAAATGGCTGGCCAGGCGCCATTGTTCGTGCCTGGAGTTCTTTCGCATGGGACTCAACTCGGGGGGACTTGCTGCTCTGGGGCGGGGGTCACGCAAATTACTCAGGTAACGAGTTGTATGTGTGGGACGGGGCTACAGGCGCCTGGGGACGTGGTTCCCTTCCAAGCAGGATCGATGCAAATGGTTTTGTAGTGGGTGGTCCGGCCCCACAGTCCTCACATACCTACGACAATAATATTTATCTGCCCGTTAATGGCATGTTCCTTACATTTGGGGGAGCAGCATCGCCTACCGGCGGACCTTTCCAGAAGACGGACGGCACGAATGTGAGTCGTGCCGGGCCTTATCTGTGGGATCCAAGTAAGGCCGATCCAAACAAAGTCGGGGGTACTACGGGTTCGGGCTGGAATACTACGGATATCGCGCTGGGCGGTAATATGTGGATTGATCGGCAAGGTCATTTCACCGGCACTGAACCTCAATCGTACATTAACGGAACTACCGCCAATCGGATCGAGAATGGCAAAGACGTTGTTTATCTTACCGCGGACACAGGTGCGTCGGGGTTTCCGTCACTTTACCGTTACACCTTGGGAGATGTAAGGAACGGTGGTGGTGATACATGGGAAAAAATTGGCGTTACAAATAACACGGTCGGATATCAAGGAGTTGGAACAATCGATTCGACGCACAATCTTTACATCAGAACAGCCAGCGTGAGCGGAAGTCGCACATCACAGTTGGCAGTATGGGATCTGGACAAGGCCAATGCGGCCAACCCGGGCAGCAATGCCGATATCGGAGTCCATCTGATCAACACGGACGGCAGCGCCTTTGTAATGAGCGGAACATACGGAATGGATTATGACTCAGCCCACAACACCCTTGTTCTCTGGGATGGCAGTGGCCGGGGCGGTACGGTCTGGTCAGCCAGCGTTGTAACCGATGCGGCCGGCAATATCGGCCCCAACACTACCTGGATTGTGTCTGAAATACAAAGTTCAACCTCGGACCATCCGCACGGCGACTTTAATACCGGTGTTCTCGGCAAATGGCACTATGACAGCGCACTCGGCGCATTTGTCGCCTTGGACGAGGTTACCGCCGCGGGCGTTGGAGAGTGGGATGCGGGGGTATGGTTATACAAACCGGTGAGCGCGGCAGTTGTTCCGGAACCGGAAACATATGCGTTACTGCTAGCAGGGTTAGGTGTTATAGGATGCGTCAGTCGTAGACGTGTCCATAAATACCGTAACGACAGCAAGGAATGCATATGGCAATAAGCTGCACCTGACAGGGTTACGAATGTAATGCGATAGAGGTCGAAGCAGGGCTGGCTCGAGCACGCAGGCCGATGCCCATGCGCGCTTACCCCTTATTTTATCTGAAGCGTCATAACATCCAGAGGCCTGACGGTTCTCAGAAAATTGTGGATAAGTTGGCTATCCACATCTCAATTTTGAAAGCTCACTACAGTCAGATTCTGATAGTTTCAAGGCAGCAGGGGAATCCTTCACGCTACATATAAGAACGCTCCAGATCAGCCTTCGTTGCGCTGAAACGGTTTAACCATCGTTCACGCAAGGGCTAGGATAAAAAACCCATTTAAAGTATTCTAGGGAAGACGGGCGGGCGTTGTGTCAAACGACCTCGAACCAATAGTTTTTCCTGCAGCTCAATTCCCACGAACTCACGAACTGATCCTTATGATGGGTGACCCTATAGCGGTATCGAAGGTGGTGTTGATTCTGCCGACGTACAACGAGCGAAATAACATCGGAAACATAATCGATGAGTTGCAGGTACAGTTTCGGAATATTTCGCACGACATGCATATCCTTGTCGTAGACGATAGTTCTCCAGACGGCACTGCGGAGGTCGTCCGGAAGCAACAAGCCATTTATGCCAATATCCACCTGCTGATAGGGCAAAAGACGGGGCTTGGAGCTGCGTATATCCGCGGAATGGTTTATGCGATGGATAAACTTGCGGCCGATGTTGTATTCGAAATGGACGCCGATTTCTCACATAAACCGGAAGATGTACCTAGACTTATGGCCGCTCTTGATGGGGGGGCCGACTTTGTAATTGGGAGTCGATATGTTAAAGGCGGTTCGATTCCCAAGAAATGGGGGTTGCTGCGTCGCATGAATTCATTGGGCGGCAACATTGTCGGTCGTTATGTGGCGGGGCTCTATAAGGTCAGGGACTGTACCGCGGGATTCAGGGCTATCAGGACAACACTGCTTAAACAAGTCGCATTCGATGATCTTCGTGTTCAGGGTTACGCTTTTCAGGTAGCGCTGCTTCATAAGGCAGTATCGCTAGGCGCGATTGTTAAGGAAGTTCCTGTCGATTTTATCGATCGGACTGAAGGTGAATCCAAACTTGGACTTTCTGACATTATCGAATTTATCCTGAATGCGTGGTGGATTCGTTTGCATAGCTCAAAGACCTTTATCAAGTTCGCTATAGTGGGATTGTCTGGGGTAATTGTGAACCTTGGCATATTTACGCTGTTGCTTCAGATGAACGTCAACAAGTATCTGGCCTCCCCTATCTCAATCGAGGCCTCGATTATCACGAATTTCTTACTCAACAACTACTGGACCTTTCGGTGGCGGAAATCCCATGATCACGTGAGTATCAAGGGGTTGAAGTTCAATATGGTTTCCGTAATTTCCCTGGTGGTAAGTTATTCAACCTTTATTTTGCTGTCCGTTATATTTCCCGACACACCACCGGCGATTCATCAGCTTGTCGGCATTGCTCCCGCGATGCTAATAAATTATTTCTTGAATTCATACTGGACTTTTAAAAATGCTCCCGAATTCAAGAGCTAGTGTCTTGCAGGAGCCTCGCGCGGGAACAGGTTTTCTGTATTCCTTGCTGGAATCGCCTTTTTTTTTACCCGGTTGTTTTATATTCGCGATGGGTGTGCGGGCGGCACTGATTTTTTTTGTGCCTGTCGAAATGGGTTCCGATGCAGGGTGGTTTTTTAGCCGAGCCCTAGGGATTGCAAATGGCGAGGGTTATTCAGAAGGCGGTTACCCAACCGCATATTGGCCGGTAGGCTACCCAGGGTTTCTCGGCATTCTTTTCTTTTTTTTTGGTCAAGACCAATTCGTTGGGCAAGTAGCCAATTTACTGATGGCAGCAGCGACTTTTTTTTTACAACTGTGGCTGACACGGCGAATCTTTCATAGCGAAACTACCGCACGTCTTGCTGTCTTATTTTTGGCGATATATCCAAACAATATAGGCTATACCGCATTCCTGCTAACAGAAGTTTATTTTACTTTTTTACTCCTCCTCGGTACATACCTCTATATTGCGCGGTACGGGTGGGGTGGGATTTTCGCTTGTGGGGTCATTTTCGGGCTGGCAACGTTGACGAAACCGCAGGTTATATTCTTGCCCGCGCTACTAATACTTTTTCGCTTACTTGCTCATGAAGGATGGACTAACCTTCGTGAGCATGCCGTCAAAGGAGTAATAATTTACTTAATAATGGCAGCCATACTTATGCCTTGGGCGGTGCGAAATAGTCAGGTTTTTGGCGAAGTGGTGCTCGTTTCCACCAATGGGGGAGCGACGCTTCTGACCGGAAATAATCCCAGCGCAGATGGAGGCTACGTCGAAGATGATTCACTAGTAGTTCAACGCAATTTCTCTGTTCCAGACCAGGTGGAATCAGATCGGCGCGCGACGAAGCTGGCGATCGGATGGATCAAGGAGAACCCGGGGCGGTTTTTGGAACTCATTCCGCTTAAGATATGGGCTTTATGGTCCAAAGACGGCGAAGCTGAATGGGGGTATGAGTCGGGTTATCCTCATTATCAGCAATATAGACTCATTTTTCGTTCGATAAGGTGGGCGAATCAGGTTTTTTACGGTTTCCTGCTTGTCGGAGCCCTTCTTGCGTTCATCCCGATAGTAAGAAACAGACATAGCCTGGCTTGGCCATGGGTATTGTTTGGGTATTGCTTCATGCTTTATCTGACTACTATATCGATCGTATTTTCAGGGCAGCCGAGATTCCACTTTCCTGCTATGCCATGGGTTATCATGTATGCAGCCTGGTCAGTTGGCGTGTTATATAAGCGTGGGCGCGCCGAATTGATCAAGCCCTAACATCTACTGGTTGCGACGGCTGTGAATAATAATCAATCATCAGAAGGCTCGATCAACCCCGCTAAAGATATTCTTCGGATAGTTGGTTTCCAGCGCCAAAGCATTTTTCATAAAGCAAGATACAATCTCCACCGAGTTACGGGAGATTCGCGGAAATCGATCATTGAGAAATTCTGAGAAAATCATGGAAAGAGTTCCCGGAGAACCTGAGATCAGCATCGTTTCGACGATGTACCGTTCACGCCCCTTCCTTGAACGTTTTCTTGCTGAGTGTCTTAAAGCTCTTGCGGACATCAAATGTACCCATTTCGAGATCTTGCTGGTAAATGATGGCTCCCCGGATGATTCGCTGACTTACCTCCTGGAGCGCAGGCTAGACATTCCCCAATTGGTCGCTGTCGATCTTTCACGTAACTTTGGCCATCACCACGCTATTCAGGCTGGATTGCGGCACGCTCGCGGGGATCTGATTTTCCTCATCGACTGCGATCTGGAGGTTTCGCCTGTTGTGTTGGCGGAGTTTCACCGCAAACTCCGCGAGTCGGATTGCGATATGGTTTTTGGCTATCAAGAAGCTCGTAAAGGCGGGCGATTCGAGCAGATCAGCGGTGGTCTCTTCTGGAAGGGGTTCAACTTTCTCAGCGACGTCAAGATTCCATACAACATTGTTACTGAACGCATCATGACACGCCGCTTTGTCGATGCGCTGCTACAAATGGGTGATCGCAATCTGTTTCTTGCTGGCATGATGAGCTGGACCGGATTCAACCAGATCGGTTTGCCCGTGATTAAAAAACAGCGCGAAGGAGCTAGCTCCTATACATTGATGCGGCGTATCGGCTTGATGGTCAACGCAGTGAGCTCGTTTTCCGCTCAACCTTTGATCTGGTTGTTCAACATAGGGGTAACCATCACTCTGTTAAGTTTCCTATTCGTATTCTATCTAATATTGCGGAAACTGGTTTTTGACGACGCCTTGGTCGGCTTCACTTCTGTGATGGTCCTGATCACCCTTAGTCTTGGCATCCTGACCACCGCCATTGGGATTGTTGGGATTTATCTGGGCAAGGTGTTCAATCAGGTACAGAGCCGTCCCACATATATTGTTAAAGACGTCTATCGATGAAGGTCCTCCGTGAATGTAAGGACGATAAGATCTGCTACGAGCAGGACTAACAACGCTCAGGGATGTGTCATCCGGACAAAGGTTTTGGGGCTGAGCCGTACCCCGCTATAGTTCTTGAGCTATTATTTACTTCCTGCGTGCATAATGGGAAGCCATTGAGTTTTCTTCAGACTGAGCAGCTTGGTTTTTTCTTGTCGTAGTTCTTTTAATCCAAATCGCTGTATGAACCAAATTCAAGACGATCGCTACTACTCAAGGGAAGAACTTGAGGGGATGAAGTTCAGGAAACTGGGCCAGGATGTGCTTATAAGCCGTACTTCGCGCATATACATCCCTGAGTATGTTTCGATAGGCGATTTTTCTATCGTAGATGATTTCTGTATTCTTTCAGGGAACGTCGAGATTGGCAGAAACGTTCACCTCGCGCATGGCTGCCGTGTCATCGGCGGTCGTGAGGGAATAGCAATGGATGATTTCTCGGGTTTAGCATTTGGCGTAACAGTATTTGCTCAATCGGACGATTACGGCGGCGATGCGTTGACAAATCCAACTGTGCCCATGAAATTTCGCAAGATTTTAAGGGCGCGAGTGGAAATCGGTCGGCATGTGATTGTAGGCGCAGGAAGTATCGTTTTCCCCGGGGTGATATTTGGTGAGGGCTCGGCTGTCGGTTCTTCCAGCATGGTTACCAAATCCACCGAGCCATGGTCTGTATATTTCGGAGCGCCAGCAAAAAAGATAAAAAGCAGACGGCACGATCTCCTAGAAATGGAGAAAGAATACTTGGCCGACCGACCGATGGATAATAGTGACTAGGCTGGGCCTTGGAAAGCATCCCGCCGTTGCGGTTTTCTGGTCTGACCAGACTATGTTTGGCCCCTTAACTCCACATCTATCAGACTCAAGTTCTTGCTACACAGACCGTTCGTATCAGCTTATCCAAGCTCACACAAGGTCTTCAATAGATGAATATATTTCCGTGACTAATTTGCATTAAGTTTTTCAGCATCTTGGGTTTAAAATACAAATGAACACATCCGGGGAAAAAAGCGGTCCCGCCAATTCGAGCCGTTGCGCGGCCATCCTTCAGTCTAATTACATCCCTTGGAAAGGTTACTTTGACCTGATTCACGACGTGGATCTTTTTGTGTTTTATGACGATGTTCAATACACACATTCAGACTGGCGTCACCGAAATAAGCTCATGACCGAGAAGGGGCCCAAATGGCTAACGATTCCAGCAGGACACGACTTGAAGCGTTTGATATGTGAAGTAGAAATTAAAGATCAAAGCTGGAAGCGGCAACATCGAAGCATAATAGAACAACATTACCGAACTGCACCTTTCATTGGCAAATCGCAACCGCTGCTGGATTTTTTATATGATAATTCAATAACAAATCTTTCTGACTACAATCAGCGGGCGATAAGGCATCTCGCCGATATCCTTGGCATTCATGTGCAGTTTACTGATAGCCGACTTCTTGCAGTCAATGGCCGAAAAACGGAGAGGTTAATCGGCATCCTTGAGAGCGTTGGCGCCACAAAATATATCAGTGGTCCTTCAGCCCGAGATTACATTGATGAGCCTCTGTTTGTTGAGGCCGGCATTGAACTGGTGTATAAGGAGTACCCTGCGTACCCTGCTTACCGCCAATGTTTTACTCCTTTCTCACCTTTTGTCACGGTGCTGGATTTGTTATTCAATGTGGGACCGGAAGCAGCGCCAGATTACATCTGGGGGTGGCGAGAATAAGACTTCTGAAGGCAGCTTCACCACGCAGTAAAAATAACCGGGCGGGCTGGTAACTAAATGCTAATGGCCAGAACCGGCACTGGTCCCCGGCGTGACGGGCATGCGCGCTGGATAGTTGGTTGCGCTATTTCTTCAAGTCACGGAGTCCAGTCGTCTGGATAGCCTGGTTTTCTGAGTACGCTTCCCAAAATCTGGAATGCTTTTTCTGTCTTTCTCTAAAGATGAAAAGCTAAACTTGTGTGTAAAATTCTACGCGCACCATCGGGATTGTCTGTTTGCCGATCGCCGAGTTATATCCAAATAATGAGATTTGTCTTACACGACATGCACTAGGAGAAATAGGGATGAACGGAAGATTTGACATGGCGGGGCATTTCTACATCCTGCTGACCCTGTTATTTACGGTTTATGGCCAACTGGTGCTCAAGTGGCAGATGGGGCAAGCGCGCACCATGCCGGAAGGAAGCTTCGATAAGCTATTGTTTCTCCTTCAGCAGTTTCTGAATCCGTGGATCATGTCCGGTTTTCTTTCCGCCTTTCTTGCATCTCTGGCCTGGATGGCCGCCATGACGCGCTTTGACCTCAACTATGCCTATCCTTTCATGAGCCTGGCATTTATTATTGTAATGTTATTTTCTGTATTATTTCTTAACGAGTCCCTAACGCTGCAAAGTGTGTTGGGTACGGTAATGGTGGTTACCGGCCTGATCGTTATTGCCAAGGCGTAACATATTTCATTTTGACCCTAATCTAGAAGAGCACAGCCTTGATTCCGTTTAATAAGCCCTACATGACAGGAAAAGAATTGTGGTACGTGAGTCAGGCCCACGCGAACGGGCATCTGGCCGGCGATGGCATTTTTACGAAAAAATGCAGTAGTTGGCTGGAACAGCGTATTGGATGCCGTAAGGCCTTGCTGACCCATTCCTGCACGGCTGCTTTGGAAATGGCGGCGATTCTTGTTCACATCGTGCCCGGGGACGAGATTATCATGCCTTCGTATACTTTCGTCTCGACGGCTAATGCCTTCGTGCTACGGGGAGGGGTACCGGTATTCGTGGACATCCGCCAGGACACGCTAAATATTGATGAAACGCTGATCGAAGCCGCTATAACGCCTAAAACAAGGGCTATCGTAGCCGTACATTATGCCGGCGTAAGCTGCGAAATGGATACCATCATGGCCATCGCAGAAAGGCACAATCTCCTAGTGATCGAGGATGCAGCGCAGGGAATCATGTCTAGCTATAAAGGACGGCCGCTGGGCAGTATCGGCCACCTCGGTGCGTTGAGCTTCCATGAGACCAAGAACATCATTTCCGGAGAGGGCGGTGCTCTGTTAGTGAACGATCCGTGCTACGCGGAGCAAGCAGAAATTATCAGAGAAAAGGGCACAAACCGCAGTCTTTTTTTTCGCGGGCAGGTCGATAAGTATACGTGGGTGGATTTTGGTTCCTCCTACCTTCCGAGCGAGTTGATCGCCGCTTTTCTTTGGGCTCAAATGGAAGATGCCGATTCCATCACAAGACGGCGTCTTGATATCTGGGACGTATATCATAAAAATTTCGAGGCCGTGGAACAGCGCGAAAAAATTCGCCGACCCATAGTTCCCCCAGATTGCATCCACAACGCGCATATGTACTATTTGTTATTGCCAGACCTGGACAGGCGGACCTCCTTTATCACCGCCATGAGGGAAAAGGGAATAGGAACGGTGTTTCATTATGTTCCGCTGGATAGCTCTCCCATGGGAAGTAAATGGGGCCGAAAATCCGGAACGCTGACGCAAACACAGCTTCTTAGCGACCAACTGGTGAGGTTACCATTGTGGCTCGGCCTGGAGGAATCTCAAGCCGAAGTCATCCAGCATATCATTGCAGAGTTGTAAAAAAGAATGACCGAAGGTCGATATTCCATGCAGGTTCTTCCGAAGAGTGACCCATTGCGCCAACGTTTTGATATTGGCGATACATTGTCGTTGCTTTTGCTCTGGGTGGCTGTTGTTCTTCTGTTCTGGAAGACCCTTTATGCTGGAGAATTCTGGTGGACAGACGAATCCCGTCACGCCATGAACGGAGTGTTCTTTTTTGATCTCTGGCAGGATATGCCTTTGCGGGCGCCTTATGAATACGCTCTGCAGTATTTTGCCCAATATCCTGCCTTGGCTTTAAACTGGTATCCGCCTTTCTTTGCAGTGGTGGAATCCGCTTTCTTTTCTGTATTCGGTATCAGGGAATTCAGCGCGCGTCTGACAGTCATGGGATTTACGCTCCTCGGCGTAACTGCCTGGTATGCTTGGGTGCGGCCGATCTGGGGGCGTGCAACCGCAATATTATCCTGTCTGCTCTATCTTTCGGCCCCTGGAGTGCTTGACTGGACGCGTTCCGTCATGCTGGAAGTCCCTGCGATTGCGATGATAATTGTCTCGATCCTGGCATTCGATCGTTATCTAAACCGCCCGAGCCTGAGGAGCGCCGGGCTTGTTGGTCTTGCGCTCAGCTCCACTTTGCTGCTCAAGCAGACAACGGTGTTTATTCTGCCGGCACTGCTCGCCTATGCCATATGGACTGGACGCTGGCGGCTGCTATGGCGGCTAGAAGCCCTATTGGCGTACGCAATGGTGAGTATTGCGATTGCTTTCCTGGCTCTCCATGCGCTCAAGTTCGGGAGCGTACCGGTCAATTCGTTCGTCAGTTTATTTGGTTCTAACTCGCAGTTGTTAAGTCTTGCCCGTTGGGGGCAGTTTTGGTCAGCACTATGGAACGTCTGCGAATTGCCGCTCAGTCTCGCTATATTTTGCGGTGCCGCTTTCCGGTTAGTTACCAAAGGGACGCTTCAAGATTCGTTGATACTCTTTTGGCTGGCAGCCTCGTATTTATTCACTTCGGTGGTAGTAGGCGGTGGTCCTGGGAATGTTCCACGTTACACGATGTACGCATTGCCGGCGCTGGCACTATTGGCGTGCATGCCGTTGAGCCGGCCGATCACGGAAAACGCCAATATCCGCCGCATTGCATTCGTACTTCTTATTGCGCTTTCCGGATGGAATTCATACGCTGCGTGGACTAAGCCGCATCCCTACGTAACCGGATATAAACAGGCAGCTGAACTTGTGACACGGCAAGAGGATACCGGCCTGATATTATTCGCTGGAAAACATGATGGCAATTTTATTTTTAACTTGCGCGCCCTTGATCCCGAAAAGGAAAAAGCCGTATTGAGGGCCGATAAGATCTTGGTATCCATGGCGGTGCACAAGTCTTTCGGCATGGTCTCGTATGTCCAATCCATAGACGATGTCATTCAGTTGATTGACCGTTATGGTATCGGCATTATTGTCATTGAAAGCCGTGACGTAGTGGATTTACCGGAATTCAAGCTGTTGGCCAAAGCTTTGGATGACCCGCGATTTCAGATTATTCAAGAGATTCCGATATCGTCCAATGTGCCGGAATTTTCCGATCTCGCAGTCCGGGTCTACCGTTATCTGGAGAAAAAGGAACAGGCGAGCGATCTGGTTATTCCGCTACCTCATATGGGAATGGAAATCAAACTGAAGCCCCGGGGAAGCGTGTCCCCATAAATTGCCATAGCGTATCAAGAGCCGAACGGCGTTTTTGAAACTTTAGATCGAGACTGAGCAGGCTCCTGTCTTGAAAAGGAACAAGCCGGTATGCCGAGTAAATTAAACGATGCAAAGCAAAAAGTTATAATTGCGTTGTTTCGATGCCTCGGCAATCGCAACGGCATATTCATACCGTTAACATAATCTCTTCCCAAATCTAATGCGAATCCTTCACATCCTTGATCATTCCCTTCCTCTCCATAGCGGATATACGTTTCGAACGCTTGCTATTCTCAACGAACAGCGGGCGTTGGGATGGGAAACTTTCCACTTGACCGGATCAAAGCAGGAAAATTGCGTGGCACTGGAGGAGGATTTCGACGGGTGGCATTTCTATCGCACTCCGGTCGCGCAAGGTCTGATGTCGAAACTGCCTGTTTTGAATCAGATTGCTGTTATTGATGGTCTTACCCACCGTCTGGATGAGGTGGTTAAAATTGTCAAGCCGGATATCCTGCATGCCCATTCACCTGTCCTGAATGCCCTGCCCGCATTACGCGTGGGTCGCAGGCTGGGCATCCCGGTCGTCTATGAGATCAGGGCATTCTGGGAAGATGCAGCGGTAGATCACGGCACCAGTCGCGAATGGGGAGTTCGGTATCGCCTTACCCGATATCTGGAGAGTTACGCGCTGAGACGTGTTGATGCTATAACTACCATTTGCGAGGGGTTACGGGGAGATATTCTCGGAAGGGGCATCGCGCCGGAAAGGGTAACGGTTATCCCCAATGCCGTGAACATTGAAAATTTCACCATGGACCAGCTTCCCGACCCGAACCTCGCCAACTATCTTGGTCTCGACGGCAAGCTGTTGCTCGGTTTCATCGGTTCTTTTTACGCTTATGAAGGTTTGAACGTCCTGCTACAGGCATTACCAAAAATGTTGTCGTGCAATCCTGATATTCGTGTCCTGCTCGTCGGCGGCGGCTCGCAGGCAAAAGAGTTAAAGGTTCTTGCGACGCAGTTGGGCATAGAAGATAAGGTAATCTTTACCGGTCGTGTTCCTCATGATCAGGTGCAGCGCTATTACAATTTAATCGATGTTCTCGTCTACCCAAGGTTGAAAATGCGACTTACCGATCTGGTGACGCCGCTAAAGCCTCTTGAAGCCATGGCGCAAGGCAGGCTTGTCGTGGCTTCGAATGTCGGCGGTCATCTGGAACTTATCCGGGACGGCGAAACGGGCATCCTTTTCAAGGCGGGCGACCCGGACGCTTTGGCATTAAAAGTGCTGGACCTTCTTTCAAGGCCGGACTCCTGGCGCGGTCTGCGTGCCGCAGCGCGCAGCTTTGTGGAGACACAACGCAACTGGCCGGTCAGCGTGTCTCGTTACAAAACTGTCTATGGTTCGCTCCTTTTCAGAGAAAGACCGTAATGAAGGCTACCGGCTTACGCATCGGACTGGTGGGACCTTTGCCACCCCCGTCCGGAGGCATGGCGAATCAAACATTACAATTGGCGAAATTGCTGCGTGAGGAGGACGCGATAGTGGAGTTGATTCAGGTCAACCGCCCCTACAGCCCGCGCTGGATCGGAAGATTCAAAGGAATAAGGGCGGCATTCCGCCTGCTCCCCTACCTTCTTCATCTCTGGCGGTCCGCAAACAACGTTCACCTATTTCATGTGATGGCCAATTCCGGCTGGTCATGGCATCTCTTCGCAGCGCCCGCTATCTGGATAGCCAGTATCAAGGGAAAACCGGTGATTATTAATTACCGGGGCGGTGAAGCGGACTCCTTCTTTAATAAAGCATTTTCATGGATCAAACCGAGCCTATCCAGAGCAGACGCGATCATTGTTCCTTCCGGCTTTCTTGAAGCTGTATTTGCAAGACGTAGTTTCTCAACCAGTATCGTTCCCAACATTATCGACCTCAGTCGTTTTAAGGCTGAAGTCAACATCGATGCGCCGCCAAAAGCAGATTTTCCGTACATAATTGTTACGCGTAATCTGGAGCCCATCTACGACAATGCCACTGCTGTGCGGGCCTTCAGTATCGTCAGACGCACGTTTCCAGCAGCAAAACTGATCCTGGCGGGCTCTGGTCCGGAACGGAAGACATTGGAGAAACTCTCAGCCGGTCTCGGTGTAGCAGATGCGGTTATATTTACAGGCCGTGTGGACAACGAGGGCATGGCCGCTCTCTACCATGGCGCTGACCTCATGATCAACCCAAGCCTGGTCGACAATATGCCAATCTCGGTGCTGGAAGCATTGGCGAGCGGGGTTCCCGTAGTGAGCACGAATGTGGGAGGGGTGCCCTATCTGGTGGAGCACGGAAAAACCGCTTTGCTAGTGCCCATACAAGATCCTGAAGCGATGGCTAATTCCATTCTGGCATTGCTCAATGATCCTGCCAAGGCGCAGCAGATGAGTCAAGCAGGAGTTGAATCAGTGCAGCAGTACACATGGCCCAACGTACGTGAACGTTTGCTCCGTGTTTACGAACAGGTTTTGATAAAATCAGACCGGTCCACGGTGAGCGTTAAGTGAAAGGCCGTTCACCAAAGAAAGAGCTGTACACATCGCTCATATCGGGCTTTTTCTTCCCACTACATGAACGCATCAAGAATCATCATAGCGTTGCGGTACGAAAAGAGCTGGAGATATCCCAGTGGTGGGATCAGATTCGGCTGCAAGAACTCCAGTTGTCTAGGTTGCGTCAATTGCTCATGCAAGCCGAGGCGCACGTACCTTATTATCGCAATCTATTCGCGAAGATTGGCTTCGAGGCGAAAGATGTGCGCTCCCTCACCGATCTCCAACGTTTGCCTTTACTCGATAAATCAAAAATCCGGAGCAATACTGAGGCACTGAAATCGGAAAATGCCCGGAGCCTTCATCGCTTTAACACGGGGGGTTCCAGCGGCGAACCGCTAGTCTTTTACATTGGTAAGGAACGCGTTACTCACGACGTAGCTGCGAAATGGCGCGCCACACGCTGGTGGGATGTAGATATTGGCGACCGGGAGATGGTCGTCTGGGGATCGTCCATCGAACTGGGTGCGCAAGACGGTATTCGTGCGCTTCGCGACCGCGTGCTCAGGACCAGGTTGCTTCCCGCCTTCGAAATGTCGGAGCAAAAGCTCGACCGGTTTCTGGACGAGATACGGGCCATGCGGCCAAAAATGCTTTTCGGCTACCCCTCTGCTTTGTTTCATATTGCCCGCCATGCCAAGGCGAGCGGACGACATATGGATGATCTCGGTATCCGCGTCGCCTTCGTCACTTCCGAACGACTCTACGACGAGCAGCGCCAACAAATTAGCGAGACCTTCGCTTGTGCGGTCGCCAATGGCTACGGCGGCCGCGATGCGGGATTTATTGCCCATGAATGCCCTCAGGGAAGCATGCACATCACTGCCGAGGATATTGTCGTCGAAATCTTGGATCGGCAGGGGGCGCCGTTACCTTACGGCGAAGCCGGAGAGATCGTTGTGACCCACCTTGCTACAAAAGACTTCCCCTTCATTCGCTACCGCACCGGTGATATTGGCGTGCTGGATAGCAAACCGTGCGCTTGCGGACGCGGGCTTCCTGTCCTCAAGGAAATCCAGGGCCGTAGCACTGACTTCCTCGTTGCGCAGGATGGCACAGTCATTCACGGCCTGGCCCTGATCTATATCTTGCGCGACATGCCTCAGGTAAGAAACTTCAAAATCATTCAGGAAAGCCTGGATCTGACTCGTGTATGGGTAGTTTCAGAAGCAGCGCTTATTCCTGAGACAATCGCAAAAATCGAGCGTGGGTTCAAGGCCAGACTGGGCCCGGCAGTTAATATTATGATCGAGGAAATGGCAGAAATTCCCGCAGATAAGTCAGGGAAATTTCGTTATGTAGTGAGTAAAGTCGCCACGGCCTGATTGAAAAAGAAGCGATCATTAAGAAAATACACATCCTTCAAGACTGAACAAGTGAAGTGCGGCCCCGGTTCGAGTAACCAAAAAATATGGGCCCGCTCACGTTGCGCCATCATGAACGCAGGCTCATGGATAAGCAGAAAAATCACACGGAAATAATTGACAAGGTCCTGTCCGGCGCTCGTTGGGCAGCGATACTTCGCTTGGTTGGGCAGGCCATAAGTTGGCTCAGCACCATCGTGGTCGTGCGCTTTATCAGTCCGGAGGATTATGGGCTCAACGCCATGCTGGAAGCACCGCTGGAGCTGATGATGCTGTTAAGCGCATTCGGCCTTGATCTTGCTTTGGTTCGATCGAAAAACATTGAACAGGATGAATTGCGTAGTGTCTTCGGTTGGCTTCTACTGATTAACGGGTTACTTTTTCTTGCCTATTTTTTTGGTGGTGCCCTAATAGCCATCTATTTCGATGAACCACGTCTTGAGCTATTGGCCAAAGTGCTGGCTTTTGTTTTTCTTCTTGCGCCTTTCAGAGTCATTCCCAATGCGCTTCTGGATCGCAACCTGAAATTTAAGTTGAGAGCTTTTGCCGAATTTATTGCGAGTACCAGCGCCGCAATTGCCACGCTGGTACTCGCCATTCTGGGGGCCGGTGTGTGGGCGCTTGTGGCCGGAATGCTGATTAGTCGTGTCCTTCTGGCATTCATCCTGATGATAATGCAGCCATGGATCATTACCCCGTCTCTGAGCTTTTCAGCTGTACGCAAGATGATGGCCTTCGGCGGCGTTATGACATTCGGGGTCGTGCTTATTCTTCTCAGCGACAAACTTGCAATCCTGGTTGCGGGACCCATCCTGGGTGCTGAAATGCTCGGCATTTTCGCAGTTGCTTTTCAGTTTGCCCTACTGCCGCTCGCCAAAATCATGCCGGTGATTAATTCGGTTATCTTCCCTACATTTTCTAAATTTCAGGAGCAGCGCGATGCCGCGGCACACTACTTAGGAAGAGCCCTCGGTGTCGTTTCACTGGGCTTGTTCCCCATCATGATCGGGACGGCTTGCATTGCTCAGGAGTTTGTTGCTGTCATACTTGGCGAGAAATGGTCTGCCGCCGCTGTGCCTCTGGCGCTGTTGTCCATCGTGATGCCGTTCCGCATGACAACATCTTTCCTTAGGCCGGTTTTAAGCAGCATGGGACATTTAGATCTGGCATTGAAGTCCATAATAATAGCGGTGGTTGTCTTATTGCCCCTGACATTCATCGGAGCTAATTATGGAGTGATTGGTCTGGTCATGGCCATGCTGACGACCGAGCTGATTGTCGCTTTCTCTACTATCAGCATGAGCAGGGCGGCGCTCGGCACGTCATTCACGAAAATTGAACAGAGCCTGCGTCCCGCCGTTATCTGCACGGCCGTTATGGCGATATGTGTACTCAGTACCAAAATTATGTTTGGAGCTCAGGGTGGCATTGCCGGATTGCTCATTCAAGTCGGTGTAGGCGCTATCAGCTACTTGCTGATGCTCCGAATTTTCTATCGGGATTTGTTGGAAGATGCAATAAGGCTTTTTTTGGGAAGACGTAAAAGCTTAGAGTAGCTAGCTGCTAGTGTAGTGAGTCATTCTGTTTGGAACTTAAGTGGCGATTAGCTCGAATGACTTTTTGCAGGATGTCATTGGCCTTGGCAGTCCAGACAAAAGGCTTGGGGGATTGGTTATGCATGGCGATGTAT
>JACCWK010000229.1 GCA_013697655.1 Nitrosospira sp.
TATCCATCCTGGGCGTTGATGTAGTCTTTGGAACCTCCATCTTGCCAGCAATGGCAGCGCCCAACTCAATTTTTATCCGTCAGATGAAAATAATTCCGCTTAGCCTGCCCATTTTGCAAGAACCTCAAACTACATTGTGAAAGGCGAGCATTGTTTAATTTCACCGTATAGCAAAATATTTACTTTCAAATTTTCAAACCGGGCGAACATGCGAACCACTGGCTGTTGTGCCGACTCTTTCGCAATAAACGATGGAAAGGAAATTGCATTGCATATCAGGTAGCCGCAACTCAAGATTAAGGGACCAATTTTTTTAGCATCATAGTTTTTCTGGAAGAAACTCAGTTCTGTCGCACCGAGAATTTAAGGTCGACTATCCGCCCTTCAGGATATAGAAGATCAAACTCACGTAGGGGACGACTCATATCCACTAAATCTGAGAATGGGGAACTGCTATTGACAATGATTGCAGAACCCGGTCGCACAGTCTTATAGGAGAGATCCAGCCCATCAGTTTTATCCAAAATTGCAAGATCGGTTTCACCCTGCTTATCACTTATTGTCCAGAAGAGGAGTGGCGCTATTCTTAACGCAACACCTTCCTCACGATTAATCATAATCGCTTCAAGTTCGGAAAATGATTCATCACCAGAAAAATCGAGAATCTCTAGGAAAGGGGAATGCTGACCCTTTGCCACCCTGAATAATCCAACATTCCCACCTGAAAACCCTTTTTTTGTCACCGCCTCGAAACGTCCGAAATCCCAACCAATAATTGCTTTAGCCACGATATTCCCAATTGCATTAAGCACGTTCTTGTAATCCATCTGATGAGCTTCTCTGTGATGCTTTTTATCATTGATGCCCTCAATAGCATCATTGATTATTTTCTGGTTTTTTTCTTGAAGCAGTTTAGACAATCCCTTATTGATCGGACCGCGTTCTCCAGTACTCACAAGGCATTTACGTAACATAGCCCATAACGGGCCAACGGAAGATTTCGTAAATTCCTTAAATATTTTTGTTTCTTTTGAATTTTTAACCGTTCTATATTCAGAGTATGCAACGAATGCACCAAATAATAATAACGCTTCAAAAGTTTTACCGAATTCGACTTCAAGATGGTGTTCGGTTGTCCCAGCCAGAAATCGCCCAAGTGGGCTAGCTATTGGGTATGGCAAAACATTTACTAATTCATTTAACTCTAACCAGCCACTGTCGCCAGATCTTTGAGTGAAAATTCTAACCGCTCCCTGTTCTACATATGATACGGCGGAATTACTGCTTCCGAAGTCAAATCCTATATATGCATCACCAGTTGTGGTTGGGATGCCGGATGTCATATCCATAAAGAAAGGAATGCCGTCCACAACAACACCACTATCAGTTCCCCGCCCTTGACGATATATAAAACGCGGTTGGGCTGTACCATCCTCACTGATGGTTAGCTCGATATGGATGCCAGGATCGAAACGTGTGTCGGCAGGTGTAAACAGACGATGCTCGATGTTCTGTAGGCTTGTAAGATCATTGAAGTCGAGCGACGATTTGAGGAAATAGTAATCTAGTCTCTGTTTTGGAGGAGAAGGAAGAGTGGTTTTCCAACGGAGTGGCTTACCAATGAATTTACCAATAATGCTTGCCGAGGGGAGAAGAACCCCCTCGTCTAAAACCTCGTAGGTGGTATCTACTCTCTTAAAATTAGGTGGCCTTGGATGATTTCCGTCTACACCTAAGACGAGGCACAACCTATTGTAAGTTATAGTCTTGAAGTCACTTATTCCTTCATTGTATGTCCTGCGAGCACACTCAATTGCTAACCCCTTAGCCACAACCTCTTGGAAACTTTCCTGCAGCTCTAATATTTCGGCATGGGGTAATTTATGGCTTAAGTCGTATTTAATCAGTTGTCCCAACCACCTGATATTTGAAGAACCACCAGAAAGAAGTATGACATTAATTTGTCGTCCTTCTAGCTCACTATCCGCTCTAGAAAGCGCATCACTTATGGTCGACTTTAGAATTTTCTTCCATATGCGGTTTACAAAAATATCCCTCAGCTTATAGGCATCCAATCTAACATCAATTTTTTCCGGGGTGGAGGCGAGTGGATTGGCTGGAACAGGAATTTGATAAGCAGGACAAGGTTGATATTCGGCATCCAAACGCCAATCAGATATCGTGTTACATATTGAGATTTTTACGCGCTCCAATTCAGCTACCAGACGCCTCATATTTCGTATGTAATTCTTAAAATCATCGCGGAGACTACTGAAGTCACCGGAACGGCCTGCGGCGAGATTCTCATATTCCTTCTGTGCCTTTGCTAAATCTGTCCCATTTACATTCTTAGAGATATTTTCCTTAATTAAACTCAATGCGATTTCTATGTTGATTGCATGCCCTCCAGTGGGATGAGAAGCAGCAGCGAGGGGTTTAGAATTTCTGCCGCTAGCGCTTACATCTCCCGAAGCGGCAGTTTCGACGACTGAAACATCGAATGTTCCTCCACCAAAATCAATCACCAAAGCAATGTGTTTAGTAGATGAAGCAACCAGTGGGTGTTTTATTCCATATCTGTAATATTGGAATACTGCAAAAGGCTCTGGGAGAAAGTCAACTTCGCGAAATGTCGCTATGAGAATTGCTTTTAGCCGCTGCCTATAGTTTGCTAGCCAGTCCTGCCCCGCTAGCGCCGATTTATCTAACGAAAGCGGTTCCGCCACCAATATCCTCGATGCTTTTTTCAATCCTTGCGTTCGAATCCAATCATCAGTTTTCTCTAAAATTAAATTAATAAACTCTCGTGTTATTTCATTGGCAGATCTTTGTTTTCCGTCTGCAGATTCAAAACGGGGAGGTTCAACACGCCCGGGGCTTATCTTACCAAGCTCCAGTTTGAAATTCTCATTGATATCGGTTAGATCAGTTGCGGTTTCACGCGCTTCATAACCGATAGAAGTAAGACCAGGATTAAATAATATAGCGGTGGGAATATTTAACCGCCCATTAACTTCCACGAGCTTTAGAGAATTTATAAATAGATCCTTCTTGATCGGCATATGTTTTATCGCTCTGCAATTAAAGTAGATATTGTATGCTTCGGAAGGCTATTATTAATCAGCCTGTCAACGGCTTCTAATTTAGGCGAAATACTTGGACCGCGCCTGTCAGTGATCCATATGCTTAAAATCGGACCTCAGCTAGATACTCGATCCTATCGAGAAGGAGAAGCCGTGAAATCAGCTACACGCGCTTCATTTTACGAAAAATAATTAAACAAACAATTGCACTGAAGTGCCCTACTATCCAAATTAGATCAGCAACTCAAACATTACAAAATAACGAGTCAAGAACAAGATTTTTCTCTTTGGCATATAAGAGAGTTATTCCGAAGTTGTCATTTCATTCTCGGTTTACCAATTGAGATATCGCAGATTGACGAGTTACTGGGGTGGATAAAACCTTCAGGTTACAAGGGGGTAATTATGCTAGACGTCATGTATTTTATCTATTGCCCCTTAAAAACCTACATTATGCATAATGTACGAAGTGTCGTGATTGTGCGTGACAAGAAACAGCAATGCCGCTTTATCGGAGTATGAGAGCCTATTCATGATTTATTATGATCTAGCCTAAATTACATTAAAGATTACAGAAGGTCAGTTCAAACTCTACGTCATCTTCATATATTTTAGTCTTCTGCCTCGAACCGGAAATAACGAAACGTATGTTGAGAGCATATTTATTGGCGCTGATTTCTGGAACACAAGGCAGGCTCTCTTTAACCTTCAGGCACAGCATATGTGCCACGCGTCCTGACCCCATCTGCTGATATACGCCGCGGTAAGCAGTATGCCGGAGAGTTTTACCGCTATTTCTCAACAGATGCAGCACAATGCTGAAACCATCCTCGAGCGGCAGCAGCGGCGCAAGCCATTCGTTAAGGTCACTGCGGCGCAACTCAGGATTCAGATGTAACCAATAATGATAAGACGGCAAATCGAATTCGCATACGCCCCCTGGTATTCCCATACGCTGCTTAATGCTCATCAGCCATTCATTCTCACGCATGTGTTCGCCGATTTTCCCTGCCATATTCAACATGTTTTGGGAAGCGGCCTGAATATTACTCAGCACCTCATTTAGCACACCTTCTGAAATTTCCGGACTCCTGCGCATGATTTCCAATGCTTGTTTCTGCCGCTCGAGTTCCTGCAATAATTCCGATTTCATATCGGCGCGACTTGTTACATCGAGAATCTCAAACAGGGTGACGAGCGCGGAGTGATGCTCCACAGCCTCGTCCTTGGCCGAAAAGAACGCGACCTTATCAAATAAATCCTCGAGCCGCAGCAAGGTGCGAATGCGTTCGTTAAGAGGGTGTTCGTAGCAAATCACAATAGCGAACCAAGGGAGGGACTGGAATTGGACAGGATATCCGATATTGCCCTATGAAACCGAATTATACAAATCAAAAAATGCCTCACGATGGGAGAGTAAAAGAAAATCATCCTTTGTTCGCCAAGGCAAGATACTTGCGGTGCAAAGCCTCTACCTGTCGTCTTACATGCGGCAAATCCGCATCGTTGGCGATCACATCGTCCGCTTGCTGGAGGCGCTCCTTACGTGCAAACTGGGTAGCCATGATGGCATGCACAGTCTGCTCAGCCACTCCCGTGCGAGCAACAGTACGAGCAATCTGGCTTTTTTCATTACAATCCACCACCAGGACGCGCTGGATCATTTCGTGATAACCGCCTGTTTCGAGCAATAGCGGCACCACTATCATCCCGTAGGGAGCGGAAAAAGCCGCTGCACGGCGAGCCACCTCAGCGCGGATGAGAGGATGGAGAATCGCTTCGAGTTCTCGACGCGCGCTGTCATTTGAAAATACCAAACTACGCATCTCCTTCCGATTTAGCGCACCCTCTGCGGTAATATATTTTTCAGCAAAATTTCGCCGTATGGCGGCAATCGCGTTGCCCTCTGGCTGGGTAAGCTCGTGCGCGATTGCATCTGTATCAACCACATCAGCGCCAAGTGCGGTAAAGAATTTGGCAGCAGTAGTTTTGCCGCTGCCGATTCCTCCGGTTAAACCGATTATTAAGGACATTAGCTCAAAAACAATTCGAAATAGGCAAGGTTAAGCTGATTGCCCCAAAACAAGGCAATAAGGCCCCCACCAGCCAGATACGGCCCAAAAGGGATGGGAACATGGCGTCCACGCCCTGCGAGCACGATAAAGCCGAGTCCAACCAGGGTAGCCAGCAGAGAAGAAAAAAAGATCACAAGCGGCAGTATCTGCCACCCGAGCCACGCTCCGATCGCTGCGAGCAGTTTGAAATCGCCATGGCCCATGCCCTCCTTGCCGGAGATAAGTTTGTAGCACCAGTACACCAGCCATAATGCGAGGTAGCCCGCGACGGCCCCAATCACTGCGGAACGAGCATCAATAAAAACATCGCCTAGATTAATCAATAGCCCCGCCCATAGGAACGGAAGTGTAATGTTGTCGGGGAGTAGCTGGGTATCTATGTCGATGAACGTCAAAGCTATCATCGGCCAGATGAAAACCAATGCGGCGAAAGCGGCTACACCATAGCCAAAATGCCATGCGACGAGGCCACTGAGGAGGCTGGTTAATAGCTCGATAGCGGGGTAACGCACAGAAATGGATGCGTGGCATTGGGCGCAGCGGCCTCCCAATGCCACGTAACTTGCTATCGGAATATTCTCTAGCGCGGTTATTTTGTGTCCGCACTTTGGACAGGCAGAACGCGGCGTGAGGATATTATACGGAAGCGAGGCATCAGCCAGTTCACCGCGCAATTCGGCACACTGCTGCCGCCATTCCTGATTCAATATTTTCGGTAACCGATAAATAACTACATTTAAAAAGCTGCCCACCATCAGACCGATAATGGAGCAGAATGCAATAAAAAACAACGGAGTATTTTGTAACAAATCAATAAATGACATTCAAATGAACCCCTGAATATGCCCCGGTGAAGTGAGTTGCTGGCAAAATCTGGGCAACCAAGCAAACTACAGTGGTAGGAAAGGCCATACTCCGGGTTACAAACGCCAGGAGCGCAATGTGGCGAGCACCAACTTACGGTGCCTCCGAAATTCGTAGCGAAGGAGCAACTACTCCCATCGGGTCTCTCCCTCTTATGCGCATCTACCATAAGATCGCCGTCGCCCATGCGGATAAGCGCAGGAACATATGCGGGGTTGTTTGTTTCCGGCATCGGAATTACTAGTCTCCGACTGACTGGAGTCCTACAGTTGACGCCAGAGTGGGAAATATTCGCACCACCTTGACCACCCGATCCTGAGTTTGAACGATTTCCATCGGATAACCGGCTATTTTCAAACTGGTGCCAGCTTCAGGAATATCCTGAAAATATTCCAGGATGAGGCCATTAAGAGTTTTCGGTCCGCCCAGCGGTAGTCGCAAGCCTAGTTTCCGATTGAGATCACGCAACAGGCTGCTGCCTTCCACAATTATGCTGTCATCTTCTTGCTTTACAAACGTACCTGCTTGTGTCGGGGCATGTGTGGTGAATTCCCCGATAATTTCTTCGACGATATCCTCCAACGCCACCAACCCCATCCACTCGCCATACTCATCCACGATGAGACCGACCCGCTCACGGTTTTCCTGGAATAGTTGCAACTGTGAAAACAGGGGTGTACCGGCTGGAATAAAGTAGGGCTCACGCATGATCTTCTCCAGTATGGCGGCGGTGACTTCACCGTTTCTCATCTGGTTCAGCACTTTGCGCACATGAATTATGCCCATCACGTTGTCCAGTGTTCCCCGATATACCGGCAGGCGGGTATGATGACAAGTCAATAATTGATTGTGAATAGTTTCATCGTCAGCGCTCAGATCTATGGCTTCGATCTGACCGCGAGGCACCATCACGTCGTCAACGGTTACAGTTTCAAGGTCGAATAGGTTAAGTAACATACTCTGGTGCTTTTTACGGATGAAGTGTCCCGCTTCCAACACGAGGGTTTTGAGTTCTTCCAGGCTGATTTGTTGTGTAGCGTTCTCCTCCCTCGGCTTTAAGCGCAGAACAATCAACAGCGCCTGCACGAAGAGGTTGACGAACCATACAACTGGGTAGAAAAGCTTCAATAATGGTGTCAATACATAGCTTGAAGCGAAGGCAATGCGCTCCGGATAAGCCGCGGCGATTACCTTGGGTGTAATTTCGCTGAAGACCAGAATTGCAAAGGTCACGCATACCGTTCCGATCAGCAGCGCCAAATCGTTATGACCAAAGAAATTCGAAATTATCACCGCCACCAGCGTTGCAGCCGCAGCATTCAGCAGATTATTGCCGAGCAGGATCACTCCCAGAAGCCGGTCGGTATTCAATAACAACTGGGTAGTCAGGCGGGCGCCGCGATGCCCCTCTTTTGCGAAATACTTCAACCGGTAACGGTTGATTGCCATCATGCTGGTTTCGGAAAGAGAAAAAAATGCGGATAAAATCAATAAAACAACCAGCCCTGTCAGCAGCATGTACAACGGCATGTCTTCCAATAGAAACGCCTCTTTGCAAATAGAAAAATTTAGCAGTGGAAGGAAAGGCTTGGCGAAATATGAGCCGCAAATTTCAGGGCATCGCTTGGAACGCCCATATATTATTAACGCTGCAGTATTACTTCCAATACAAACTTACTGCCGAGGTAGGCCAGCAGCAGAATAACAAATCCTGCCAGCGTCCAACGAATGGCAATACGTCCGCGCCACCCATAGAGTTGCCTACCTGCCAGCAAGGCAGCGAAGACGCCCCAGGAAACGATCCCAAATAAGGTTTTGTGAGTAAATTTGAGCGGCTGGCCAAATACCTCTTCCGAAAAAACTATGCCACTGATGAGCGTCAGTGTCAGCAGTACGAATCCTACCCAGATGATGCGGAACAATAACTTCTCCATTGCCAGAAGCGGGGGCAAATTGGTCAGTACCGTCGGCATGGCGGGATGGTGCAGGCGACGCTCTACCACCGCCATGAGCAACGCATGGAGTGCGGCAATGGTAAGCAGGCTGTATGCCAGCATGGCGATCGAAATGTGCGCCGTGAAAGCAGGCAAATCTGTATTGGCTAAAGGACGTAGCGAGGGAAATGCCAAAGGCAACAGCACTGCTACAGCTGCGACGGGCGCAACCAGGGTTTGCAACCCTTCCAGTCGGTAAAAGAAACCGGATAGCCAATAAATCATGGCGGTGAGCCAAACGATAGACGAAACCGCGCTACCTACGCCGAAATTCAATCCGACGCCAGAGAATACAGACTGATAAAGTGTATAGCCGTGCAATGCAAGCGGTGCAAGAATGGCGTAACGTTCCCATCCTGCCGCTATAATGGCATTATCCGCGGAGCGGGCGGGCGCATTCCATCTGGTGCGCCAGAAATGCCGACCGATCAGTCCATAAAGCAGGCAGGCGACAAGATAGGCTAGAATACCGGACATTGATATTACAGATTAAAGCGGAATTCCGGCTAGTCTACACCAATTTTTCTTGAGGGGCATTCAAGCATGTTCGACAACCTTACCACCCGGCTTTCCGGCGTCATGAAAACGCTGAAAGGCGAAGCGCGGCTGACCGAATCCAACATCCAGGAAACATTGCGTGAGGTGCGCATGGCGCTACTGGAGGCGGACGTGGCTTTGCCGGTTGTTAAAGATTTCATTGCACGTATCAAGGAAAAGGCTGTCGGCAAAGAAGTGATAGGCAGCCTTTCACCGGGCCAGGCGCTGGTAGGCGTGGTGCATCAGGAATTGATGGCCCTTATGGGAGGACAAAAGGCCGACATTAACTTGGCTACCGTCCCACCGGCAGTCATTCTCATGGCGGGACTTCAGGGCGCTGGCAAGACTACCAGCAGCGGAAAACTCGCCAAGTGGCTGATGGAACAGAAAAAGAAAAAGGTACTATTAGTTTCCTGCGACACCTATCGGCCGGCTGCCATTCAGCAACTGGAATTGCTGGCTCAACAGACCGGATCGGACTTCTTTCCGGTTCAAACGGGGCAGCAACCCAAGGAAATTGCCGTCGCGGCACTGGATTTCGCACGACGGCATTTCCATGATGTGATGATTGTAGACACCGCTGGACGACTGGCTATCGACGAAGCAATGATGGAGGAAATTAGAGAGCTGGAAGCGTTGCTAAATCCTATCGAGACCTTATTTGTAGTAGACGCCATGCAAGGACAGGACGCGGTCAATACCGCCAAGGCGTTTGCTGAGGTGTTGCCTTTAACTGGCATCATTCTTACTAAACTTGACGGTGACGCACGCGGCGGGGCGGCTCTGTCGGTGCTTCAAGTCACCGGCAAACCGATAAAATTTGCCGGTGTCGCCGAAAAATTGACCGGATTGGAGGCATTCCATCCCGACCGCATGGCCTCTCGCATTCTGGGTATGGGCGATGTTCTGGGATTGATTGAAGAAGCCCAGCGCGGTGTGGATCAGCATGAAGCCGAGAAATTGGCAAAAAAAATAAAATCGGGTAAAAATTTCGATCTGAACGATTTTAAAATGCAGTTTCAACAGATGAGAAACATGGGCGGCATGAGCGCCATGATGGACAAACTGCCGGCACAACTGACTCAAGCCGCCCAAAAGGTAAAAATAGACGATAAGGTCATGGGGCGTACCGAGGGCATCATCAATGCTATGACACCACAGGAGCGCGTCAAACCGGAAGTTCTGAAAGCATCACGTAAGCGTCGTATTGCCGCCGGGGCAGGCGTTACTGTACAGGAAGTAAATCGCTTGCTGGCACAATTCGAACAAACGCAGAAAATGATGAAAATGATGAATAAAGGAGGAATGGCGAAAATGATGCGGGGAATGAAAGGAATGCTCCCCGGCATGCGGTAACAGCAGCAGTCACGTGGAATCCGGCGGGAGAAGCTACTCCGCAGCGGGTACCTTTTGGAGTTCCATAACCGGCGTACCAACTTTTATATTTCTTGTCTTGAACCAGCCAAGATTCATTTCAAGCGCATATTTTGCTGCGCCAGCGGAACTATGAGACGTTCTGGTATTGGGAACCATATCCTCAATATTGAGAATCCTCCCTCGTTCATCAAGAAAGGCTACGCTCAGTGGAATATCAGTATTCATCATCCACATGCTTTGCCGTCCGGTATAGGAAAACACAAAAAGCATTCCGCTATTTTCATCCATAGACTGTCGAAACATTAATCCCTGTGAACGAGTAGCGTGAGTATGAGCAACTTCGGCGAACAAGGTATGGCCGGAAATCTTGAGTTGGTTTACCGGCATTTCTGCGCTAACCGGCGCGGGCAAAAGAAAAACGAAAATTATCGCAAGAATACGCATCAACATAAATCTGCCAGTTTTAGCGGACACACCAAAAGTTGAAAATGCTTGGCGCAAGAAGTATTGCGCTCACTGCCGACCTGAAAGCAATCGTCAAACGATGCGTTCAGCTCAATGTTTGCCAGTACTGCCAAAGCCATTCTCCCCCCGATGACTCTGCTCAAAGTCATTTACCACATTAAAACTCACTTGTACCACCGGCACTACTACAAGCTGCGCGATTCGCTCAAGCGGGTTCAAGGGGAAAGGAATATGTCCGCGATTCCAGCATGAGACGAATATCTGCCCTTGGTAATCAGAATCGATAAGCCCGACCAGGTTTCCCAATACAATGCCATGCTTATGACCCAGCCCTGAACGCGGAAGAACCATCGCGGCAAAGCCTGGATCGGAAAGATGGATGGCAATGCCAGTAGGGATAAGCTTAGCTTCTCCAGGTTCGATAGTCATTACATGTTCGATGCAGGCGCGCAAATCAAGGCCGGCAGAGCCTGCAGTCGCATATGCCGGCAGTTGGTTTTTCAGCCGCGCGTCAAGAATTTTGATATCGATTTTTATCATGGCAGCATGTTTAAGGAGATTTGAATAATTCTACCCGGGAGATTGCGCCAAAAAAAAGGCTTCACAGGCTCAACCCCTGCTATCGTGGGCCACGCCAAGATCTTCCTCGTGCGCGTTATGAAAGGTCGAATTTTGCCAGAAGAGCGCGCCGCTGGGACTCGTTCAGAGATTCCGTAGTTTTGCACAGAGTGATGCAATATGTTTGATCAAAAGACGTGCCTGCTCAATTTTTGGTGCTTTCAGTAGATGACGTTCGCCTTCGCTGTCAAATAGGACCAATGCGTTTTCATCAGAACCGATGGCTTCCTGGGCTAGATTGGCGGCAAGAAGCGGCAATTTTTTCTTACGCCGCTTTGCTTCAGCATTTGCCTCCAGATTTTCTGTCTCTGCTGCAAAACCTACGCAAAAGGGAGGATTGGCCAGATTCGCCACATACTCCAGAATATCGGGATTAGGTGTAAATTCCAGCGTAATGCTACTACCAGTTTTTTTTGTTTTCTGCTTGCTGGTACTGATGGCACGATAGTCTGCTACGGCCGCCACGCTTATAAAAATGTCGATACTGGAAATCTCATTCTTAACAGCGGCGAACATGTCCTCGGCACTCACTACATTGACGAATTTGACCACCGCGGGGGTTTCCAAGCAAACAGGGCCAGAGATAAGAGTGACCTCCGCCCCCGCCTCGACAGCCGCGCGAACCACCGCGTAGCCCATTTTTCCAGAGCTAAGATTGGTGATTCCCCGAACCGCATCAATTGCCTCGTAAGTAGGACCCGCAGTAACAAGTAGACGCTTGCCCTTTAGCAGCTTGGGTTGAAAAAATGCATGCACCGTTTCAACGAGTTCAAACGCTTCCAGCATTCGGCCCATCCCGCTTTCGCCGCATGCCTGAGTACCATTTGCGGGATTGAGTATCGTCACACCATCGCGCCGAAGCGTATCCAGGTTGCGCTGAGTCGCGGAGCTTTCCCACATTTGCCGATTCATGGCGGGAGCGATCAGCAGGGGACAATCTCGCGCGAGGCACAATGTCGAGAGCAGATCATCGGCAAAACCATTGGCAAGTTTGGCGATGAAATCCGCGCTGGCAGGAGCAACAAGAATGACATCCACGTTGCGCGAAAGATTAATATGAGCCATGCTGTTGGCAACGCTGGCGTCCCAGAGGTCGGTGAATACGTGTTTACCAGTTAATGCCTGCAATGTCGCCGTGCCAACAAAACGGCAGGCGGCCTCAGTCATTACCGCTTGCACCTCCATGCCATCATTTGTCAGAAGACGCGCCAGTTCTGCCGCCTTGTAGGCAGCCACCCCGCCAGTCAACCCCAGCAATAGGTGCTTGGCACTGAGTAAGGACGCATCGGTCATAATCACATGGAATCGTTTTGACTAGGAAACATGAGTTTAACCTAAAATCGTTCTTCCATTTTAGGTGGATAGCATCCTCAGCAGCCGGATTTTTTCCAACCTTCATGATTTATTTTTACCCCACATTCTGGTAGCACACTACATCATGGCAATTACAGATTGGCCCAAATTCGAGCGCCCGCGGGAAAAACTTCTAAAGAATGGCGCAATAAGCCTTTCTGATGCCGAACTTCTGGCGATTTTCCTGCGTACCGGGATGGCTGGAAAAAGTGCGGTAGATCTAGCGCGGGAATTGCTAAAACGTTTTGACGGCTTGACAGGCTTGTTTGCGGCAGATCAAGGCATTTTTTGCCAAACTCCGGGTATGGGCCCGGCTAAATATGCCCAATTACAGGCAGTATTGGAAATGGCGCGGCGAGCCTTGGAAGAAGAACTGAAAATTGGCGATACCATGAATTCGCCAAAATCAGTACGCGATTATTTACGCCTCGGTCTCCAAGGTAAAAAATACGAGGTCTTCGTTGGCATTTTTCTCGACTCCCAGAACCGGGCAATCGCAATCGAGGAGCTGTTCAATGGCACTCTCACCCATACCAGCGTCTATCCGCGCGAGGTCGTAAAACGGGCTTTGCATCATAACGCAGCAGCCATTATTTTTGCCCATAATCACCCTTCCGGCGTGGCGGAGCCGAGCCAGGCGGATGAAGTTCTGACTCAGTCATTAAAACAGGCGCTCGCGCTGGTGGACGTGAAGGTCCTGGATCATTTTATTGTTGGGGGCGGGACAGCAATGTCTTTCGCCGAACGTGGATTGATATGATTGGGAAAATCATCGGAATCGGGATATAATGTGCGCTTTCCGATTGTGGAGCTGATCACCATGGCACGAGTATGCGAAGTAACCGGCAAGAAACCTATGACCGGCAACCACGTTTCCCACGCCAATAATAAGACTAAACGGCGCTTTCTGCCTAACTTGCAGCGTCGCCGGTTCTGGGTTGCGAGCGAGAATCGCTGGATCAGCCTGCGCTTGTCTAACGTAGCATTGCGCACAATAGACAAGAATGGCATTGATGCGGTACTGGCCGGCATTCGTGCTCGCGGCGACAGTATTTAAGAGTCATGAACGACACCGGTGCTATAAAATAATACGCAGGCTTCAAAATCTAAGGACATCATCATGCGGGAAAAAATCAAACTTGAATCTTCGGCTGGGACCGGCCATTTCTATACCACTACCAAGAATAAGCGCACCACTCCGGAGAAGCTGGAAATTTTGAAATTCGATCCGGTCGCGCGCAAGCACGTAACATATAAGGAAATCAAACTCAAGTAGGAGTTTCTGTTATCCCTCGTGCTTCATTGAAAGTAAAAAAACCCGCCGCTGGCGGGTTTTTTGTACCTGTTGCCTTAAAGTTTCCAGTCCCTCAGGCGTAGCAACGTAATCTGCGGGAAAAATTCTGCAACACTTCGATGCCACTTTCCTCGGCACGATGGCACCAGTCCTCTAATTGCTTGACCAATTCATCTTTAGATGTAGTGGAACGTTGCCAAACTGCTATAAGCTCCTCACGCATTGCATAAACCTTGACAAGTGTTCTGGTCTTGCTCAATACCAGATTCAGTTTGGCGCGCTCGTCTTCTTGCAGGGTTTTGGAGTCGGCAAGAATCCAACGTTTAAGGGTGGAGCGATCTACGTCGAGATGGGCAGCTCCCTCTTTCAGATGATCAATTTCCTTGGCCAAGGTGTGTTTGAGAGATTGGGCGTATTTTGCCAGCACTTCGTAGCGGTGAGAAATGACCGCGTGCAAGGTGTCAAGATCGCATTGCGTCTTGGCCGAGTCAAGACGCAATTTTGGCGCAACCTTTTTCACCTGAGCCAATCCCAGCGATTGCAGGATGCATATGTACATCCAGCCAATGTCGAACTCATACCATTTATTGGATAACCGCGCGGAAGTAGCGTAGGCATGATGATTATTGTGCAACTCCTCCCCGCCAATGAGAATTCCCCAAGGGACAATATTGCGGCTGGCATCCTCCGCCTGGAAGTTGCGATACCCCCAGTAGTGGCCAATGCCATTGATAACACCGGCAGCCATAATAGGCGCCCATGCCATCTGTATCGCCCAGATGGTAAGCCCAATCGGACCGAATAGAATAAGATTGATGATAAGCATCAAAGCGATGCCCTTGGCGCTATGCTTGGCGTAAACGTTACGCTCAATCCAGTCGTCCGGTGTACCATGACCATATCTCTCCAGCGTTTCCAGATTCTTGGCTTCTTGCCGATAGAGCTCCGATCCCTCTCTCAGCACTTTGTTGATGCCCAGCACCTGTGGACTATGAGGATCGTCAGAGGTTTCGCACTTGGCGTGATGCTTACGGTGGATTGCCGTCCATTCCCTGGTGACCATGCCGGTAGTCATCCAAAGCCAGAAACGGAAAAAATGGCTAGGCAGCGGATGCAGTTCCAAAGAGCGGTGCGCCTGATGGCGATGCAGAAATATTGTAATGCTGGCAATGGTTATATGGGTGAGAACCAGGGTAACTACGATATAACCCCACCAAGGTAAGTCAATAAGACCTAATGTCATATAACCATGATCCTTTTAAAAAAAATTACCGGAAAGTAGAGATTACTACAATGTAAAAGGAAACGAGTACTTAGTCAAGGAATTGCGCTTTGGGTGTAGAGAACAAATAAACTGTCCGGGTCTGTAGCAAATGATCTGTCCGGTTTTATGCTATCCCGAAGGGGGGACAGACATGAGACGGACGGAATGGTTACAGGAGACTCGGAAGATGAGATTTGAA
>JACCWK010000231.1 GCA_013697655.1 Nitrosospira sp.
TTCAAATCTCATCTTCCGAGTCTCCTGTAACCATTCCGTCCGTCTCATGTCTGTCCCCCCTTCGGGATAGCATAAAACCGGACAGATCATTTGCTACAGACCCGGACAGTTTATTTGTTCTCTACAAAACATTCATAAACCCTTGGAAAAAAAACTGAATTGGCGTAAAATTTATACGCAATCAAGCTTCAAAGTGAAATTGACGAAATGCACGCATGTAGTAAAAAACCTGCCATATTTCTCCCAGGCTAACGATCGTTGGCCTACCGAGCGCCTCTGAATGATCGAAAACCATGAAATGCCGTTTATTTACCCGGCATGAAATTGAAACAGCACCCAATTTCCATCAACGTCTTTATACCGACTGAGTATTGATACTTTTCTATGGAATCCCATAATCTGCTGCGGCACCAGATAATTAAAAGGCTCATGTCCCAGCCTCCCGACAGAGATGCGGATGCCGCAGTTCACTTATGGAAGCGAATGGCGACACAAATCATTCCGATCATAGGTGAAGACGGTTTCAGCTCCCTTTACGCGCGAAGCATATTCCTCGCCCAGTCAACGTTTCCCTGTCTCGCGGCCGGTCCGCTGGCCCCACAGTCTGATCACCGGTTTGCAGGACTTAAAACGAGCCTTGAAGGCCAAACGCCTGCGCAAGCCAGTGAAGCAAATTGTCTGCTACTGATTACTTTCACCAACACCCTGGCCGCGTTGATTGGCGAGCAGTTAACGAACCGTATCTTACAATTGGCCTGGGGCATTGACCTCTCAAATAGTACTGCCAAGGAGATTCCAGAATGAACGAAAAACTAAGCATACGCCGTCTGCCGACCGGCGTGCCGGGTCTGGACAACCTGTTGGGCGGCGGCCTGCCGGAGTTCTCGTTCAACCTGATTGCCGGCACGCCGGGAACGGGAAAAACCACCCTCGCTCACCAGATCATGTTCTCGCTGGCAAATCCGGACAATCGGGCATTGTTCTTCACGGTACTGGGCGAGCCCGCGTTGAAGATGCTCCGGTACCAACAGCAGTTTCCGTTTTTCGACATCGATAAAATCAATGAGTCGATCCGTTTCGTCAACCTGTCCGCGGACCTGTTAGATGGCAATTTCGAGCGCGTGCTGGCACGCATCGAGGAAGAAGTGAAAGGCTATGCTCCCAGCCTTGTGTTTGTGGATTCGTTTCGCTCCGTCGCGAGGTCAACGAAACCAGGGGAGCAAGGCCTGTTGGAACTGCAGCGCCTCATCCAGCAACTGGGCATGCAAATGACGTGCTGGCAGGCCACCACCTTCCTGATCGGTGAATACCTGTCGGCGGAAGCGGAATCAAGTCCTGTTTTTACCGTGGCCGATGGCGTCCTGTTGCTTACGCAAAACCTGCATCGCAACTCCATGATGCGCAAGATGCAGGTGGTCAAAATACGTGGCCAGGCGCAGGCACCGGGTTTGCATACGTTTCGTATCAGTGATCGCGGCATCGAGGTTTTCCCGCGCGCGATTATCGAGCAGGGCGAAGCGGTTGAGTCGACAAAGGAGTTGTCCGCGAACAGTGAACGCGTTTCCATGGGAACCCCTGGTCTGGATGACATGCTGGGTGGCGGTTTGCCGGCGGGCTATTCGCTGCTGGTGGTCGGCCCGTCCGGTTGTGGAAAAACCATCCTGGCGACGGAATTCCTTGCCGAAGGCGTGCGCAAGGGCGAACCTGGCGTCATTGCGGCGTTCGAGAAGAGTCCCAGCCAACTGTTGAGCACCAGGTTGTCTTCGCTGGTGAAGACCGGAAAAGTCGGGGTGATCGACACTCGTTCCCTGGATTTGTCGATTGATGAGACCTTGCATGACTTGATCGAAATGATTGATCGCATGCAGGCCAAGCGCCTCGTGATCGACTCCCTGTCTGGATTCGAGCTGGCGCTGGCGCCCGAGTTCAGCGAGGATTTCCGCGGATCGCTGTATCGGATGATTGCCAAGCTGACCGGCATGGGTGTGACCATATTGATGACCTCGGAACTGGAGGACCGTTTTACGGATTTGCGCTTCAGTCCATTCGGCAGCGCTTTTCTCGCCGACGCCATTATGGTGCAGCGCTATACCGAAATCGGGGGCCAGCTCAGACGCGTTTTCTCGGTCGTCAAAGTCCGTGGCAGCGAACACAGCAAGGACATTCGATTATTTGACATTAACGATGAAGGCATCGTGATTGGCGAAGTCCTGTCCGAATATGACGGAATCATGTCGGGCCGGCCAGTGATTAACCCCTGACCAGAAGGAATGGATAATGGAAGGCCATAATGAATAAAAGTAACAATGATGGCACTTCTGATGCCGGCAGCCCAAACCAATCGGGTTTGTCACGCCAGCAAGAAGACAAGTTGGCGGCTTCGGCGGAAAAAGATATGGCACGCCGGGAAAGCGTTGTCGTTGACGACGAGGCGACAGTTGTAAGACGCGAGAAATCGATCACGCAACGAAAAGAGGCAGTGACACGTCGGGAAAACGTTGCCGAGTCTCGTGAAGACGCTGCTCACCGCCGAGAAGGGACTGCCACCTTGCGCGAGCAGGTGATTCACACGGCAGATACGGGGCAGGCAATCCCCAGCGACCAGTTGAGCATGATGCAGCAGGCGAACGCGCAGCTGGTCATCTCCGTCATTGAAGCCCAAAAGCTGGCCGAGCAGGTCGAAACCACCAAAGCTCAGCTGCATCATCTGGCCCATCACGACGTTCTCACCGGTTTGCCCAACCGGATGCTCCTGCAGGACCGAGTGAGCCAGGCCATTGAATTGGCCCGTCGTCAAGGCACGCGACTTGCCGTGCTATTCATGGACATGGATCGATTTAAATACATTAACGACTCCCTGGGGCATCCGGTGGGCGACCAGCTGCTGCAGTCGGTGGCGAAATGCCTGACAGATTGTGTGCGTCACTCTGACACCGTCAGCCGCCAGGGGGGGGATGAATTCGTGGTGCTGCTTTCCACCATCAAGCACGCAGAAGACGCGGCGCTCAGTGCACAAAAAATACTCACTGCGCTGGCTGCTCCACACCTCATCGATCAACTCGAGCTTCACGTCTCGGTGAGCATTGGCATCAGCACTTATCCCGACGATGGCCAGGATGCGGAAACGCTCATCAAGAATGCGGATACCGCCATGTACCATGCCAAGGAAAACGGGCGCAATAATTACAAGTTCTTCGAACAGGAAATGAATGTTCGAGCCGTCCAGCGCCAGTCAATCGAAGCTGGTCTTCACCGCGCGCTCGAACGGCAGGAATTTGTGCTGTACTACCAGCCGAAAGTAGATCTCCAAAGCAACATGATTGTTGGGGTCGAGGCGCTCATCCGCTGGCAGCATCCGCAACGCGGGCTGGTGCCGCCCTCGCAGTTCCTACCCATCGCCGAAGACGGCGGCCTGATCCTGCCGATGGGCCGCTGGGTACTCCGCGAAGCGTGTCGCCAGGCCCAGGTGTGGAGAGAGGCTGGGCTGCCACCGATTATCGTCGCTGTCAACACCTCCGCACTGGAGTTCAGGGCAACGGATTTTCTGGAAAACATACGTGCCACGCTCGAGGAAACATCCCTGGAGCCGGGCTATCTGGAATTGGAGCTGACTGAAAGCGTCCTGATGCAGGATGCCGATTTTACCAATACAGTACTGCATGGGCTCGCAGACCTGGGCATAAAGCTTGCGATCGATGACTTCGGCACCGGTTATTCCAGTTTAAGTTATTTAAGGCGGTTTCCGATCGATACGCTAAAAATCGATAAGTCGTTTGTGAACCAGATAATCAAAAACCCTGACGATGCCGCCATCGTCAGTGCCATAATCAGCATGGGAAAAAGCCTTAAGCTTCGCGTTGTTGCAGAGGGAGTGGAAACACCCGAACAACTCGCTTTTCTCCTGGCCCAGCATTGCGACGAGGGTCAGGGCTACTATTTCGGTCATCCGGCAGTACCAAAAAAGCTCGCTATCTTATTGAAAACCGGTGTTTTACCCCTCCCCTAAGTATTTTTAATCAATATCCTGCCCTTACGACTCCCGCTTCTGCCACATGAGCTGTTCCTATAAAGCTCTCCCATTATTCACCCCGCAAGTTGACATGTACTTCAGTCCAATTGGAAAGCCTGGGCAATCCAGTAACATAGTACATGTGGGGTCATGGCCTTTACAGGAGTAGTCCCCGCCCGGACTGTAGGTGACTCTGCGGACCGGGTTTTTCACCGTTCAATTCAGCAGACAGAATGTGGTCGCAACTCCGTAGCGGAAAATGCAATGTGTGGAAACGCACAGTAATAATTCGAGGTTAAACGCAACATTAAGCTGGCAACCAGACAGCGTACCCCCTACTCTGCACTCGTTTGGCGATAACGGACATATGCAGTCTATGACATATAGGAATTAATATGAATAGAAACGATTCGGCGATTTCAGGTCTAAAAGTACTGGTTTTAGATGACGAACCAGACGCTCGAGAATTCACAAAACTCATACTGACCCTTTACCATGCCGACGTGGTTGTGGCGGGCACCGCTGCCGAGGGATTAGAGCAGATACAGATTCATAGGCCGGATGTTATTGTCAGTGACATCAGCATGCCGCAGATGGATGGCTACCAGTTCATTCGCAACGTAAGAAGTCTGCCCGCGCGTAATGGCGGGCACACACCCGCCGTTGCTCTCACCGCACTCAATCGTGCGGAAGACCGGACAAAAGCAATCAATGCTGGTTTTCAGAGGCACCTTTCCAAACCGGTTGTCCGGCGTCAATTATCTTGACCGGTTGACGACAATTACCCTGGCCGGTTTTGGTTAAAAGAAATGGGTTACTTTTTTAAGCTCTGTTTTTTCCGATAGCTTTCTCCTTCTATTTCAATAATGGTG